>JAFUHB010000232.1 GCA_017469085.1 Clostridia bacterium
ACCTTGGCCCCTCCCTCAACGGCGCTTGGCTATTCTATCACTCCCTCCCCTCTCTGTCAACTCTTTTTTTCTCCTTTTGATAAGGTTTTTTTCGTTTTTGGTAAATATGCGCTCTTTCAAATAAAATCGTTCGGAAATATTACCGTTCTTTTTCAAATGTTCCTCCGAATTGTCCGGACTAACTCATGATCTAAAAACGTCCCAGGCTCATCACCCGGGACGTTTCCGATGCTTCAAGCGCGACGCTTGGTATATTTTTTGACGATCGCCTCCGCCGTATCATATTCCTCCGGCGGGAGCCGCAGCACAAATGGCGCGAGATGTGGAGTATGATACAGCCTGATGGTGCCCGTGGACGGAGAGTACTTGATCTCATTGACATCCTGCCAGGCCATCCGCCGCTCGTCCGCCATAAAATAGCGAACGCCGTCGGCCGCCGCAACAGTATTGCCCATGTCCACGTGCTGGAGCCGCGCCCAGGCCCGCAAGCGGGAAGCGCGATACCAGGTCTGCATGCAGGCCCCCTCCATATTCAGGGAATACCGTACCTCCTCGCGGCCCTGGAGCGCCAAGAGCCCAAAAACCAGAGCGATGCCGATCAGCAAGGCCAAAATCACCGCCGCGATCAGCGAACCGCTCGTCGCGGCAAAGGACGCGCTGGTACTCATCAAGCGCTCCGCCGTCAGCAGCACGGCAAGCAGGACCACGCACGTCACCAGTACAACGACTCCGGCGTTTTTCCATGCGCCGATATCGGCCACCGGCACGCGCACCGTTCGCCACACATCGCGGACGGCGTTCACCGACGCCTTTTTACCGCAATTCTGGCAGATTGCCCCGCTGCTTTCGAGATTGCATTTTTTACAATAGGATACGATCAATCCGATCAAGCCTCGTAATTGACGATCTGCGCAAAGTCCTCGGCCTTCAGGGAAGCGCCGCCGATCAGGCCGCCGTCGATCTCAGGCTGCGCCATCAGGCCCTTCACGTTGGCCGGCTTCATGCTACCGCCATATTGGATGCGAACAGCGTTCGCGACGCCCTTGCCGTATTTCCGGGCGATCGCCTTGCGAATGACACCGATCGTCTCGTTCGCCTGCTCATCCGTCGCGGTCAGGCCGGTGCCGATGGCCCAAACGGGCTCGTAAGCGATCACGACCTTTTTCACCTGGGCAGGCGTCAGGCCGGTCAGCGCGATCAGGGTCTGGTATTCGACCAGCGCGTCCGTATAATTGGCTTCACGCTGCGCCTTGTTCTCGCCCACGCAAATGATCGGGATCAGGCCGTTTTCAACGGCCGCCAGCACGCGCTGATTGACCGTCTCATCCGTCTCGCCGAAATACTGACGGCGCTCGGAATGTCCGATGATCACATACGAGGCGCCGGCCGCCTTGATCATATCGGCGGAAAGCTCGCCGGTATAAGCGCCGGAGGCCTTGAAATGCACGTTCTGCGCTCCGACCTTGATGTTGGAGCCGCGAACGGCCTTAGCCGCTTCCGCGATATCGACGGCGGGAACGCATACGACAACAGTCGCCTTAGCAGCCTTGACCAGGGGCTTCAGCGCGTCGATCAGCTCCCGCGCTTCTTTGGGGGTCTTATTCATTTTCCAGTTTCCGGCAATAATGGGAGTACGCATGATAAATCATTCCTTTCTAAGCGGTGAAATGATGAAAGCTCCCCACGAAGCGTGTCGCCTCGTGGGAAGCGATAATCAGTAACGATTATTTCTCATCCAGGCAGGCAACGCCGGGAAGGACCTTGCCTTCCAGATATTCGAGAGAAGCGCCGCCGCCGGTGGAAATATGCGTCATCTTGGCGGCAAGGCCCATCTGCTCGACCGCGGCAGCGGAATCGCCGCCGCCGATGATGGTAACGGCTTCGCTATCCGCCATCGCCTGAGCGACGGCCAGTGTGCCGGCAGCCAGGGTCGGGTTTTCAACCACGCCCATGGGGCCGTTCCAAACGACGGTCTTGGCGGCCTTGACAGCCTCAGCAAAGAGCTCGCGGGACTTGGGACCGATGTCGCAGCCCTCCATGTCGTCCGGGATCTTGTCGGCGTCGGTCACCACCGTCTCGATAGAGGCGTCGTCGATCGGATTCGGGAATTCCTTGACGCAGACGGTATCGACAGGCAGGAGCAGCTTGACGCCCTTTTCCTCCGCCTTGGCCATCATATCCTTGCAATAGTCGATCTTGCTTTCATCGAGCAGGGACTTGCCGATGCCGTAGCCCTTCGCCTTGAGGAAGGTGAAGGCCATGCCGCCGCCGATGATCAGCGTATCAACCTTTTCAAGCAGGTTATTGATCAC
>JAFUHB010000233.1 GCA_017469085.1 Clostridia bacterium
GAGCACGCTTTGTACAATAGCTCCATTGGGCAGGATAGTAATAATAATATCGCAGGCTTCTCCAATCTGTCGATCCCCCCCTTCCTGAGCGCCTGCCGCAACAACCTCCTCCACCGCGTCCCGATTCAAGTCGCTGACCATCAGCTGGACGCCAGCCTTCAAGAGGTTCTTCGCCATGGGTTTGCCCATGATACCCAATCCGATGAATCCAACCATAGCTGAGTTCTCCCTTCGTTCTTGTGAAATACCGGTATACCGGTATGCTGTTGAAAGAAATATATAACAGATTTCTTGTCCTGTCAATACAAAACTCGATCAATCGGGAAAAAAATATATCATTTCTTATATGCAAGATTGTTATCAAATATGCAAGATTGTTATCAAAGCGCTTTCAGTCCACCCCATACTATCCCGATATTGCGCTCTTGCTTTGACGCTGCTCCATCATATCTTCCTTGTTTCTAACAGCACACTCGGAAATTCCAGTTTGACTACAAACCATTTTTGTAGTATGTTGCTATTATTCTGATCGATGGGAGTGCAGCTATGCGAACTCGTGAAGTCAAGGTATTGCAGGTGCAGGCATACACATATATCAAGGATCACATCAAAAACGGCTCGCTGGTTTTTAATCAAATCTATTCAGAAACCGGAATCGCCCAGGAAATCGGGATTTCGCGCACGCCTGTTCGGGATGCTATTCACCTGCTGTATCAGGAGGGCCTGGTAGATATCATTCCAAACAAAGGGTTTGTTTTGCATAAAATGACGGAGAAGGACGTCATGGAGACCTATGAGGTTCGGTCGGCCATCGAGAGTTATTGCTGCAGTAAGTTGGCTGCGCAGCCTCCCGAGACCATCAAACCGCTTCTGCGAGAATTACAAAAATCACTCGAAAAGCAGCGTCAGCTTTTCGAGGACGGCTGTGAAGTCGAGCTTTTTGCAGAAGAAGATAAAAACTTTCATTATCTTCTGGTTTCTTCCAGCGCAAACGACGCTTTTATGGATATATTCAGCGATTATATGTATTGGATCAAACGCCTGGCCTGTTATTCGCTGTCCAAGGAGGGCCGTATGCAAAGAACGATCGAGGAGCACAAGGGGATCGTTGACGCCATTCGTTCCGGCGACGCCCACTCCGCCTATAACGCAATGCAGTTTCACATCCATGCCCCGTTGGACTTTAACCTGGAGAGCATCTACCAGCAACCATAAAGCATTTCCTTGAAAAGGACCGTGAAGAAAGGCTTAGCCTGACTCACGGCCCCTTTAATGATCCTGGTGAAACAAAAGCAAGAAAAATACTTCCCCACGCCCCAAAAAGTTTTTTCAGGCGATGTTGTCATTTGGGGATTTTTTTCGTCTGTTCAAGTGAAGGGAGGCGGTTAGCCGATGAACACGGTGGTGGCCAAGGGCCCGGCAATCACCAGGGATGAGAAGCTGGAGATACTCGTTGACAAGTATCAGCTCAGTCTGCTCAGAGTCTGCTTCACATTTCTGCATGATCGAAATCTCGCCGAGGACGCGGTGCAGGAAACGTTTATCAAGGTCTATCAAAATCTTGACGCTTTTCAGGGAAACAGCAGTGAAAAGACCTGGATCTTCAGGATCGCCATGAACGCCTGCCGTGATATGCTTCGCGGGCGTTGGTTCCGGTTTGTTGACAGGCGAGTCGATCTAAGCCTTTTGCCGGAACAGACAGAACAAATGGAAAACGGCGACCAGGAAATCATGGAAGCCGTTATGGCATTGCCGGTCAAGCTCCGGGAGGTCATTCTTCTGTGCAGCTTTGAGGGGCTGACCACATACGAGGCAGCTGAAGCCTTAGGAATCTCGCAGCAGGCTGTCAGCGGCAGACTGAAACGAGCAAAGGAAAGGCTCAAAAAAGAATTGAAGGAGATAGGATGTGATCTGTCATGACGGAAAACAGGGAAGATGAACGCATCAGGGCTGCCCTGAATCGAACGATGTCCGGCTTAAAGGCCAATCCTTATCTGTCACGGCGGGTCATTGCCGCATCCGAAGGAGAAGTAAAGGTGAAAAAGAAGCTCTCGATCGCGATGGTGATGATCATTGTACTATTGTTGTCCTCCGTAACCGCTTTGGCTTTACAACTGAGCGGTTGGAAAATTGCCGATTATATCCGAAACGTAAGCGAAGGGAAAGTCGCTGATGATTTTGAATCAGGCTTTCAGCAGGATCTGACATTGGATGTCGAAGGCATTCGTTTCCATGTGCGCGACGCTTATGCCGCCGGCAGTAAGATCATCCTGGTGACAGAAGCCAGCTGCTTGGAAAACGATACAACGATGCTCCTTCCGGACAGGTTCATCTGTGATCCGGATGTAACGCCGGCACGCCAATACATCAAGGAGCTGGCAGGTATTGACGACACGATCACGTTCAGCGAATATGCCAAGCAAAAGGGGCTGTCTATCCTCCACGTGCTGGTAGACGCCAAACAAAAGGGCACTTACCCCATCGTCTCGGGCGATGAATGGATCGAGAACGATACGACGCTCGTCAGCATCACCAGCGCCAATATTCTGGAGCCGGAGGACGGCAGGGTCGAAGTGGAATGGGAAGTCAGTGTCATTGATGATAGCAGGAGCGCGGAGTTTGGCGAGGAAACAACGAAAACACTGGATTTCTATCTTCCCGTTGAAGAAGTGCGGGAAATGATCATTGATGTGTATCAGACCGTCGCGGCAGGAGATATCCAGGCCTCCTTGGATCGCGTGGTTCTGATGCCCACAAGGCTCGACACACAGGTAGAGCTCTATTACCACACAGAAAGCATGCTGGCGGCTGAACAGTTATTGGAATATCGTTTCGTCGCCGTTGATCCATCCTCCCTTGCTTTTGCGGATTCAGGCAGTTCCTCCGACGGGCCCGAAATCCTGGGAACGGATGATCAGCTTGTATATCTGCATGACGCTTGGACCCTTGGCAGTCCAACGGAAACGGACGCGCTGTACCTCCAGCTGCTTCCGGTTTATACATGGGCGAAGGAGGGAACGGAGCGGGATCAAGGGCTCCCGGACGTTCCCATCATAAAGATCGATATCTCAGAAAAAGATTGACACAGCGGCAAAAAGCTCCTGCAGAGCCCGCCAACCTGCGTCAGTAAACGCGCGTCTCAAAAACGCGCGCTTTTTTCAGCCCGTGGGTGGTGAAAATGGTGACACGCACCTCATCGCACTCGACCGGGTCGAAGGCAAGCACATTGAGCCGCTGGCCGTTTCCCCGTACCGCGCGTTCGGCCACCGTCTCTCCATTGCGCAGCAGCGCCACGGTATAATCCTTGACCAGCTCGTGCGGCAGCTCTTTGACCTGCTTTTCCCGCACGATCCGGTTGGTGGAGGGCTGGATCTCGTGATCCAAATCCGTATCGAACGTCAGGCGGACCTCCCGCACGACGGACGGCTCGGCCAGCGACAGGAACAGGCTCGCCGGGCCCTGGGCAAGATCGTCCGACTCCCAATATCCGATACGTCCGTCCTCATTGCGTGAAACGCCGCTGATCACATGCTCCGCTTCGCACCCCGGCGTTTGTGAGGAGGCGCGGACCGACGCGCTGCGCGCAAGATCGTCCCCGTCCTGATTCCGGCAGCCGGGAATATAGCAGTCCTGCTTTAGCAGCGTCTGCTGCAGCTCCGCGATGTGGAAGCGCCCGACATCCTCCGGCTTGCAGCCCTTCCGGATCGCGAGGGCCGCCGCCGTGCCCGCGGCCTGGCCGCCGACCGCGCAGGTGCCCATCACGCGGGTGGAGCTGAAGGCCATTTTTGACGCGCTGATATCACGGCCTGCCATCATCAGGTTGTCTACATTTTTGCTCACAAAACAGCGATAAGGGATCGTATAGCATCCTTCAAAATTGTACACGTGAGACGGATAATCGTCAAAATCCCTCAATCCGCCACGAACGTGTACATCCATCGGCCACCCGCCGTAGGCAACGGCGTCCTCAAACCTTCGATTGGCCCGAATATCGTTTTCCGTCAGGATATATTTCCCCTCCAGCCGGCGGCTCTCCCGATAGCCCGGGACGATGCCCACCCAATCCAGGTCATAATGGTCGACACCGTGATCTCCCCCGTTTTTTAAGTGATCCCACACCCCATAAACACATTTCATCAATTCATCGCGGATTTCTTCCGCCTGCTCGATGATATCATCGTATTGGCCGCCCAATTCGATCCACCAATACCCGGCGTCCACGCATGAAAAGCCCGGCAGCTGGTTTTTCCCCTCCTCCGCCTGAACGATCTCCCCGCCGTCCCGATGCGCCGTGATGCCGGTCGTATGGGGGCGGTAGCGAAGCTGCTCCTCCGTAAAGGTATAGGCCCATTCCGGCTTTTCAAAGGGCACCGGTTCCCCGCGGTCCACCGCGATAAACATCAGCGAATTGCCCATGGTATCGTCATTTGCCACTTCCGGCGCGGTGGGTTCGTCAAACTCATGCTTGCTCTCGCTGCCCGTCCTGCTGGCCGCCCCGGCCAGCACGCCGACCGTGCCGTGCCCTGTGGCGTCGATAAAAATGCTGCCTTCGACGGTCCACTCCGTCTCGGTCGTATTTTGGATGCCCCGCACCGCGCGGATGCTGCCATCCCGCATGATGACTTCATGCACGTTCGTATTCAAATACGCGGTCAGGTTTTGCTGCGTATAAATCTTTTCCCACAAGATCGAATCAAACACGGGAAACGACGCATAGGGGTTCCGCCGCTTGTTCTCCAGCAGGATCTCCTCCACGATGCCGGTTTCCCGCAGATCCGGCTTGGAGGAATGGCAGTTCGCGCCCAGGATATGCATCCGGATCTCCGAGCTCGCGTTCCCGCCAAACATGGATCGATTTTGGATGATGGCCGTCCTGGCTCCATTGCGCGCGGAGGCAATGGCCGCGCACATTCCGGCCAGTCCGCCCCCGATCACGACGACGTCATATTTTGCGCTTTTTTCATGGATCGCCATTTTCCCGCCTCCATAGCGTGTATTTCATGTAAAATATAGCATGGAATACACCGTTTGTCGATAGTTACGATCCGATTTGCGCTATTCGCTGTGACCTTCACGCTTTCCGCTGTCTCTCACAATACAATCAAAAGCATGGTTGCCCTGCCTCGAGTCATATCAGCCACGTGTTTCTCCTCCTCGAAGGACCGACAAAGACAGGCTGACCATGTCGAGAAGCGCTCCGAAAGATCATCGGACGGTTTTTTTGACTATTGACAGTCGCCTGTCATCGTGCTATAATTTAGCACGTTGTTGATGATTCAAGCACGCTGGCGGGCAGAAATTCAAGCACGCTGGATGCTAGAATGCTTGAAGAATCACGGTTTTTAACTGGGTGTAGCGCAGCTTGGTAGCGTGCTTGAATGGGGTTCAAGAGGCCGAGAGTTCAAATCTCTCCACCCAGACCAAACGGAAAAGCCTTGAAACATCGGTGTTTCAAGGCTTTTTCATTACTCAAAAGAATACCGAAAGTTTAGTGATACTAAACGAGTGGATAAACTTTTGGAGCGAAAAAGGGTAAACAGACTTCCGGTTCTCGAGAAACTGGAGGCTTGCTTCTATGGCAATACTCAGGGAAAAAACATAGCGAAAGCATGCTGTTACCTTCAATTTCGCAGCATATATACAATTCGCCTATGCTTGCGCATATCGCTTTTCAAGATATCGTTTGACGGTTGACAGAAATTCACTTGCCCCATCTATCAGGCGTTTGGTATCTTCAATAGAGCAGATAAAAAAATCTTCGTAGTCGCTGCGATTGCGGATCAATGAAGCGTTGGAAATTAATGCGCCGTAGCTGCGGGGCAGGATATCTGTTTTCAGATAGTTCAACGTGAAGCGAGAAATCACGGCAGAATGCTTCTTATAATCTTCCCCATCCAGCGCAAGCACGGCCCGCATCGCGTGGAAAATACAATAATAAGCACGATTATTAGCAGAGGAATAATCTTCTTTCCGCATATCACGGAAGGCGGCGGAAAGCATTTCCGTCGCTTTGTTGAGGCGATAACGCGACAGGCCAATCAAAGCATCGTCAAGCACCGATGCGCACCCCTTCCTGCTGGATATTGCGGAAGAATGGCAGCGTTTCCACGTTGCGTTGGAAATAAGCGCGGTTTTCCACGATGGGAGACACCACAATGCCATGCTCCATCAAAAGGTCAGCAGCAGCAGCACCTACTTGCCAATTCTTTTCAGCAATCGTCTGGCGCGGCGCATTCACCAAATACAACACGTCAATATCTGAATCGTCGACCGCTTCATTCCGCGCATAAGAGCCGAACAAAATCACATCGGGCTGCTCCTGCGGAAACAAAGCAACAATGCTTTTGCTTAACTGGTTGATAATGCCGCGGGCTTCAGTCTGCGAACACATATTGGCTGCGTCTCCTTTCTTCATGGCTATTATAGCACATGAGCGGCACGGCATACAAGCAAAGAAAAAGTGACTGCAAAACGTAAAGTGTACATCTTTGATATTATTTGCTTTTAGTAAAACAAATTGATTGAAAGTTTTAAATGGATAAGTTTTTCCTCAAAATGGATATACCTCAGCTCAGAAATAAAAAAAGCCCCTGTTTGGAGCTGAAAATCGGGATCAGTATTGGGGAAAGGGAATATAGGCTGTGAAGGTCAGTGCTTCGTCGTTGGCATCGTGTCCTGTCAATCGGCAGCCGACGCCGATCATGTTCGGCTGATTGATCGGCATGCCGCCCGTGAACTCAAGCTTTTGCAGCGCGGGAAGGTCGGGGCCCACGCCGCCCAGCGCTAAATCCTTCTCCGTGTAGGCGAACAGCTGCGCGCCGTCTCGCTGGATCCACACGTTTTCCAGATAGTCGATGTGAAAATCGATGCCGTTAGCCTCCCGCATGACGAAGGTATACATCCAATACGTCACGTTATCGCCCTGCATGGTTTCGGTGACGGTATCGATCGTAATGTAGGCCTTGCCCGCCTCGTTGGGCGTGACCCTTTGGTAATCCGCAACCGATACACGTTGCCGTCCGCGTCTCTGGCCTCGGTAACGGGCCTGCCGCGCAGCGCGGAAAACAGCAAGAAGCAGACAGCGGCAACTACGGCCAGCGTCGCCGCGCAGACCGCGATGATTTTGCGCGGATCGGATTTAGGCTTTACTTTTCCCGACGGTTCCGCTGCATTGCCAGCAATTCCAACATCGGAAAACGTAGCGGGCGCAGGCTCCCCCGCGTCCGCCGGCGGCTCCGCCTCATCCGGAGACGACGCTTCCTCCGTTTCAAAGCGATGATCGAGCGCCTTGGATAAACGCAGCAGGGTTTCTCCGTCGGGCAGCCGCCGCCCAATTTCCCAATTGGCGATGGTCGACCTTGAAACGTTCATCGCCGTCGCCAATTCATCCTGCGTCCAGCCTTTTGCCTTTCGGGCGGCCGACACCTGCCCGCCAATATCTGTCATCGACGTTGCGCGCTCCTTTTTCGATGATCGATTGTGCGCGAAAGTCGGGGCCTCGCCAGGCATCGCCCGCGAGGCCCCGTAACAGCGCATTCAAATGCATTCAAATGTTAAAACTCCTATTAAAACTCCGCGCTGCCGGTAGTACGTGGGAAGGGCAGGACGTCGCGGATATTCTGGATGCCGGTCAAGTACATAACCATGCGCTCAAAGCCCAGGCCGAAGCCCGCGTGCGGGGTCGCGCCGAAGCGGCGGAGCGCCAGATACCAGTCGTAGGGCTCGGGGTCCATGTGCAATTCCGCCATGCGTGCGGTCAGCACGTCCAGCCGCTCCTCGCGCTGGCTTCCGCCCACCAATTCGCCGATGTCGGGCACCAGGATGTCCACGGCGGCGACGGTCTTCTGATCGTCGTTCATACGCATGTAGAAGGCCTTGATATCCTTGGGATAGTTGTAGACGCACACCGGACGGCCGAAATGCTCCTCGGCCAGGTAGCGCTCATGCTCCGTCTGCAGGTCCATCCCCCAACGGACCGGATATTCAAACTTCTTGTCCGCCTTGGCCAGAATCTCGATAGCGTCGGTATAGGTGACGCGGGCGAACTCGCTGTCGGCCACATGATTCAGCCGCTCCAGCAGGCCCTTGTCCACAAAGCTGTTCAGGAACTGCAGCTCCTCCGGCGCTTTTTCAAGCACATAGCGGATGATGTAGCGGATCATTTCCTCCGCCAGCGCCATATCGTCAAACAGGTCGGCAAAGGCGATCTCCGGCTCGATCATCCAGAATTCGGCGGCGTGGCGCTGCGTATAGCTCTTTTCCGCGCGGAAGGTGGGGCCGAAGGTATAAACGTTGCGGAAGGCCATGCAGAAGGCCTCCACGTTCAGCTGGCCGGATACGGTCAGGTTGGTGGATTTGCCGAAGAAATCCTGGCTGAAATCCACCTTGCCGTCCTCGGTGCGGGGCGGATTGCCGACGTCCAGCGTCGTCACGCGGAACATCTCCCCCGCGCCCTCGGCGTCGCTGGTGGTGATCAGCGGGGTATGCACGTAAACGAAATTCTTCTCGGCAAAGAAGGCGTGAATGGCCTGCGCCGCGAGGGAACGGATGCGGAATACGGCGTTGAAGGTGTTGGTGCGGGGACGCAGATGCGCCTGGGTGCGCAGGTATTCAAAGGTGTGGCGCTTCTTTTGCAGGGGGTAATCGGGCGCGCACAGCCCGATCACCGTAACGCGCGTCGCCTGCACCTCAAAGGGCTGCTTGGCCTCGGGGGTCAGCACCAGCCGACCCTCGATCTCCACGGCGCTGCCCAGGGTGATGTGCGTGACCTCGTCAAAATTTGCGAGGCCGCCGTCGCAAACCACCTGCAGGTCCTTAAAGAAGGTACCGTCGTTCAGCACGATAAAGGCGAAGGCCTTGCTGTCGCGCACGGTGCGCACCCAGCCGGATACCCGGACCAGCGCGCCGTCCGCCGGCGTTTCCCGAAACAGGGTGCGGATAGAGGTTACTTCCATGGGGATCATTCCTTTCAATACTTATCAATACTTACAATTCCACGGCGAGCTTGCCGATCATGGCGGCGCCGATGATGCCGGCGTCGTTGCCCAGGCGGGCGAGCTCCAGCCGGGCGTAGGGCATATTTTTATACAGCAGGAAGCGCGGAAGCTTTTCGCGCACCTTTCTCAGCAGGAATTCGCCGGCGTGACTGACGCCGCCGCCCAGCACGATCATGTCCGGATCCAGCAGGGCGATGATATTGTTGATGGTCATCGCCAGATAGCGGCAGTACCGGTCGAACGCCTCCGTCGCGGCGGGATCCCCCGCCTTGGCCGCGTCGATGACCGTTTTGGCGTTGATGCGGTCGATATCCCCGCCCGCGCGCTGCATCATCATGGAATCGGGATAGGTCAGGCAGAGCTCCCGCGCCATGCGGATGATGGCGGTCGCGCTGGTATAGCGCTCCACGCAGCCCTCGTTGCCGCAGGTACAGGGCACGCCGTCCGCCGCCAGGGTCATATGGCCGATCTCGCTGCCGATGCCGTGCATCCCCGTCCAGGGACGCCCGCCGATCACGATGCCCCCGCCGGTGCCCGTGCCCAGCGTCAGAAACACCGAGCAATCGCAGCCCTGGGAAACGCCGGCGATGCTCTCGGCGTATCCGGCCACAGTGGCGTCGTTATCGATCACCACGGGACGATCCAGGTATTTTTGCATTTCTTCACGCAGCGGGATATCGTGCCAGCCCAGGTTGGTGCAGAACACCACCCGCCCGCTCTGGGCGTCCGCGAGGCCGGGGATCCCGATACCGATCGAGGCGACCCCCTCCACGGGCACCTTGGCGCTGGAAATGGCCATGTTGACGCAGGCGCCCATATCCCGTACGATGTCCTCATAGGGACGCCGGGCCAGCGTCTTGGTATAGGCCTCCGTCAGGATCCGGCCTGTTTCGTCCACGACGCCGGCCTTGATGTTGGTGCCGCCCAGGTCGATTCCAATGTAGTACACAGCGCGTCCTCCCTTGCCCTCAGGCGTTATGATTCATCATATCGTTCAGGCGGCGATCCAGCTCGTGCGCCGCCGAATAACCCAGCTTCTTCAGGCTCAGATTGCGGGCCGCCACCTCGATGACCACAGCCAGGTTTCGCCCGGGCCGTACCGGCAGCACGATCTCGGGCACCTTGACGCCCATGATCGTGGTATAGGATTCGTTCAGGCCCAGCCGGTCGTACACCTTGTTCTCCTCCCAGAGCTCCAGGTGGATGACCATGTCGATGGACTTGGACATCAGGACGGCCCCGACGCCGAACATGGCGCGGATATCGATGATGCCGATGCCGCGGATCTCCATAAAATGGCGGATGGTTTCGGGCGCTTCGCCCGTCAGGCGGTTATCGTTGACCTTGCGGATATCGACCACATCGTCGGCCACCAGCTGGTGCCCCCGCTTGACCAATTCCAGCGCGGCCTCGCTCTTGCCCACCCCGCTGTCCCCCGTCAGCATGACGCCGATGCCGTACACGTCCACCAGCACGCCGTGCACGGTGGATCGCGGGGCGAGCTCGTGGTTCAAGTAGGTAATGGCGTTGACGAACAGCCGGGTCGTGACCCAATTGGTGCCGTAGATGGGGACGTCGTGCTCCTGCGCCAATTGCACCATTTCACGGGGCGGCGTCATGCCGCGGGAAATGATGATGCAGGGGATCGGATAGCTGAAATACTTGCGCAAACGCTCATAGCGCAGGTCATCGTCCAGAGAATCCAGGTAGGCCATTTCCACCTTGCCGATGACCTGAGGCCGCTCGTAGGCGAAATATTCATAATAGCCCGAAAACTGCATGCCGGGCCGGTTCAGCTCGGCGGAGGATATATTGAAGCCCTCCTTCCTGGCGGGCACCAGGACGGTCAGGGAAAGCGCCTTGACAAATTCGTTGGCGGATATCATCGACCGAGCCTCCTTTTCCGGCTTTTCCAAGGCTTATTGTATTGCAAAACCGGGTCCGATTCAAGGGGTCATTTCCGCTGGACCGCGGGGATGAATTCCTGCATCGCGCCAATGTTCTCCGTCCAATCGTTCAGGCGCCAGTATTTATTGGTATCGAACTGGAGCTCCTTGATAGCTGCTGTCGCGTCGGCGTCGGTGGCCGGGAAGGGCTGATATTGGTTGACCTCCCGGTCCTCGCCCAGGCGGCAGGGGATGATATTGAAGCGGCAGCCAAGATAATCGCCGTTTTCATCGAAGGAAAGCGCGCACTGCAGGATAGCGGTGTACTTGATATATTTGTTGCGCTTGGGGTTATAGAACTTGAAATTCCCGCCGAACACAAAATTGCCCAGCGAATAGAATACCGGCACCCCGTCCTGCAGCGCCGCGCCCTGCAGGCGATGGGTGTGGCTGCCGATCACGATGTCCGCCCCGCGGTTGATGAAAAACTGCGCGAAGCGCTCCTGGTTGGAATCGTGACGGGTATTATACTCAACGCCCGCGTGAATCATGGCGATCAGCACGTCGACGCCCTCGTCCTTGCAGGCCTGGATCGTCGCGTTGATGGCGGGGATATTTTCTCCGTTGTTGTACCCCCAGAAGGATACATAGGCGTTCACAAAGCCGATTTTGACGCCGCTTTCATGCTCGTATACCCAATACTTCGCGCTGTAATCGGTATTGCCGAACCAGCCGATCCCGTTTTCCTCCAGCACCGCGACGGTTTCCGTGAAGCCGGGCTCGCCGTAGTCGCTGGAATGATTGTTACCCATGGAAACGGCCTCGATGCTGCCCAGCTTCAAAATCTCCACGAAGCTCGGATCGGCCCGGAAATTGTAAGCCTTCTTGGTTTTCGCGGTCAGCCCGCTGGTGTCGCTGTGCAGCGTCCCCTCCATGTTGGCCACGGTCAGGTCGTCCTGCTCCAGGATATAGCGGACGCGGGCGAAGGGATATTCCATGCCGTTGGCCGCCACATAGGAATCCAGGGACCGCGCGTTGGTGTGGTCCACCTCGTTGCAGCCCAGGGTCACGTCGCCGATAAAGGAAAGCAGCACCTTCTGCGCCTCGTTTTCCTCCGCCGGGAAGGCCGCGCGAAGGCCGGTATAGGGCTTTTCGTCATCCTCCGAGGATTTCTTCGTCATGACCTCCTCCGCCCACGCGTTCAGGGGAAATGAACAAAGCAGAACTGCCAGCAGAAAGAGGGACAGACGTCGGCGCATCAAAAAATCCTCCGGAATCAGAAAGATGACTTTTATTTTACCCTGTTCCGTCCCCGGTGTCAAACTGTTTCAAACTGTTTACAGTCCGTTTATTGGCTTTTTACAGCTTTCGTGGTATTATTACAGGCAGGTTCGGCGCTGTTTTGCCGGGCGGGGGGTGCTGAAGCAGTGAACATCAATTGGTATCCGGGACACATGGCCAAGGCCAAGCGGCTGCTCAAGGAGCAGCTGTCCCGTGTGGACGTGGTCGTGGAATTGTGCGACGCGAGGTTGCCCCGCGCCAGCCGCAATCCCGATCTGATCGCCCTGTGCAGGGACAAGGCCCATCTTTTGATCCTGAAAAAAAGCGACCTGGCCGATGAAAAGAACACGGCCGCCTGGC
>JAFUHB010000234.1 GCA_017469085.1 Clostridia bacterium
GGCGGAGAGCACGGACGCGGCCCTTCCCGCCCCGACCGCGGTACGCAGACGGCTTCCCGCCGCCCGCCTGACCCGGCGCGCCGCCCTCCGGCGGATCGCCTCCGGTTTCCGCCGCCGTCCGAAATGATCCTTCCCCCCGGTTCAAGCATCAAGGAGCCATCATGAAAAAAACGTTGTACGCCGCGCTGCTTTTCTACCTGCTTGCCCTGCCCGCCTGCAGTCGGGCCGATATCCAGATCAACGAGGTCGTGCTGTCCTCCGCCACCTTTGAGGCGGGGAAAGCCTACGAATGGGTCGAACTGCACAACACCGGGGACAAGACCGTTTCCCTGAAGGACTATACCCTAATCTGGGAGCGCAAGGGCGAGGTGCAGGCCTATACCATCCCCTCCGGGACCAGCGTCAAAAAAGACGGCTATCAGATCATCTTCCTGACCGGCCTGGACCTTGTGAACGACACGGCGAACGCGCTGTACGCCCCGATCGACGTATCCCGCAAGGGCGGCACGCTGACCCTCAAGGACGCCGGCGGCGCTACCATCGACGAAATGGTCCTGCCCGCCTAGTACGGCGATATCTCCTACGGCCGCGTGGGCAACGGGGACCGCGTACAGTTCCTGGGCCGGGTCACCCGAGGCGCGGCAAACGCGGAGGACGGCTACGACGAGCGCACCCGCACTGTTGATTTCACCGTGCGCGGCGGGTTTTACGACCAGGATCCCGGCACGCGGGCCTACTCGGAGGAGGGCGCGACGGTCCGCTATACGCTGGACGGCTCCACGCCGGAGGAAACCTCGTCCGCCTGGGAGACCTTTCCCGGCCTGAAAAATGGCGTCACGGTGGTGCGCGCCCGCGCCTTCCAGGAGGGCAAGCTGCCCAGCGAAACGACCACCCAGACCTACTTTATCAACGTCGACCGCAGCGTCCCCGTTGTTTCCCTGACCACCGACGACAAATACCTGTTCAGCGATAAAACCGGCCTGCTGGTGCCCGGCAGCGGCAAGACCGCCAACTATTACAGAAGCTGGGAATACCCGATCAACGTGGAATATTATAACGCCGATCACGACCAGGAGATCAACCAGATGGCCTCCTTCCGCGTGACGGGCGCTACCTCCCGCACTTACGCGCAAAAGGCGATCTCCCTGTTCGCCCGCTCGGCGCTGGGCGGAAGCTCGTTTGAGTTCAATCCCTTCCCCAATCGCGAGGGCTACACGGAATACAAGGCGATCACCCTGCGAGCCGGCGGCACCGAAAGCTATAAGACCCGCTTCAAGGACGCCATGCTCACCCGTCTGGCCCTGGGCACCGGGCTTTTCTATCAGGAGAGCGTGGTGTGCGTAGCCTATATCAACGGCCAGTACTGGGGACAGTACAACCTGCGCGAGCGCATCAATAAGGATTCCCTGGCCGCCTTTGAGGGCATCACCGACAAGCAGACCATCCACGACGTCACCATCATCAAGGGGCGCGGAGAGGTCAGCCGCGGGGACATCGGCGAATGGAATTCCCTGATCCGTTATATGAAAAACCACGATCTAAGGCAGGAGGAGTATCTGAATTACGTGCTCGAGCGCTTCGACGTGGACAACTATTTCACCATGGTCGCCTTCCAGGTGATCCTGGGCAACGGCGACATCGGCAATCAGCGCTTTTATAAATTCCCCGGCGGCAAATGGAAATACGTGCTGTATGACCTGGACGCCGCCATGAAAAACACCAAGCGCACCCCCTTCGGCTACTTCGTGAAGGCGGCCAGCGCCTCCAACAAGCTGTTCTATCACGAGCCCTTCATCACCCTGATCAAAAATCCGGATATGAAGGAAAAATTCCTGACCATCTGCGCCACGCTGCTCAAGGAAAAGTATAACAAGAACGACCTGATCGCCCAGATCGACGAATGGCAGGCCGCCCTCGAGCCCCTGATGGCGGAGCAGATCAAGCGCTGGCCCAAATCCAGCCCGAAATCCGTGGACACCTGGAAGTATGAGCTCAACGCCTTCAAAAAGACCGTCCGCGCGCGGTATAAATATGTGATCAATTACCTGTCCGATTACTTTAAGCTGGACAAGGAACAAAAGAACGCTTATTTCGGCGAGGTACTCGCCATGAATCAATAAGCCTTGGCTCGTATTAACACTTGGCGAATTCAATAAACCTAAGGAACGCTTCCCGCCCCTCGACAGTCCGCTTGAATACCCCGGCGTGCTCCAATACACGGGCGAACACGCGGCCCGTTTCATGCTGCACGATGGCAAAGGCGTTTTCCCGGGTGATCGTATACCGGGACGCGAAGGAAGCCGCCCATTCGGCGTGCTTGGCCGTGCGCTCATCCTGCGTCAGGTCCCGGCCCTCGGCCAGTCCATCTGCCACCGCCTGCAGCTCCTCGCGCAGGCGCGCAGGCAATACGGCCAGCCCCATGACCTCGATCAGGCCGATATTTTCCTTTTTGATGTGATGCAGCTCGGCGTGCGGGTGATAGAGCCCCAGGGGATGCTCCGGCGTGGTCAGGTTGTTGCGCAACACCAGGTCGAGCTCATAGCGTTCCCCGCGCCGCCGCGCGATGGGCGTAATGGTGTTGTGCGGCGCACCCTCGGTTTCGGCGAAAATCATCGCCGCCTCGTCCGTATACGCGCGCCATTTGATCAGGATCCGGTCGGCCAGCTCTACCAGCCGCTCCGGCGACAGGGCGTTCAGCCGGAGCACCGACATCGGCCAGCGCACGATCCCGGCCTGAACGTCCTCATAGCCTGGGAAAGCGACTTCCGTTTCCACCGGTGCCTTTTGCATGGGAAATTCATAGTGCCCGCCCTGGAAATGGTCGTGCGCCAGGATGGACCCGCCCACGATGGGCAGGTCGGCGTTGGAGCCCACGAAATAATGCGGGAACTGGCGCACGAAATCCAGCAGTTTTTCAAAGCAGGCCCTGTCGATGCGCATGGGAGTATGCTCCGCGTTCAGGCAGATGCAGTGCTCATGATAATAGACATAGGGCGAATATTGCAGGAACCAGGGCGAGCCGTTGATCCTGAGCGGGATGAGCCGGTGATTTTGCCGGGCCGGGTGATTGACGCGACCGGCATAGCCCTCATTTTCCCGGCAAAGCTGGCAGCGCGGGTACGCCGACTGCGGCAGCAGCCGCGCCGCCGCGATGGCCTTGGGGTCCTTCTCCGGCTTGGACAGGTTGATCGTGATATCCAGCTCGCCGTACTCGGTGGGCGTTTTCCACTTCATGTCCTTGCGGACCCGATCCCGGCGGATATAGTTCGTGTCCTGGCTGAAGCGGTAATACCAATCGGTCGCCCGCTCGGGCGCTTCTTCGTAAAGCCGCTCAAAACGATCGATCACCCAGGCGGGCCGGGGCGTGAGCCGCCCCATGAGCTCGGTATCCAGCAGGTCACGCGCGACCATTCCGCCGTCCTTCAGCGCGCCGCGGGCCAGCGCGTCATCCAGGAGGGCGTCCAGCGCCTCGTGCAGCTCGGCGTTTTCACCGACCTCCGCTTCGGGCAGCGCGTCCGCCTGCAGCGCATCCAGGATCGCGTTGACGGCCCAGGCCCGATCCGCCTCGTTGATCAGCTCCGTCCGAACGGCATACTCCGCCAGCCACAGCACCGCATTCATGGCCAAGTCCTCCTTATACCCATCCTTCGCCCAGGGCCGCGTTGGTATTCGCGGCGTCCGGAGATACGATCAGCGCCAGGCAGCGCCCGTTCTCCAGCGCCTTCGCGTTCTCCAGCTTGAACACCTGATCGGGCTGGTAATCACGGTATTGCAATAGCTGCTCCTCCTGAAAGGCCTGGATCATCCCCTCGACCGCGGCAAGGTCGGCTCCCTCTTTGACCTTGACCACCAGGATCATCTCGGGGGTCGCCCGCGTCGCGTCCCGGCGGAACACCCATTCGTCCAGGTCGGCGGCCTCCACCATCAGGTATTTTTCGAGGTACTTTTCATTCATGTCCGTCAGCTCCTGGAAGGCCGCGGCGGCCTGGACCCGGTCGGCGAGTTCCGCGCAGCTGAAGGCCACGGCGGCCTCTTTTTTATCGGATGCGCAGCCGGACAACGCCAGGCACAGGGCCATGCACAGGATGAGGGTCAAGCTTCGTTTCATTCATTTTCCTCCGGATACGGAACGGTATGCGTTCGGATGTAATCGGCCAGCATCGTGTAGCCGGTGCGGTTCAGGTGATAGCCGTCGCCGGCGGACAGCCGGCCGGGCATATAGCCCTCCTCGTCCGCGATCAGGTGATAGAGGTCGATATAATAAAAGCGGCGTTCCTCGGCCAGCGCCCTCAGGCCCGCCTCAAAGTTGCGGTAGCGCCCCGGGCTCACGCCCACCTCCTTGGCGGTGCGCGCCTTGGTCAGCGGCGGCGGGCTGATCACGTAAATCAGCGCCTCGGGAAAGGCGGCGATCAGCTCGTCCGCCATCGTTTCGTATTCCTGCAGGGTGACGTCGGAGGTCTTGTGGTCCAGGCTGTTGGAGCCCAGCAGCACGTAAAGCTTGCGCGGCTGATAACGTGCCGCCTGCTCATAGGTGGTTTCCAGAGCGTTCGAGTCCTTCACGCGGAACTGCTTCCGCCCGACCGATAAGGGGCTCATCCCGATCCGGCACACATAATTCGCCGTCGGAAAAAGGTCGAACATCTCCATGTCGTCCACCATCGAATCCCCGATGAACACGGCGTCGGCAAAGTAGCCGTCCCCCTCGGCCTCATGCGCTCCCGGCACGGAAAGGGGCGCATCCGGGTTCTGGAAAGCCATGAGCCTGCCGCTATCCTCCGCCGCCGCTCCTCCCATTGCCAGCAGCAGCGCCAGCAGGATCACAAGCCCTCGAGCAGCGCGATCGTGCGGCCCGTGGCCAGCGTGCTCATGCCGTATACGCATACAATATCCTCCCCGTCAAAGGCCTTCGCCTCCTCCACGATGTCGCCCGCAAAATACCGGGCGTCCACCGCCACAATCCGCCGGTAATGCCGCGCAAGCAGCGGCAGCAGCGCGTTCGCGTAGGAATCCTTGATCACCAGCAGCTCGCCCTCCGGCCCATCGGGATTCAAAAGCTCGAGCCGGGCGTGGTTTCCGGAAAGCAGGGCGGCGTACTTGTCCCGCCCGGCCAGGGCCGTTTCATCAACCAGCGCCCTTTCGGTCCCGTCGGCCAGCAGGCGCAGGCCGGCGGGGAACTGATATGTGAGCTCGTCCGCAGATAGCCAGGGCAGCGGATAACGGGCATAAAAGCTGCCGTAAAACCCAGGCACAACGTCTGCCGTCCCGGCTTCCCTTGGGCTGATGCCCAGCGCTCCGCAGATCGCCTCGTATCCAAAATCAGCGCCCGCCGCCGTCCAATGATGGTCCGTCCGGTAATAGAGCGCCTCTCCCTCCTTGCGGCTTTGCAGCAGGGGCAGCAGCCCGATCAGCGCCGTTTCCTCCCCGGCCGCGCGCAGCAGCGCTTCCTCATCCGCCACCGGGGCCAGGGCCGGCAGCGCTTCGGGATACACGGCGACGGCGGAGGGCACGCATAAAAGCCAAACCTTCTTTTGCGCCTGTTCGCCCAGCTCGGTCAGCGCCGCCGCGTTTTGGCGTACATTGCGCTCGCTCCAGCCGTCCGAACGGTCGAACAGCCTATCGTCCGCCCCCAGCAGCACGCCGCCTGAAAGCCGGCGGCCCGCCGCGCCCTCCATGAGGGTGTACAGGGAAACAAAGGAGTCCCGCAGCGGCAGCTGATCCGCCGTATAGCGCTCCAGGGCTTCCCCCCAGTCGCCGCTCAGCACGGCGTCCGCGCTGACCTTGGGCGCCTGGGACAGCACCCGGTTTTCAAGGGGGCTGACCTCCCGATCGGGCAGAATCAGCTGCGCCGCGGCCAGCGCCAGCAGCAGCGCGACGCACAGACAGAATACCGGCGCTCTTTTCATTCCGCGGCTCCCTCCCCTCCCGCGCGGCGATCAGAATCGAAAATACAGAAACGGATTATAGGTGGACTTGGCCAGCGCCGCAATCGACAGGATCAGCAGCGCCGCCGTCGCGGTCAGCCGTGCCCAGCCCCGCTCCCGGCAAAAGCGCTTGAGCCCTTCCACGATGCCCGGCACGCAGCACATCAGGCTGACCAAAAGCAACGCGGCGTTTTCCCGCAGCCAGAAAAGCGCCTGGGGACCCGCCCGGAAAGAAAACAGGTCGGCCAGGTATGCTCGGAAAGCCGCCAGCCCGTCGGAGGCAAACAGCGCCCACCCCAGCATCACCAGGATCAGCGTGCCCGCGCGGGTCAGCGGCGCGGGCGCTTTTCTTTTGCCAAACAGCAGCTTTTCCGCCGCCAGCAGCACGAAATACCAGAGCCCCCAGAGCACGAAGGTCCAATCCGCCCCGTGCCACAGGCCCGTCAGCAGCCAGACGACCGCGAGATGCAGCACGGTCCGCGTTTTTCCCCGGCGGTTCCCGCCCAGCGGGATATACACATAATCACGGAACCATCCGCTCAGCGTGATGTGCCAGCGCCGCCAGAAATCCGTGACGGACACAGCGGCATACGGATGGCGGAAATTCCGGGGGAAGGAAAAGCCCAGCATCCTGCCCAGGCCCACCGCCATCACCGAATAGCCCATAAAATCAAAATATATCTGCAGGCTGTACCCGACCAGCGATAGCCAGGCGCAGGCCATATCGCCCGGATAAGCGCGCAAAGCCTCGTACATTGCGCCCAGCGGATTGGCCAGCAGCACCTTGGCCGCCAGTCCCACCGCGAACAGCGCCATCCCGCCGTCCAGCGCCGCCGCGTCAGGCCGACGCCGCCGATGCAGCGCCTCCCGCATCGGGCCGTAACGCACGATCGGCCCCGCGATCAGCTGCGGGAACAGGAAAATAAAAGCTCCAAAGGCCACCAGACTCTTTTCCGGCTTCGTTTCCCCACGGTATACGTCGATCAGATAGCCCGCCGCCTGGAACGTAAAAAAGCTGATGCCCAGGGGCAGCGTGAGGCCCCGGACAAAGGCTGGAGCCAGCCCGAAAATCCCCAATAAAAACGCGCTGTACTTATAAAACAGCAGGGCCCCAAAGCTGATCAAACAGCCAAGAAAAAGCAGGAACCGCTTTTGCCTGCGGCCCTCGGCGCGATCCAGCAGCAGGCCAATGCCCCAATCGGCCGCCAGGAGCGCCAAAAACAGCGGCAGCCGCCTCGCGTCGCCCCAGGCGTAAAAAACGAGGCTGGCCAGCAGCAGGAACGGGTTTTGCCATCTTTGGGGCAGCACGGCGTGGAGCAGCACCACTACAGGCATAAAATAAAGAAGGAAGGTGAGGCTGGAAAACAGCAGACTTCATCCCCTCCTTCCGCGCGCCAAACGATTCCTCTCAAATTATAACGGTTTTCCCGCTCCTGTCAATCACGAATCGGGCTTGGTTTTCCATAGAAAAGGAACTCCCGGCCCCCATAGGGAGGCCGGGCGGCGATCAATGACTGACGCCTCAGGCAACCTTTTTGAGCTCCCGCACAAGGCGCACGCCGATCAGCGCGGCGATCGCGATGCAGATCGCGCATTCAACGCCCATGTACGCGCCGTTGTAAGCCGCGGCGTACAGGATCGGGGACATCCCCTCCGGCGCGTATTCCCCATAGAACACCCAACCGGACAGGAAGGAGCACAGGAACCGCCCCGCGCAGCCCACGATCACGCCGATCAAAAGGCCCTTGCGGGTATCCCGCATCGCGCCGAAGAGCCCGCACAGGCCCAGCATACCGAACGCCAGCGGATAATCGAGGAGGTTCGGGATCAGGCCGGCCCAAGCGAATTCCCCGCCGTCCAGGATGAACTGCATCACGCCGTACAGCAGACCCAGCGAAACGCCGGGGCCCGCGCCGTACACATAGGCAAACAGCAGCAGCGGCAGCATGCTGGCCGGCGTAATGGAGCCGCCCATCGGCATCCTGAATAACCGCACCAGACTCAGCACGCTGGACAGCGCCATGCAGATCGCCCCGACCGACATCATCCGCGTCGTCCAGAGCTTGCGTCCCTTCTGGCTCCGCGTCCAGGCGTACACCGCGACGCCCAGCACCAGCAGCACGCCAACCAGCGCCCATCCCCATGCGGGGAACTTGGCAAATTTGCTAAACATAAGGCTTCCTCCTCTTTCTCCCGCCAATACAAAACCCGCGGCCTCACGGCGCGCGGGAAACGGATGTGGTGCGGAGGAAGCCTCCGTCCCTGCCGCTTCCCTACGGTAGGATGACCTACACAGGTTCCAAGGGTACTTTCTCAGCCGGCCCAATCGGGCGCGACGCCCCCAGCGGATACAAGAGTATTATACCAATCGGCGGCAAGAAGTCAAGCTCTGCTTTCTTTGTTTTCTTCCTGTTCTTTCCCCCGCCGCCGCTTGCATATAAAGCGGCGGTTTTTTATAATCAGGCGAAGGTCCGCGCGCCGGCGCTCCATCCGCGCCGGCACAAATATCGCGCGCTTTTTGAAAGGATCCCCTATGCCGAATTTTTCCCTTCCTTCCGATGTGTTCACCCGCGCGGCGGAGCGCTTTCCCACCCCCTTCCATCTGTACGACGAACGGGGCATCCGCCAGACCGCGCGGGATATCAACCGGGCGTTTTCCTGGGCGCCTGATTTTAAGGAGTACTTCGCCGTCAAGGCCCTGCCCAACCCGCAGATCCTGAAGCTCCTGCGGGAGGAGGGCTGCGGCGTGGACTGCTCCAGCGAGACCGAGCTGATCATGGCCGAGCGCTGCGGGTTTTCCGGGCCGGAGATCATGTTCAGCGCCAACGCCATGCCGCCCAGGGAATTCGACCTGGCGCGGCGGCTCGGCGCCTTCGTCAATCTGGATGACGTCAGCGATATCGACACCCTGGCCGCCCACGGCGGCATCCCCGAGACCGTGTGCGTGCGTCTGAACACCGGCGGGGCCTTTTCCTTCGGCGGGAACGGCATCATGGGCAATCCCGGCGAGGCCAAGTACGGCTGGACGAAGGATCAGCTGCTTCCCGGCCTGACACGCTTAAAATTCCTCGGCGCGAAGCGCTTTGGGATGCACGCCTTCCTGGCCAGCAATATGACCGACCCCGGCTATTATCCCGCCCTGGCCGAGATCCTGTTCAAAACGGCCTCCGCCCTGGCTAAGCAATCGGGACTGCCGCTCAGCTTCATCAATCTGTCGGGCGGCGTCGGCATCCCCTATACGCGGGACATTCCGCCGGTCGACATCCTGCAGGTCGGCGAGGACGTGCGCAAGGCCTACGTCCGTGTGTTCGGCGAGCCCCGCCCCGGCGGCGTCGGCATCAAAACCGAGCTGGGCCGCTTTGTGACCGGTCCGCACGGCTTTGTCGTCACCCGGGCCGTGCATGAAAAGAACACCTATAAGCATTATATCGGCGTGGACGCCTGCGCCGTGCAGCTGATCCGCCCCGCCATGTACGGCGCGTATCACGAGATCTCCGTCGTCGGGAAGGAAAACGCCCCCGCCACCGAAACCTACGATATCACCGGCTGCCTGTGCGAAAACAACGACAAGTTCGCCATCGACCGGAAAATGCCGCCCATCCGGATCGGCGATTTGCTGATTATCCACGACGCCGGGGCGCACGCCTTCGCCATGGGCTATCAATACAACGGCCGCCTGCGCACCGCCGAGATCCTCTATCAGGAGGATGGCGGCTATCGCCAGATCCGTCGCGCCGAAACCCCGGAGGATTATTTCGCGACCCTGGAATGGTAACCGAAGTTTCCTAACAGTCTGCCCTCCATATCAACGTCACGCCCTGACGGATCGTTACCGGACAGTATCGGGAAGATCCAGACGGGCTTTTTTGAGTAGCGCTTCCCGGTCGTTGGGCAGGCGGCCGCGCAGCACCTCGTTCAGGAGGCTGTCCAATTCCCGCCCAAGCTCAGGCCCGTGATACCCAAGGGCCGAAAGCTCTCCGCCGTGGACGGCGAGGCCCTTCAGGTCATAGCAGAGCCCTTCGCGCAGCACGCGGTCGCGCTCGGCGAGCACGGCGTTCAGAGAGGCGGCGCGCAGGGCAATTTGGGGGGCGTGGGCCAGCAGGTCGGCCCGCCTCAGGGCGGCCAGGCTGTCAAACAGCCGGGGCGTCACCCTGCTGAGGGCCAGCCGCACGGTTTCGGGCGTCAGCTCGTCGTCGTGATAGGTAATCAGGGTCTGCACGTCCTCCGTCAGCGCGTTGGACATTTTGAGGGAACGCAGGATGACCCCGGCCAGCCGGGCGCCGGTCTGCTGGTGGGCCGGATAATGGTCCTGGCCCTTGCGGTCGCGCACGCGGGTTTGAGGCTTGGCGCAGTCGTGCAGCAGCGCGCTCCAGACGTTGACCGGGGTCCGGGGCGCGATCTGGTCCACTACATGCAGGGTATGCTCCCAGACATCGTAAATATGATATACGCTTTTTTGCGGGCAGTGATACAGCGGGAACAGCTCAGGGACGACCTCGAACAGCACGTCGTGAAATTCGTCGAGCACCTGGGCGGCGTTTCGGCCTGTCAGGACGCCGGTCAGCTCGGCGGCGATCCTTTCCCGGCTGATCAGGCGCAGCCGTTCGCGGAGGTCGTGCATGGCCCCGGCGGTTTGGGCTTCGATCGTAAAGCCCAGGCGGGAGGCAAAGCGCATCGCGCGTAGGATTCGCAGCGCGTCCTCCCGGAATCGCGCCTCCGGCTCGCCCACGCAGCGGATCACGCCCTTTTCGATATCCTCGCGTCCACCGAAGGGATCGGTCAGCCCCCTGACGGGATCAAAGGCCATGGCGTTCACGGTGAAATCCCGTCGGGCAAGGTCCTCCTCCAGGCTGGAGGTGAAACGGACAGATTCCGGGTGCCGACCGTCCAAATAGTCCCCATCGGCGCGGAAGGAAGTGATTTCGACGGGATGCCGGTCGATCACCGGGGTCACGGTGCCGTGCTTTTCGCCGTCCAGGATCAGCTCGCGCGCCAAAAACACCCGCCTTATCTCCTCCGGCCGGGCGTCGGTCGCCACATCGTAATCGTGGGGCCGAACGCCCATCAGGTCGTCCCGAACACAGCCGCCGACCAGGCAGGCCTCATAACCCGCCTCGCGCAGGGAGGACAGAGCTTTTTCCACATAATCGGGCACGGAAAACGGCATACGA
>JAFUHB010000235.1 GCA_017469085.1 Clostridia bacterium
CAGGGCGTTCAGCAAAGTACTCTTTCCGACGCCTGATTGTCCGCAAAAGCATACCGTTTGCCCGCTGAATGAGTTTTCCAGGGCGGGAAGCCCCTGGCCTGTTTGGGCGCTGACGGCGTAAATTGGGGCATCCGCCCGGACATACTGTTCCTGGATCGTCTGAAAGGCCGTTTCGTCCAGATCGCATTTATTCACGACGATCTCGGCCCGGAGCTTTTGCTCCTGCACAAATACCAGCAGCCGGTCGATCAGCAGATAATCGGGCTCCGGCCTTGGGGCGACGACGATGGCCATCAGGGAAACGTTGGCGACAGGCGGGCGGATGAATGCACTGTTCCGCTCCAGAATATCTTCCACCCAGCCATGCTCGTCTGAGCCGGTGACGGGGGTGAAGAGGATATTGTCGCCCACCAGCGGGGTCAGGCCCAGCCTGCGAAATTTTTTCTTGGCGCGCAGGATATATTCCTGCCCTTCTTGGCTTCGGACGGTATACAGACCGCCGCGGCCCCGAATGATCGTGCCTTCCTGCAAGCGGCGCCTCCTTAATTGGTTTTGAGCGTGTAGACGACGATCGAGCCGCCGGTTCCCTCGATCACCTTATCCCCGACGCGGGCGGGCGTGCCGTCCGCAAGCAGGAACAGTTGTGTCGCTACGATATTGTCCTTGGCGGGATCCTCTACCTCGATGGTTTGAATGTCAGTGATCTGGAGGCCGAGCTTCTCTGTCAATGCCAGCGCCTCGGCCTGCGTTTTCCCGGTCAGGTCGGGGATGATCACGCTGCCGCCGCTTAAAGATACCTGGATGATCCCGCCGGAGGACAGAGGCTCACCGGCTGCCGGGCTTTGCTCCAGCACGTCGTCAACGCTGCGCTCGGAAACGAGCTTTGTGGGCAAGATCAGCAAGATAAAACCGTATTTTTCCGCTTCGGCGCGGGCCCGCTCCACATTCATACCGTACAGTTGGGGCGCCAATTGCTCGGCCGGACCGGTGCTGACTGTGATGAATACCTTCTCCCCCTTGCGCATCGACGTATCATAGTCTGGCGACTGCATGATCACCGTGCCTTCCTCCTGATTGGGATCGCTGGCGCGGGTGACCTCGGCGGACAGGCCCGCATGCGCGATCATGCGAATGGCGGCGTCCTCCGTTTCGCCGACTACATAAGGGGCGCTGGTTGCGTTGACGATGCCCCGATACATATGGATGGACAGGAAGACGATCAGCGCCGTTGTGACCAAAATCAGCGCAAGCTCTATCAGATGGCGGAGGCTGAAATTCCTCCGGCCACGGGGGGGCTCTTTTCCGGCGAGGCGGCGAATATGCTCGGTGGTGCCGTCGCTGCCGCTTTTCTTGACTGCCGGCGCGGTCAGGGCGTTCTGGAGCTCGCGCGCCATGTCCTGCGCCTGCTGATAGCGGTCGGTCGGCTTTTTCTCGAGCGCCTTGAGCACGACGGCCTCTATGGCCTCGGGAACGTCCGGATTCAGGATATGCGGCGTGCGAGGGGCGACCTGCAGGTGCTGCATCGCAATCGCGACTGGCGTTTCTCCGTCAAAGGGAACGGAGCCGGTCAGCATTTCGTACAGCACGACGCCGACGCTGTATATGTCGCTGGCGGCCGTAACGTCCTGCCCCTGAGCCTGCTCGGGGGAAAAGTAGTGGACAGAGCCCATCACCATATCGGTTTTTCCGATCGTACCAACGTCGGCCATGCGGGCGATCCCAAAGTCGGATACCTTGACATGGCCCTCGGCATGGATCAGGATATTCTGGGGCTTGATGTCCCGATGGATGATCCCGTTATTGTGCATGTGCTGCAGGGCTGACAGGATGCGGATGGTGATCTGCACGGCAACCGTGGGGGAGAGAGCCCCCTTTTCGTCGATGATTTCCTTCAGGGTCCGGCCCTCGATATACTCAAGCACCAGATACCGATAGGCTCCTTCATTGCCGACGTCCAACAGGTTCACGATATTATGGTGGCTGACCTTACTGGCGGCGGTGGCCTCGCGTTCAAAGCGGGCCAGGAATTCCTGATCGTTGTTGTATTCCGGTTTCAGGATCTTCACGGCAACGAAATGATGCGTGCGCTGATCCAGCGCCTTGTATACCAGCGCCATGCCGCCCTGACCGATAAACTCGACCAGCTCATAGCGATTGTCCAATACCATTCCGATCACGGCGCTACCTCCGCGATCACCAGCGTGATATTATCCTGGCCGCCCCGGTCAAGAGCCGCCCGCAGCAGCAGGTCTGCCGCCTCCTCGAGGGTATGCAGCGTCAGGGTCTCTTGAAGCTCGCTGTCGGGGATGTAGTTGCTGAGCCCGTCTGAACAGAGCAGCCATACATCCCCCTGTTCCTTGGGCAGCGTCAGACAATCGACCTCTACCAGCGGGTCGGTGCCGACCGCGCGGGTGATCATATTCTTATAGGGATGATGGGCCGCCGCTTCTTTGCTCAAAACGCCGTTGCGCAGCATCTCGCCGACCAGCGAATGGTCCTCCGAAATCTGACGAAGAGCACCCTCATGCAGGAGATAAGCTCGACTGTCGCCCACATGGGCGAGCAACAGGGCGTTTTCACTTTCCCAAAGGACGGTCAGCGTCGTGCCCATGCCGGATAGCTCAGGCTCGTTCAGCTGGCGGTTGTAGATAGCGGTGTTGACCAGCTTCACCGCTTCCCGTAGCCCTTCTTCAGAGGGCTCTTTGTCGCCGAGCAGGGAAAGCAGCTCGGTCGCGGCCATATGGCTGGCCACGTCGCCACCCCGATGGCCGCCCATCCCGTCGGCGACGCCGTAGACGCTTGAGCCGATGATCAGCGTATCCTGATTGCTGGAACGCACGTTGCCGATGTGCGTTCGGGAAACCCATTTCATGTCGTTTGCTCCTTTAGGTGCTTCTGCCTGAGCTGGCCGCAGGCGCCCTGGATGTCGTCGCCCATCTCCCGGCGGCGGGTCGCCGAAATATGCTGCGCGGTAAGCGTGTTGAGGAAGGATGTGACCTGGCCTTCCGTCACGCCGAACAGGTTGCGTTCCCGGACGGTGTTCAGGGGGATCAGGTTCACATGGCACTGCATCCCGCGCAGCAGCCTCGCAAGCTCGAGCGCATGCGCCTGATCGGCGTTGACCTTGTCGATCAGCGCGTATTCAAGGATGATCCTTCGTCCGATTTTTTTTAGGTAGTAGCGACAGGCATCCAGAGTCTCTTCGATGGTGTAGCGCTTGGCGACCGGCATGAGCCGCTGGCGGATCCTGTCGTTGGGTGCGTGCAGGGAAAGGGACAGGGTGACCGGAAGCCCTTCGTCCGCCAGACGGCGAATCTGGGCGGGCAGGCCGCAGGTGCTGAGGGAAATATGGCGCAGCCCGATGTTCTTCCCCTCCGGGTGGGAAACGAGGCGCAGGAAGCGAACGACATTGTCGTAATTCTGCAAGGGTTCCCCGCTGCCCATCAGTACGATGTGGCTGACGCGTTCTCCGCTTTCCGCCAGCATCCGGTCGGCGCACATGACCTGGCCCAGCATTTCAGCGGCGGTCAGGCTGCGCACGCAGCCGTCCAGCGTACTGGCGCAAAAGGCGCAGCCCATCGCGCATCCGACCTGCGTGGACAGGCACAGCGTTACCCCGTAGTGGTAGCGCATGACCACGCCCTCTACACAGTTTTGATCCCGCAGGGCATAAAGCAGCTTGACCGTGCCGTCCATTTGGGACACATGCCTTTCAAGAATTTCAACAGGCTGATCCACATATAGGGAGGCCAGCTTTTCCCGAAGGGCCAGGGGCAGGTTGCTCATTTCGGAAAAGCGCATGCCCCGTTGCAGCCACGAGAATATCTGCTTGGCCCGAAATGGCTTTTCGCCCAGGGGCGAAAGCTCCGTCTGCAATTCCTCGGGGGTCAGGCCTAAAAGCTCAGTCGTCATTTGCGCACCATCGGGGCGATATAAAAGCCCTCGTCCCCGTTGATCCCGGCCAGCAGCTGCAGGCCGCAGCGGTTGCGCGCTCCGGGATACAATTTAAGCGCCCACTCTGGCAATGGCCGTAAGGCAAATTCGGGATGGGCTGACAGGAAGCTTTCCACCTGCGCTTCATTTTCCTCTGGAAGGATCGAGCAGGTAGAATAAAGGAATGTGCCTCCCTTTTTGACGTACTGGGAGCAGACGGAGAGAAGCTGCGCCTGCAAAGTGGTCAGGCCGGAAACGGATTCCGCGGTCGCGCGATATTTTACGTCGGGCTTATCGCTGATCACGCCCAGGCCGCTGCACGGGGCGTCCAGCAGCACGACGTCAAAGCTGCCGAAAAGATCGGTCTTTGGCTTGGTGGCGTCGTGAACAGCAGGCCGCACATTGTCCAGCCTGAGCCGCCGCTTCATTGCCTGAATCAGCGCTACGCGATGCTCATGCACATCCCAGGCAAATACCCGACCCGTGCCCTGCATGAGCTCCGCCATCAGGGCGGTTTTACCGCCGGGCGCGGCGCAGCAGTCCAGCGCCTGCATGCCGGGCCTGACCCCGGTCAGCTGGGCGCAGAGCATGCTTGCTTCCCCTTCGATCGAATATTGTCCCGCCAGGTAATCCCGGTCCCGCGCGATCTCCATAACGCCGGAGATGTGGTAGGCATGCGGAACTTTTCCCTTATGGGATTGCCAAACCTTGGCGGCGAGCAGCCGTTCAAACTGCGCGTCGTCCAGCGCGGTCAGATTGGGCCGAAGCGTGATATCGTGCTCTGACGGGCGGTATTGAATCACTTGCTTGGCCGTTTCAAAGCCATATCCCTCGGACAGCTTTTCCACAATCCATCGCGGCATGGAATATCGAAGAGACAGGCACCCGATCGGGTCGGCCGCTTCATCGGGCCAGCTTACACGCTCGGGATCGCGCAGATAATTCCGCACAACGGCATTTACAAAGCCGGTCAGCTTCTCCAGGCCGATCCTGCGTTCCAGCTTGACTGCCTCATCCGCGATCGCGTTGTCAGGGATGCGGTCCATAAAGGCCTTCTGGCATACCGCCAGCCGCAGCACATTCAGCGTCCTCGGCTCGAGCGAGGAAAGCTCCTCCACAAAGGCGGAAATGATATGGTCGATCGCCAACAGGTTTTCGACGGTCGTATAGACAAGGGCTGAACATAACCGCCGGTCGAGCTGCGAAAAGGAGTTTGCCTTGAGCTGCCGATCGATCGCTTCGGATATATACGCGCCCTGATTCAGCACATCCTCAAGGGCCAACAGGGCGGCGTAACGGGCGCTGGGGCCATCGGCGGCGCGTCGGGGCTCCGCTTTGCGTGGGTCCCTGGGAGGACGGTGATGAAATTGTGAGCTATGGCGTTCGCTGTTCATGCTTCCTCTTTCGCTGGGTCGGTATGAGTGGCGGTAATCTGGTGGCCGCGCAGGTAATCGACAGCCCGCATGCGTTTGCCGCCCGGAGCCTGCAGCACGTTCACGCGCAGACAAGTGCCCTCGCCGCAGGCGATGACAAGCCCTTGCTGAGCGTCGGCGCAAAGGATCGCGCCGGGGTCATGGCCTTCGCCGCCGGTTGGCAGGGCCTCTGCCTCCCAAAGCTTAAACATCTCGCCGCCGATCATGGTGAATGCGCCCGGCCAGGGATCAACGCCGCGGATCAAGCAGCGTATCTCCTGCGCGTTTTTGTCAAAGCGGATGCGCCCAAGATCCTTGGTGAGCATCGGATAATAGCTCATCTCATCTTCATTTTGCCGGGCACGGGGGCAAGCGCCCTGCTCGAGCAGACCGATCGTTTGGATCAATAGCCGCGCGCCCACCTGGGCAAGCTGCTCCGTCAGCGCGCCTGCGGTGATATCGGGATCAATGGTAATGCGCTCCTGCAGTAGGATGTCGCCGGTATCCATCCCCTTGTCGGTCAGCATGGTGGTGACACCGGTCACGGTCTCGCCGTTGATGATCGCCCAGTTGATGGGCGCGGAGCCGCGGTATTTGGGCAACAGAGAGCTGTGCACATTGACGGTTCCCAGCCGGGGAACGGCCAGATTCTCCTCGGACAGGATCTGCCCGAAGGCGGCTGTCACGCACAGATCGGGGGAAAGGGAGCGCAGCGCCTCCGCCCCGTCCAGCCGGATGCGCTGCGGCTGAAACACGGGGAGGCCGTGCTTCAGCGCTTCTTCCTTAACGGGGCACATGACCGTTTTATTGCCGCGGCCCTTGGGGCGGTCGGGCTGGCAGAAGACCCCGACGATCTCGTGTCCGGCCTCGATCAGCGCCTTCAGCGAAGGAACGCCGAATTCGGGTGTGCCCATGAATACGATGCGCATGTCAGTTCTCCTCGTCGTCCTGGGTGATCTCGTGGTCCATCTTATCGATGTACAGTACGCCGTCCAGGTGATCGATCTCATGACAGAGGGCGCGCGCGAAAAACTCCTCGCCGGTGACCTCGAAGAATTTGCCCTTCCGGTCTTGCGCGCGCACGGTTACTTTATTGGGGCGCACGACGTAGCCCTGCTTGCCAGGGATGGAAAGGCAGCCCTCGGGACCGGCCTGCTCGCCCTCAGTCGCGATGATCTCGGGATTGACAAGCTCGACGAGCCCGTCGCCGACGTCGATCACCACCACCCGCCGGAGGATCCCGACCTGGGGAGCGGCGAGACCGACGCCCTCGGCCTTATACATGGTTTCGGCCATGTCGCGAAGCAGCAGCCACAGCCGCAGGTCGAATTTCTGAATGGGCTTACAGACCTTCCGAAGGCCTTCGTCGCCTACCTTGATGATGTTCCTTTGCATGGATATGTTCTCCTTCCTATGCCAGCGAGGCGGGATTGATTTCCAATGTGATCCGGGCGCCCTGGTCGGTCGCTCCCGTCCAGGCCTGTAAATGGCTCAGGATTTGATCGCTGTCCGGGTGGTTGAGCAGCTTCATCAGCACCTGGGCGCGATAGCGGCCTTCAATAAAAGCGATGGGCGATTCATCCGCCCGGATCAAAAGCAGGCGCTTTTTGAGCGAGCTGCCGTTCAGATACTGGACGACCTTCTCCTTGAGCGCCAGCGCGGTATCCAGCGAGACCGTCCCCGAAGGGGACTCGATCAGATAGCGCGCGATCAGCGTGAAGGGAGGATAAAGGTCGGCCCTCCGGCGGGCAAATTCCCCCTCAAAATAGGCGCGGTAGTCCTGACTCACGGAGGCGGCGATCGCGTAGTGTTCGGGTTGGTAGGTCTGGATGACGACCTGGCCAGGCATTTGCGCGCGGCCCGCGCGGCCCGCTACCTGGACGAGCAATTGAAAGGTCCGCTCCGCCGCCCGGTAATCGGGCATGTTGAGGGACAGATCGGAGAGCACGGCCCCCACCAGCGTCACCTGGGGGAAATCGAGGCCCTTGGCGATCATCTGAGTGCCGATCAGCACCTGGGCTTCACGCGAGCGGAATGCGTTGACGATCTCGCTGTGCGCGTTGTGGGCGCGGGTCGTATCCATGTCCATCCGCAGGGTCCTGACATTGGGGAACAGGCGCTTGACCTCTTCCTCAACGCGCTCTGTGCCGACGCCGATCGTCTTGATCGCGTTGGAGCCGCATACGGGACACACCTTCGGGAAAGGCGCGGACGCGCCGCAGTAATGGCAATGGAGCCGCTGATCGAAGCGATGATAGGCCATGGAAACGTCGCACTGGCGGCACTTGACCGTATTCCCACAGGCCAGGCAGCTGACGGAGGAGGAATAGCCCCGGCGATTGATAAACAGGATCGCCTGCTGGCCGGAGGAAAGCGTTTCCTTCAGCGCCTTCTGCAGCGTCAGGGAAAAAATGCTGCGGTTCCCCAGCGAAAGCTCACGCCGCATATCAACCAGCGTAATATCGGGCAGCGGACGACCGTTGGCGCGGCGGCTCATCGTCAACAGGGCGTAATCCCCGCGCCTGGCCATCGCGAAGGAGGCGATGCTGGGCGTGGCGCTGGCCAGCAACAGCAGGGCGCCTTCCCTTGCGCAGCGCAGATGGGCGATTTGGCGGGCGTCATACTGCGGGAAGGTTTCCGAAAAATACGTAGCCTCGTGCTCTTCGTCGATGATGATCGCTCCGAGACGATCAACAGGGGCAAAGACAGCCGAACGCGCGCCGATCACGAGGCGGGCTTCTCCCTTTCGGATCCGCCGCCACTCGTCGAAACGCTCGCCGGCGGAAAGGCGGGAGTGGAGCACCGCCGCGGCGCTGCCGAACCGCGTTTGGAACCAGTCGACCATTTGAGAGGTCAGGGCGATCTCAGGCACCAGCAGGATCACGCCCAGGGCTTGGCTCAGGGCCTGCTCGGCCAATCGCATGTATACCTCCGTCTTGCCGGAGCCCGTGACCCCATACAGGAGGAACTCTGTATTCCGGCCGGCGTGCCCGGCCTGGGCGCGTTCAAGCCCGGAACACAGTTCATCGACCGCGTCACGCTGCTCCTCGGTGAGCGTCGGAACGGCGGAGGGCGCGAGCGGATGAAAAAGGGGAGCGCGCAGCGTTTCGCGATCAAATATGCGGACCGCGTTATCGGCGCTGAGCTCTTCCAGCGCCGGCCTTGGATCGCGCACCATCGCGCGAAGGTCTTTCAGCGTATGCGCTTCGCCGTCCATCAGGATGGTAATCAGCGTGCGTTTTCTAAGCTGGCGCTTGGGCAGGGCGTCCAGGTATGCCTGCGCCTGCTCGCTGCTTAGACAAAGCTGCGCAACGGGCTCCGTTTTTACCTTGACCCGGCTGCCGCGCATTTGAGCGGGCAGCATCAGGCGAATTGCCGTGCTCAGCGGGCAGCCGAATCGCTGCTGGATATCCTTGGCCAGGGCAAGGCATTGGGGGAGCAGGGCGGGATAATCCTCGAGCGTGCCCAGGACGTCCTTCACCCGGTCGGCGGGCAGATCGGACGTTTCAGTCAGCCCGATCACATATCCCTCGATCGTTCTTGAGCCAAAGGGCACGGAAACGCGAAAGCCGGGGGAAAGGTCTATCCCCTCCGGGATCCGATACGTATACACCCGATCCACAGCGGAGGAGGCGATATCCACGATGACCTGGGCGAACAAATCAGCGGCCTCCCGTTTGCCGGAGGGCGAGCACGCGGTCCAGGATGGCGTTGGCTGCGTCCCGCTTGCTCATCAGCGGCAGGGTCTCCTGCCGGGCATGATCGATCAGCGTGATGATGTTGGTATCCACGTCAAAGCCTGCACCGGGCTGGGTCACATCGTTGGCTACGATCAGGTCCAGGCGTTTGGCGTCCAATTTTTGCAGCGCATGCTCCAGCACCAGCTCGGTTTCCGCCGCAAAGCCGACTAGTGTTTGGCCCTTGCGCTTTTGTTGGCCGACGGCCTTGGCAACGTCGGGGGTCTGGGTGAACGAAACGGTCAGCGTATCGTCCGACCCCTTCTTAATCTTGTTTTCCGCCACAGAAACGGGCCTAAAATCGGCGGGGGCAGCGGCTTGAATGATGATATCATGCTGGGGCGCCTGCTCCAGCATGACGGACAGCAGATCCTCCGTGCTGCTGATGGGGAGGACCTGAACGCCGGCGGGAGCGCTCAACGCCACAGGACCGGAGACGAGGGTGACCTCGGCGCCCCGACGCTTGGCGGCATCGGCGATCGCGTAGCCCATTTTCCCGCTGGAGCGGTTGGTCAAAAAACGGACCGGGTCCATGGCCTCCCGTGTCGGCCCGGCAGTGACCAGCACGCGCAGACCGCTCAAATCGCTGCGGGCGTTCAACAATTCCTGCGCGGCCTGAAAGATGTCCGCAGGCTCGCTCATACGGCCCATCCCGCTGTCGCCGCAGGCCAGCAATCCGCCCTCGGGGCCGACAAAACGCGCGCCGCGGTCCTTGAGCAGGCGAACGTTGGCCTGCGTGGCCGCATTGTCCCACATGCCGGTGTTCATAGCGGGGGCCAGCAGGAGGGGAGCCCTGGTGGCCAATGCGGTCGTGGAAAGCATGTCGTCGGCGATCCCGTGCGCGAGCTTCGCCAGGATATTGGCGGTGGCGGGGGCGATCAGAAACAGGTCGGCCCGCTGCGCCAGGGCGATATGCTCCACCTCAAAGGTGACCGGCGGGGCGAAGGTATCGGTGACGACCGGGTGCTTGGTCAGCGTCTGGAAGGTCAGCGGCGCGACCAGCTTGGTTGCGTTTTCCGTCATGATCGTATAGACGGAAAAACCTCCCTTAACAAGACGCGAAGCGACCTCGCATGCCTTATATGCCGCGATGCCGCCCGTGACGCCTAATACGATGCATTTTTGAACCTGAACGGATGCCATCAGTTGTCCTCGTCCTCCAGATTGCGGTGGTAGATCAAAAGCCCGCGGTTGATCTCCTCAACGGCTACGGAAACGGGCTTGCGGTCCTTGGGATCGATCAGGGGCTGAGCGCCGGAGATCAATTCGCGGGCGCGCTTGGCGGATTCCACGACGAGCGTATACCGGCTGTCCACTTTCTTGCAGATTTCATCGATCGACGGTTTGTTGATAGCCATGAAGCATTCCTCCTGTTATTCTTCCTCGATTTGGATATGGCGGCGGGCCGTGCGCAGCTTTTCAGCCTCCACGATGGTCCGGAATTGAGAATAGGCGGTATCCAGGTCGTCGTTGACGACGGCATACCCGTAAAGCTCGAGCTGCCGCACCTCGCCGCGCGCGTTATGCAGGCGGCGTTCGATTTCCTGGGGCTGGTCGGTCTGCCGCCCCTCCAGGCGCTCGCGCAATTTGTGGAAGCTGGGCGGCAGGATAAAGATGGATACGGCGTCGGGACGGCTTCCGAGCACGGAGCGGGCGCCCTGGGTATCGATATCCAGCAGCACATTGATCCCCTGGTCCATGCGCCGCTGCACTTCGGATTTGAGCGTGCCGTAGCGGTGCCCATGTACGGTAGCGTGCTCCAGGAAAGCGTCCTGGGCGAGCAGCTCGTCGTAGCGCGCTTCACTGATAAAGTAATAGTGCACCCCGTCCACTTCGCCCTCTCGAGGTTCCCGCGTGGTGACGCTGACGGAGAATTGGAAGCTCGGATCCTCCCGGAGCAGCCTGCCGGCCAGCGTGCCTTTCCCGGCTCCCGAGGGGCCGGATACCACGAGCAGCATGCCATCCTGCTTTTGGATCATTTTGATGAATCTCCTTCCTCCTGCTGCTCGGCGGTGAGCCGGTTGGCCAGCGTCTCCGGCTGCAGGGCGGACAGAACGACGTGTCCGCTGTCCATCTGGATAACGGCGCGCGTCCGTCGTCCGGCGGTACTGTCGACCAGGCGGCCGTTTTCCCTGGCCTCCTGGATCATGCGCTTGACGGGGGCGGAATCGGGACTTACGATCGCGACGACGCGCGAAGCCGTCAGCATATTGCCAAAACCGACATTGATCATCCGCATGGCCCGATCACTCCACGTTCTGAATCTGTTCGCGCAGCTTTTCCACCTCATTCTTGGCGGACATCGCCAGGTCGGTCAACGCCAGAGAGGCGGATTTGGAGGCGACGGTGTTGCATTCCCGATTCATTTCCTGGATCAGAAAGTCGAGCTTTTTTCCGGATGGTTCATTGCTGTTAAACAACGCTCGGGCCTGCGCGATGTGCGAGGTCAGGCGGGAAAGCTCTTCATCGACCGCCGTCTTATCGGCAAACAGCGCGACCTCCTGGGCAAGCCGATCGGGATCGAGCTCAATGTTGAGCTGGGCGATCCGGGCGGTCAGCTGTTCCCGATATTGGGCCGGCGCTTCGTTTGCCAGCGGCTCCATCTGCTGAACCAGACGCTCCAGAGCATCCACATGGCTGCTCAGATCCCGGCGAAGCGCTTCCCCTTCATGCGCGCGCATGGATAAAACGCTCTGCAGCGCGCCCTCGAGAGTGTCCCGGAGAAGGGAGGTGACTGCCTCCAGGTCGTCCTGCGCAGGCGTTTCCCGGAATACATTGGGCAGCGAGCCAAAGTATGTCAGGTCAGGCAGCGCCTGATCGGGCAGCTGAAGCGTTTCCAACAGCTGAAGGAGCGCGGCGCGGTATTGCAGCGCCAGCGCGGCATCCGCTTCCACGACGACAGAGTCCTCGCGCTTGTTGCGGTAAATGACGGTAACGTCCGTATGGCCGCGGCGCAGCGCGGCGGAAATCGCTTTGCGGACCGGCTCCTCCAGGCAGGCAAAGCCACGGGGCGTTTTGATGTTCAGGTCCAGGAAACGATGGTTGACCGTCTTGATCTCCACCGTCATTTCACGGCCGTCCCGCTCCAGGGCGTACATGCCGTAGCCTGTCATACTGAGCAAGTCCCATTTCTCCTTTCCGCAGCTGAGGTCGGTACGAAAAAAGTATATCACATTTCCCGTCTTAAGAAAAGACGTAGACGCCCTAAATTTAAGGAAAATGGGCCTGCCGATGGCAGGCCCAGCAAGGGATTTTCCTAACTCAGCGCAGCGGGAGCCCTTCGTCGGGATGTTCTCCGGTCAAGCGATACACGGGCACCAGGGACAGCGCTCTGTCCACGCCGCCGTGACGGTAGAGCAGATGGAAGATGATCTTTCCATCCTCCCAGCTCATACCTTCTTCTCCACGGCCGCTGTTTTCGAGTGGTTTCCCGTCGCTGTACAAGCGGAAGCCGTCGATCGCGTCCAGAGCGTCGTCAGGCCCGTCGCCGCTCCAATCGTAATAGGGCAGCCATGCGCCAGGGCAGGCCAGGGTCACCGTTCCGCTCAGGTCGATACGGCTCCACGTCATCTGCGCCTGCGTTTGGTAATCGCTGGCTTCAAATTGCCCGCTCATCGGGCGGGAATCGTTCGCCTTCTTTACCGTAAAGGGGATTGGAAATTCCTGCTCGCGCTGATAGAAGGTGCGCACGGTTTGGTCGGCATGCTCATAAACGGAAGTTGATCCAAAGATGACCAGCGCTACGTTCAGTTCTTCCGCGCCCTGCAGCTCCTCGGGCACATGACACTCCTTCCAGCCCACGATGGAGCCGTCCGCCGTTTCCTCTGAATCGCCATAGTAAATATCCAGATAGATGTCCGGATCGAACCAGTCGCCCTTCATCAGGAACAGCCCGTCGTGCGCCGAAAGGCTTTCTACAACTGCGTTTCGTTCCGTTCCGGAGGTCAGCCATTCCCGCATCGGCTGCCAGTAGGAATATTCGCTGCCGGTGCTGTCCCAGAATTCGGCGGCCGGGGTCTCCGAGTGCCAGCGCTCGAGGCCGGCCCTGCCCTCGTTCAGCGTCAGCTTGATGGGGTTGCCTTCGATAGAGTAGGAGACGAACACGCGCGCGCCGTCGTAATAGGCCTGATGGATGGTGACGGTGTTTCCGCCCGCTGTGGTATAGCTGAGATTAACGGTGTCGCTGACCTGATCCAGGTCGGGGAGCCGGGCGTCGCTCCATTCATGGCGCTGCCCTAATTGACCGAACAGGCCTAAACTTGCCGCCAGCGCCGTGCCCAATGTCAAAATCAGGATGATGGCCATGATCAGGCCAAAGGTAAGCTTTCTTTTCATGATCGGTTTTTCCTCCGTAGCGTCGCGAAGGATTTTTCCGGCCAGCCAGGGGTCGCCCTGCATGCCGGCCAGCGTATGATCGATCGCCTGACGGATCCGTTCCTGATCCTTTCTGTCATTCACGAGGGCTCCCTCCTTCCAATCGATCGCGCAGCTTGTCGCGTCCCCGCTTCAGGCGGCTGGAAACGCTGGGCTGCGAGATCCTCAGGATCGCCGCGATTTCCTCCACGCGCAAATTCTGATACGAGGTATGCTGTAAAGGGTGGTAATCATCACCACCTAAATACAGCATAGCTGCGGCTGCTCATCTGTGGCGGATGGCATTGTGGCTATGCAAAGCCCATCATTTAGCCTTCATAGGCGAAAAAAACGGTAGTGTCAAGTGATCTATGAAAAAATTGGGCCAAAGAAAAAGGCTCAAATGAACCTTGATAATC
>JAFUHB010000236.1 GCA_017469085.1 Clostridia bacterium
ATCGGTGAATATGCCTTCAACAGCACCGAAGCCAATATGATCCGCTGGGGAAGCGGGCTGGAAACCATTGGAGACGACGCTTTCCGTTATACCTCCATCGGTGCGGAGCTCCATCTGCCTGAAAGCCTCCGCGTGATCGGGATGGAAGCCTTCAAAGGCGCGACCCTGCGGAACGTTTATATCGGCGGCAATATAACGTCCATCGGCGCGAACGCTTTCAACAGAACCAATCTGAATTACCTTGCCATTGACGCTTATCATGTGATCGACGTGGGCGAGGATGCGTTCGCTGGCACCTGGCTGGAGGATGTGGATCTGCCCTGGGACAGCGATCAGGAAAACCAGCAGGCCTGGCAGGCGCTGATTGACAGTCAGGTGGAGGGCTGCAAGGTATGGATCAACAATCCCGAGGATTGCGATCTTCCTGAGACTGGCGCGTGCAGCTATGATTACTATGCCGACGGTACCATGTATGTGACCGGTTATGAAGGTGAACGGGAGAACCTGGTGCTATACCATACCATGGACGGCGTGCAGGTCACCGGCATCGGGGACGGCGCGTTCAAGGGCAATCAAACCGTTAAAAAGTACCGCGTAACCCATAACGACACCTTTACGACCATCGGGGCGGAGGCTTTCGCCGAGTCCGCCGTTGAAGTGGTCGATCTGTATTATACCACCGAAACCATCGGCGCGGGAGCCTTCCGGGATTGCCTGGGCTTGACCGAGATCACGCTGCCCGCCAGCCTGAAATCGGTGGGCGAGGGCGCTTTCAGCGGCTGCGTGAACCTGGCAAAGGTCAATATCCTCTGCGATCCTGCTATCATTCCCGCGGACGCCTTTGCGGGCACGGCCTACGCGGCGGCGCCGATCGTGGAAATGCCCTTTGAAGCCACGGCGGAAGCAGATTTTGAGTTCGACGCTGAAACGGGGACGATCGTTGGCTATATTGGCGATGATGTGGACGTGGTGATCCCCCGCGCGATCGGAGATACGACGGTGCGCGCCATTGGGTACAACGCCTTTGAGCGCGCCCGCGATTATACCGATACCGATATCGCCACCAATCAGACCTCCTGGCTGCCCCTGCGCAGCGTGGTGATCCCGGAAACGGTGGAGGAGATCGCCGACAGCGCTTTCAGCTATTGCCAGCAGCTGGAGCTGGTGATCTGCTACGCGCCGCTTTCGAGCACGGGGCGTGAAACCTTCCTGGTGTGCCGGAGCCTGCGGGACGTGCTGTTCGTCAACGGCGTTTCCGAAATCGATAATTACTGCTTTGAGAGCTGCGATATGCTGCAGCATGTGTATTGGGGCGATCATCTGCGCCGGATCGGCGTCAACGCCTTCAATCGCGTGGGCCTCATGTCGCTGGTCATCGACGCGGAAATCGTGGATGAAGGCGCTTTCAATCACAGCGACTTGTGGGATGTTACGCTGACCGACCGGGTCAGGGAGATCCACAGCGCCGCCTTCTATGCCTGCGAAAACCTCAATTATATCACCTGCCTGTTTTCCGACGCCGATCGGTTTGTGGATGGCGCGCCCTTTGGCGGCGTTCCTCAGACCGGCGTGACGACGACCTTCCCCGCCGCCACCACCGAGGAGCAGCTCAAAGACCTCAACGCCAAGCTGAATGTGTGGAACGGCGGTCACCTGGGCAGCGGAAACGAAATCACGCTGGAGGATCCTTACATCTTTGTCGATGAAATGCCCGACCCCGAAGAGATTTACGCGCGCGTCACGTCGCAGTCTGTGCCTTCGGTCATCAGTTTGGAGCCGGAGCGGCCCCTTGTTCTGCCCGATCCCATTGGCGTGATCGACGACGCCTTGGGCGTATGGAAGCTGAGCGTTATGGCGGAGGACGGAGAGGAGTACGACGTATCGCTCTTTGGGATCGATATGACGCTGTCGCTGAGCGGCGATCATTCGGTCAGCCTGATTTCGGAAGACGAGCAGCAGGGCGAATGGTATCTGCAGGATGGCGTGCTGTATATCGGCATCGACGGCGACAGCGTTCCCGCCGGTCTGGATCGGGCGGGCAGGCTTTACCTTGTGCAAGATGGAGCGGAAATGTATTTCCTGCGGGAATCTGCGGCCGACGCGCCGGAACCCGTGACCGACGGCGGAGATGAGGACAGCTTTGTTCCCGTCCGGGCTGAGCAGTATATGCCCATGTTGGGCGAATGGCACGGCATTTGGGTGGCCACCGCCGTAGAGCAGCTCAATCCCCAGACTGCCTGGGATTATGACATGATTCTCAACGTTTATGAGGACGGCACGGCGCGTCTTGATGAGGATGCACTCCAGAATTTGCAGTCCTACAACGGATATGTGATGCTCGGCTGGCAGCCGCTGACGCTGCTGGAGGACGGCAGGTATTTACAGCTGGGGGATACGCTTTCGGGCTCCATGTATTACGCCAGGGATCCCGGGGAGGAGCTGCCGGATAAGTACAAGAACGCCTTGCAGGAAGCGCAGGAGGCCATCCGCGCCACCGAAGTCCCGCAGCCCACGGTTTCGCCGGCGGCGGTCACGCAGGCTGCGCCCGGAAGCTATCAGCTGGATGTTAAGTATCTGGCGATCAGCTACTCCGCCGGCGGGGTCACGGTGGATGCTTCCGTGCTGCCCGAGTATGCCATTACGCTGCACGACGGCGGCCA
>JAFUHB010000237.1 GCA_017469085.1 Clostridia bacterium
CTGGGTATCTATCCCGCCGTGTACCCGCTGGATTCCACCAGCAGCATCCTGAGCCCGGAAATCGTGGGCTACGAGCACTATGATGTGGCCCGCGCCGTGCAGAGCATCCTGCAGCGCTATAAGGAGCTCCAGGATATCATCGCCATCATGGGTATGGATGAACTCAGCGACGAGGATAAGCTGATCGTTTCCCGCGCCCGTAAGGTGCAGCGCTTCCTGAGCCAGCCCTTCTCGGTGGCCGAGCAGTTCACCGGCATGCAGGGCAAATACGTTCCCCTCAAGGAGACGATTCGCGGCTTTAAGGAGATCATCGAGGGCAAGCATGACGACCTGCCCGAGAGCGCCTTCCTCTTCGTCGGCACCATCGACGAGGCGGTGGCCAAGGCAAAGAAGGGTGAATGACGATGGCTGCGACCTTCCATTTGCAGATCGTGACCCCGGACCGCATGGCGTTTGACGGCGAAGCGGAACGGATCATCCTGCGCACCGTGAACGGGGATATCTGTATCCTGGCCCATCACATCGATTATGCCGCTCCGCTGGGCATCGGCGAGGCCAAGCTGGTCGACGCCGAGGGCAAGGAATCGGTTGCCGCCTGCGCCGGGGGCCTTCTGAGCGTGCATGATAACGAGGTGCGCGTGATGGCGACCACCTTTGAATGGAGCGGCGATATCGACCTGGAGCGCGCGAAACGCGCCGAGGCCGCGGCGCAGGAGCAACTTCAGATCCTCAAGAAAGAGGACGAGAATTACGCGATCGCGGAAGCCAAGCTCAAACGCGCCCTCGCCCGGATCCGCGCCAAGGGATAAAAATCTGACAGAGTATAGGCAATACGCAAGTAAAGCGCCGCTTTTCATGGGAAGCGGCGCTTTGCTTGGATATCGAGGCCTCTGGCCTATTCTAAAGGCTCGATATGCTGCAAGAGATCGGGATGCGCTGTATCGTCCGGACCGACCAGGCTGAAGTATAGGCCCAGCTTGCGGCAATCATAGAGCCCGCTGAGGGAAACCTCATGCCGTCCGGATTGCTGAGACATGTGTTTCTTGAAGGCTTCGACGGCGATGCGATACGCGCTTTTATTGCCCAAGGCCGGGAGGCGCTGCATCCAATCAAAGGTGGATTGGTTCTCTGGCCATAAATGGATGTACAGCTTTTGCGGCTGCCAAAGGCCAAACGCCGCCGCGCTTTCTGGATACATGGCAGGGTCGGCGGCTCCCCCTTCCGCCACTGCGCTGATCACAGCGGCGACTGTCAGCCGGTGCGCGAGGTGACCGTATTCGCCGTTTATATCCTGAGTCACGACCACCTGGGGCTTAGCCTTCCGAACGCAGGAGGTCACATATCCAAGGTAATCGGACGTATACGGCTGATCGGGGATATAAGGATAACTGCGCACTCCGCAATGCCAGAGGGCATCCAGCAGCTCGTTGCGGCTGTCAAGCCGGGCGCAGGTATGTACGAAGGCGATGGCGACCCTGCGCTGTAATTCGCCGGCATATAAGGGCAGGAGCCCGCCAAACCAGAGCACTTCATCATCGGGGTGAGTGGCGATCAAAAGAAGCTCCGCGTTTTCTTCAGGAGGCTGCCAGCTTTGCACCCAGGCAGGAAGCAGGCCTTCAGTCAGGACGTTTACGCGACTTATTTTTAAGGGGATTTCCCCAACGCAGCGGATTTGAAAGGCATTTACGGCCTTTTCAAAAGGGATAAACTGGTTATGGTAGGGCTGCTGATACCGGGCGATTTCAGCGGGCGTATCGCCGTCCAGGCCTTCAATGATCAGCTCAGGAACGGCTTCGTAAAAGGCCAGCATGACGCCCTGGGCTTTCTTTCCCTTGGGCAGGGTAACGGTCAGCACACCGTCCACATCCCCGTCCCACCATTGATGCAGCGAACGGGTGGTCAAGTACTGCCGCTGTTCCCGGTTGCAGGAGACGCGCAGGATACACTTGTTGACGATATCCTTTGCTTCCGTTTCCGCCAAGGACAGGCTTGACGCAAAGGGATGAAGTAAAAGAAGTGCGATCAGGAACAGGAATAAGATCCGATGACGATGATGATATGGGCGCATGGAGGCTCCTTCACGATCTCGTCAGTTATCGCAGACGCTTGCGGATCCATCCGGTCAGCGCGTCCATCAGGAAAACGGTGACGATCACGGTCAGCAGGATGACGCTGACCCGCGGCCAGCGGGCGGCCTGTATGGCAAAGATCAGCGTCGCGCCGATACCGCCCGCGCCAACCAGGCCCAGCGTGGAAGCGCTGCGGACGGCGATCTCAAAATGATTGAGCGCCAGCGACGCGTAAATGGGCATCAGCTGGGGGATACGGGCGAAAAACATCGTCTGAACGCCGTTTGCGCCTACGGCATGACAGGCTTCCACCGCGGTTTCATCCATCCGCTCCATTTCCTCGGTAAAAAGCTTGCCCAGCATGCCGATCTGATGCACGCCGATCGCAAGCACGCCGGCGAAGGGGCCGGGCCCGACCACCTTGATGAAAATGATGGCGTAGACCAATTCGGGAAAGGCCCTGAGCACGTCCAGGATAAACTTGCCGATCC
>JAFUHB010000238.1 GCA_017469085.1 Clostridia bacterium
AGCTTGCACTGAATGAGGCCCACGCCGATGAAGCGCTCGATGGTGTCGTCGCGCTGGGCCTGCCGCTCCTCGTCGGTCAGCGTTTCCTGTGAAAGCAATTCGGTGAACTCGATGTCCGTATCGATGGCGGATTGCAGCTGGCTTTTTGTGAACGAGAAATCGCCCACCCGGACCACCACGGGATCCTCCGCCTCGGCCAGCGCCGAAGCGCAAAGCAGGATCGAAACTGCCATAAGAACCGATATAACGCGCTTCATTTTTCTCATCGAACGTCAACTTCCCTTCTGTAGCATTGCGGATTCTGTCACACTGAGAGCTATAAAAATCCGCATTCTATTCCATATTATCACATGTCCCGCGCAAAAACGTCGTAAAAAGCCCCAAAAGCAGGATATTTCGAAAGAATTAACAAACCGGCGGCAGGCTGTCAATGATCGAATAACCTCTGCCATGCCATTGCCGGTTGAAAGTCGGGGATTTGTGTGTTAGAATGGGCAGGGAACAGAAAGGGGCAGACTGCGGACGATCAAAGAGAGAAGGCGCGGAACCATGCGAAGGACGGAAATAAAGACCTGCCATAGGCGGATGCTGCTCGCGGCGGCTTTCGTCCTGCTGACCGCCGCGCCTATGGCGGCGGCGCGCGCTGAGGAAATGGGCCCCATCAAGGCGTTCATCAACAATAACTATCTTGAAACGCTGGGCATCCTTCCTGCGCTGCTCTGGCTTGCGCTGCTGGCATTGATCGTCCACATCGACCGGTATATCCGGCCCGATCTCAAGCGAACCATGCGCATGATCATCGTCGCGGTGTTTACCCTGGTCCTACAGAACTATGTGGATTACCGCCTGACGATCGGGGAACCGCACCAGTTCATACGCACACTGGCGTCCATCTACGGCTATGCCATCCGACCGGTCATACTGCTGTTTTTCCTGAAAGTGATCGCGCCGCAGAAGCGCTTTCGGTGGGGCTGGGCGCTGGTGTGCATCAACGCCGCCGTCCATATGACGGCGCTGTTTTCCCCGATCGTCTTTGAGATCGACGTCAATAACGCCTATCTGGGCGGCCCGCTGAGCAGCTTTTGCCTCTATGTCAGCCTGATCCTGCTGATCTGCCTGTTCGTGATGACGATCCGCGTGTTCAAGCCGCAAAAGCGCCGGGAGGCCTGGGTGCCCGTGGCCGTCCTCGGGCTGATCGTGGGCTCGCTGGTGATGGACAGCAACGTGGGCTACGTTGCCCAGCCCATCTCCTATCTGACGATCGCTGTGATTATGAGCTGCGTGGCCTATTACATCTGGCTTCATCTGCAATTCGTTCGGGAGCACGAGGAGGCGTTGGTGGCCGGACAGCGCGTTCAGCTGACGCTCAGCCAGATCAAGCCCCACTTTCTCTACAATACGCTCAACGCCATCTCCGCGCTGTGCGATGCGGACTCGAAAATGGCAAAGTTGGCCGTCGATCAATTCGCCCGCTACCTGCGCGGGAATATGAGCTCCATCGATCAAAATGGACCCATCCCGTTTGCTCAGGAGCTGGATCATACAAGGACTTATCTGGATATTGAACAGATGCGCTTTGAGGATGCCTTGCAGGTCGAATACCACATCACCTGCACCGATTTCAGCATCCCGGCGCTGACCATGGAGCCGCTGGCGGAGAACGCCGTGCGTCACGGCGTGCGCGGCAATAAGGGCGGAAGGGGCATCGTTACGATCGCCACGAAGGACGCGGGAGACCATTTTGAGGTGATCATCACGGACGACGGACCCGGCTTTGATCCATCGACCGTTCCCGACGATGGGAAGCCCCACGTGGGCATTGCCAACGTGCGGGAGCGGCTGGCGGATGTGTGCGGCGGCAAGCTGGACATCCAGTCCAAGCCTGGTGAAGGTACGACGGCGACCATCCTGCTGCCCAAGAAACAGGAGGCATAACGATGCTGATTTTTGCCATAGACGACGAACCCAAATCCCTTTGGCTCCTGCACAAGACCATCGCCCAGGTCGCGCCGGAGGCGGTCATACTGGATTATCCGCTGGGAACGGCGGCGGTGGAGGCGATCATACAGCAGGATCTCCGGCCGGATATCGTGTTTTCCGACATTCAGATGCCGGAGCTGGACGGGCTTGCGCTGGCGGTGCGGCTCAAGCAGGTCTCGCCGCTTTCCAAGATCGTGTTCGTGACCGGCTATTCCGAATACTCGCTGGAGGCGTTTCGGCTCCATGTCAGCGGGTATGTGCTAAAGCCCCTGGAGGAGGGCAGGATCCGGGAAGAGATCGAGAACGCCTGTCCGCCCATCGTACCGGCCAGGGACAAGCTATACTTACAATGCTTTGGACAGTTTGAGGTGTATTGGCAGAACAAGCCCCTGATGTTCGGGCGCAGGCAGACCAAGGAGCTGCTGGCCTATCTGGTGGACCGTGAAGGCGCGATCTGCACGGCGGAAGAAATCGCGGACAAGCTGTGGGAAGGCGAAACAAACATGACCGCTCTGAAGCACCGAATCCGGGATCTGATCCAGGATTTGAAAAAGACGCTATCCGAAATCGGCATGGAAAGCATCATTCTGCGGAGAAGCGGCCAGCTCGCCATTCGGCGAGATTTGGTGGATTGCGACTATTACCGCATGCTGGACGGCGACATGCGCGCCGCAAACGCCTTTCGCGGCGATTATATGAAGCAATACAGCTGGGCCGAATTGACGGTGGGCAGATTGTCCTTCAAGAAGCTGCCATAAAACATCACGGAATTTTAACGTTATCAGGCCCTGTCGGGAAGCGGTGAACGCTTCCTTTTTTTGCGCCAACGACTGTTTTGCGACGTTTTTGCGCGGGAAGTATGATATAATTCACGGAGGTTGTCAAGAGCGACATCAACGCCCGGGTCAAGCGTGCGCTGGACAAAAACGGTATTGAAATCCCCTACGACTATGTCAACGTTGTGATGGATTCGAAGATGTAAAAGCATAAAGAGGAATCAAGGAGGATAGAGTGATGAGAATTCGACAGGCGATGCTGATAGTTTTTGTATTGATCCTGACGCTTACCGGATTCGGCGCTGCTGCCGAGCTTGGAATACAAGATGAGCAACGGGGGTTGGCAGAAGAATCAGCCACCCCGGTGATCCTCGGCGATGCGCAGTTTAACGCCTATGTGCCCCTTCTGGAGGGCAAGCGGGTAGCGCTCTTTTCCAACCACACAGGGATCGTAGGAGACGAGACCTCAGGGATCGGGGAGCTTCCGGAGGGCGTGGACGCCAGCCTCATCCACTTTGGCCTGGACGCGGAGGGCAACGCGATCACATACGGACAGCACATCCTCGATGCGCTCATCGAGCATGGCGTGAACGTAACTGCGATATTTTCCCCGGAGCACGGCTTCCGGGGGACGGAGGACGCTGGCGCGACGGTCGACGATTCTGTGGATGAAAAGACGGGCGTGCCGATTCTTTCACTCTATGGCGGCAGCGACACGCACTCGCCCTCCGAAGAGAGCATGGCGCAGTTTGACGTGCTGGTGGTCGATATGCAGGACGTGGGGCTTCGCTACTACACCTACTATATTTCGATGTATTACCTCATGGATGCCTGCGCGGCGGAGGGCAAGGAGGTCATCATCCTCGACCGGCCCAATCCCAACGGCTTCTATGTGGACGGCCCGATTCTTCAGGAGGCATTCAAATCCAACGTCGGCCAGCTCCCGATTCCCATCGTCTATGGCATGACCTGGGGTGAACTGGCGGGGATGATCAACGGCGAGGGATGGCTGACCGCAGGAAAGGATGCCTGCGATCTGACGGTGATCCCCTGCCAAAACTACACGCACCAGACCAAAAGCTCGATCATTCGCAATCCCTCGCCAAATATCAAGGACATGCGGGCGGTGTATCTCTATGCCTCCACCTGCTTCTTTGAGAACACGGCGGTTTCCGTCGGACGCGGTACCCAATTCCCCTTTGAAGCCTACGGAAGCCCCTATCTCGCGGGCGTGGAGGGCTATGACTTTGCCTTTACGCCGGTGAGCATGAGCGGCGCGACAGAGCCTCCCTTTATGGACGAAGCCTGCTACGGCGTCGATCTGCGAAGCAAACCGATCGCTGAGATATGGCAGCAGGGGATCCATTTGGACTATCTTGTAGATGCTTACCAGGCTATACGGGAAAGCGCGCCTGAGGTTGCCTTCTGGGGAACGCCGGACAGTCAGGGACGCTATTGGATCGATAAGTTGATCGGTACAGACGAGGTAAGAATACAGATCGAAGCGGGAATGAGCGCGGAGGAGATCAAGGCCGGATGGCAGGAGGAGATCGAAGCATTCAAACAACAGCGCAGGCCGTACTTACTGTATAACGAATAGTACCTGCCCTGCAGGACGGGCGTGGCGCTGGGAAAAGTAGAATGGTAATCAAACAAATGAAATTCACAGAAACGGAGCCCCTTGGATGATCAGTTATTACACCTCAATCATAATCCTGTCCTGGCTGGCGCTGGGCGTGCTCAGCGTATTGATCCGGGAAAACGATCGGCTGACGAAATCGGACAAACGCTTACTGTATCTGACCTATGCCCTGATCGCCGTCTCCGCGCTGGCGGAGTGGTGCGGCGTGCAACTGGACGGACGGACAGATATGCCCAAATGGATATTGGTGTTCGTCAAGACAGCTGATTACATCCTCACGCCTCTGGCGGGCGGCGCGCTGGTAGTGCAGATGCGCTTTGAAAACCGGTTGCGAAACGTGATGCTGGGTATCCTCGCGGCCAACGCGGTCCTTCAGGTCGTCTCCGCGCTTACCGGCTGGATGGTTGTCGTGGACGAGGCGCACCACTATTCCCATGGCCCGCTGTATGTCCTGTATATGGGCGTGTGCCTTGCGATCATTGCAATCGTGATTATGGAGTTTATCCTCTATGGCCGTTCCTTTCGCAGGCAGAACCGGCTGTCGCTGTACTCGATCATGCTGCTGGTGGTCGTCGGCATTGCCATTCAGGAGGCCCTGCCGGGAGACAACCGTACCTCGTACATTGCCCTGACGCTCGGCGCGGCGCTGATGTTTATCCATTATTCCGAGTATGCGCAGCTGGCGATGGACGATACTGTGTCCGAGCAGCAGGCCCAGATCGACACCGATGCCCTTACGGGGCTGTTCAGCCGGAACGCTTATTCGCGAACCCTGAAAAAGCTGGACGAGGCAGGGCGGCTGCCAAAGGATCTCGCGGCGTTTACCATCGACATCAACGGGCTTAAGACTGTCAACGACAGCCTGGGCCATGAGGCCGGGGACGAGCTGATCCGCGGCGCGGCGGCGTGCATCGTCAACGCATTGGGTACGGGTCGAAGCTGCTACCGCACCGG
>JAFUHB010000239.1 GCA_017469085.1 Clostridia bacterium
ACCTTGGCCCCTCCCTCAACGGCGCTTGGCTATTCTATCACTCCCTCCCCTCTCTGTCAACTCTTTTTTTCTCCTTTTGATAAGGTTTTTTTCGTTTTTGGTAAATATGCGCTCTTTCAAATAAAATCGTTCGGAAATATTCCGTTTCAAAGTTCAAATACCGTTTGAAATGTACGGTCCGGATTTCCAATTCCATCCTCTGATGAAAGATGACGGAAATATCACATTTATGTACGTTTTCTCGCTTGCAGCAAACCGCAAACGGATGTATACTGTTGTTATAAAATAGGAAGGGGGTCGATCTCCGATGTCCGAATTCAACGGCACCACCAAATTTACGCGCTTTTCCGAGGGTCAGGAGACCGCTTCCGTGATTCTGGCGCACGTATACAACGCCCTGCAGGCCAAGGGCTACGACCCCATCACACAGCTGACCGGTTTTATCCTGACCGGCGACCCAACCTATATCACCAGCCACAATAACGCCCGCAGTATGATTTGCCGCCTGGAGCGGGACGAGATTCTGGAGGAGCTCGTCCGGTACTATATCCACGGGAATTTTGACCGCTGATGGGCAGAGTACTCGGCCTGGATATCGGCGACCGACGCATCGGCGTGGCGCTGAGCGATGAGACGCGACTGATCGCGTCTCCTTATTGTGTGTTGCAATCTGTCGGCTGGGGACCGGACTGTCGGGCGATCGGCGCGATCATGGCGGAAACAGGAGCCGAACTGATCGTCAGCGGCCTGCCGCGCAACATGGACGGAAGCATCGGTTTTCAGGCGAAAAAGATTCAGGATTTTTGCGAAGTGCTGCGAAATGCCGGATGGCAGGTAGAATTTATCGACGAGCGCCTGACCACCGTGACCGCGCAGAACGCGCTTATTGCAGGCGGAATGCGCCGAGAGGACCGCAAGCAGCACGTCGATAAGGTTGCGGCCGCCGTGATCCTCCAAGCCTGGCTGGACCGGACGCGCAACGAGACGGTTGACAAACGGCCCGAATTCATCTATCATGCTACGGTGCGCGATGAACGGATTCGCGCCATGCTCAGCGGAACGACAAAGGAGTTTATCATGGCTGACGAAGAAAAGATGATCCCTGACAACCAGGAATATGAGGACGACGAGCCCGATATTATCGAGCTGACCGACGAAGAGGGCGTAACCACCAAGTTCGAGTATCTGACCACCATCGACTACGAGGGAGACCTGTACGTGGCGCTGCTGCTCTTGAATGAAGAAGAGGAGGCGGCGGACGACGAAGACGGCGAAGTGCTGATCCTGAAGATCGAGCAGGACGACAGCGGCGAAGACATCTACGTATCCGTGGACGACGACGCCGTTGCAGAGGCCGTTTTCAATAAATACATGGAAATGGTCGAGGAAGAAGAAAACGAATAAAACAGCGCCGCGCAAATCAGTCAAGCCCAATAAGCTGCCGATCTGCGCGGCGTTTTTTCATGCCCTTTTCCCGCCGATATGCTCCACCAAATCGGCAAAAAGAGCATCCCTGTCGATGTAATAGACCATTTTGCAGTAAGGCCGCGTATCATCCCAGGCATAATGGTGATCATATTCCGGAATAGGGGTTGAAATCAACCGATCCCGCATCAAACGGCCGCCGTCATTCAACAGCCAGCCGACGGCGGTCACATCCCAGATCGCCCGGCTCCACGGCCTTCCTTTCGCGTACTCCTCCGCCGCTTCCACCGTATGATCCACCAGATAATCACACAGCGCGTTCCGGCCTCTCAGCCATTGCTCCAGCTCCGGTCCCGTGGTCCGAAAGGCGCTGACCACGCCCATGCAGGGTAATACGACCAATGAAACGCCAGAGCCAAAGACCACGCGAGCCGCCGCGACATCCTGCCGGACATTGAATTCCCGATTGTCCGGCCATTGTGGGGCGTTGCCGCCCAACCAGATCACCACCATCCGCTCCGCGATCTCCGGACAAAGGAGCAAGGCGGACGCGATATTGGTGATCGCGCCGATCGCCACGACATATAAGGGTCGCTCCGCTGAATAACGAAGCGCCCGCTCCGCCAGGTCTATCGCAGCGGGAGAGCGAACCGGCGTCCTTTCATCCGGAAGAAAGTCTTCCGCGCCCCGTAGCACCGGATACTCCCGTTCCGCCAGCGCGAGCAGTTTTTGGATTTCCCGATAACTTTTTTCCATGCCGTCCGCAGGACTGCTGGACCGTTCGTTAAAAAAGGGCGCTGCATAAAACGCTCGCACGTTCAGCTTTTCCGAAGCGGATATCGCGTAGGCAATGGCAAACTGATCGTCGATCTCATTATACGCGTCCGTATCCAGCACCATATCGATCGGGTTCGCAGGGCATTTTAGCAGCCTGAGCCTGGTTATTTCATCCAGCATACTTATCCTCCGGCGTTTGATCTTTCGTTTATGATATCATGATTCATATGAAAACACAAATCATGGAGCTCCGGCGTTGTATCCAATTTGTTTTTTCCTTGCCTCGGACCGGTCGGCGGTTGTATGATATTCAGGTATAGAATCGCCTGTAACGCCGGGGGGAACGCTCCGGCCTGATTGAAGGAGGTCGTCAATATGAAGGCGGAAGATATCAAGATCACGCTGGCGCCGACTCGTAAAGAAAAACCCGACCCGGCCAAGCTGGGCTTTGGCAAGTATTTCACGGATCATATGTTCCTGATGGACTATGATCCCGCGCTCGGCTGGCACGACGCTCGCATCGTACCCTTTGAAAACCTGAGCTTAAGTCCGGCCGCGGCCGTATTTCACTACGGCGCGGAGGTATTTGAGGGGCTCAAGGCCTATCGCCGGCCCGACGGACAGATCCAGTTATTCCGCCCGTGGGAAAATTTCAAGCGCCTCAACAATTCCGCTGAGCGCATCACCCTGCCCCAGGTGGACCCGGATTTCGTATTGGCTGCCCTGAAAAAGCTGGTTGATATCGAGCGCGACTGGGTGCCATCCCTGCCCGGCACCTCCCTGTACATCCGCCCCTTCCTCTTCGGCAGCGACCCCTTCCTGGGCCTGCACACCATTGAAAAGGCGATCTACGCGGTGATCCTGTCCCCGGTGGGCAGCTATTATAAGGAAGGCCTGAACCCCGTCAAAATCATGATCGAGACGGAGGACGTCCGCGCGGTACGCGGCGGCACCGGCTACGCCAAGTGCGGCGGCAATTACGCCGCCAGCAACCGCGCCGGTCACAAGGCCGAGCTCAAGGGCTATTCCCAGGTGCTCTGGCTGGACGGCGTGGAGCGCAAGTACATCGAAGAGGTCGGCGCGATGAACGTCATGTTCCAGATCGGCGATACCATCGTAACGCCCAAACTGACCGGCTCCGTACTGCCCGGCATTACTCGCATGAGCTGTGTGGAGCTTCTGAAGGCCAAGGGCTACCAGGTGGAGGAGCGCCTGTTGTCTGTGGACGAGCTGAAGGCAGCGATGGCCGACAGCAGCCTGAAGGAAGCCTGGGGAACCGGCACCGCCGCCATAGTCTCTCCGATCGGCGAGCTGTCCTATGAGGACGTTCGTTATACGATCGCAGGCGGGAAGATCGGCCCGATCACCCAATGGCTTTACGACACACTGACCGGAATCCAGTGGGGGAAGACCGAAGATCCTTACGGCTGGACGGAGATCGTATAAATCAACGCCATATAAAAAATCATGCTGGGCAATTCCCGGCATGATTTTTTTGCTCATGGAATATTTTCAAACATATCTTCCTTGACCACATCCGGGCCGACTGTGCTGAACGCGAGCCCGAACAGATAGCAGGATTTTACGCTGTCCCGAGGCTCCACCCGGTATTGAGGTTGCTGCTGGGACACATAGAGCTTGTACGCCTCCACTGCGGTTTCAAACCCGGTTTTGCCTCCTTGGCTGTTGAGGGGGATATCCCAATCAAACTCTACCTGATTATCCTTATACATGTGGATGTAAAGCTTTTTGGGCTGCCATACGCCATACTGCTTTACGCTTTCCGTATATTTGCTTTCATCGGCCGCCAACGTCACGCACTGCAGGCAGGCGTCGGCGCAAACGCGGTGCGCGCCATGTCCGTATTCCCCATTCACATCCTGCGTGGCGATCACCTCGGGCTGATACCGACGGATCAAGGCGGTCACATATTTGAGCACCTTGGTTTTGCCCCAGATGTCATATTGGGTCTTAAGCTTCAGGGAATACTTATCCCAGAAATCTCCGATGTCCGGATAATTCCGCACGCCGCAGTACCAAAGCCCGTTCAGCAGCTCGCTTCGCCGGCCCGGCGTACCGCAGGTCAGATAGCAAACGACCACGTTCATCTGCTTTTCGCCCGCGTAGGTGGGGATCATGCCGCCGAAAAAGAGCATCTCATCATCCGGGTGCCCCACCAGGATCATCAGATCGGCCTTTTCGACGCTGGGCTTCCACACCTGCACCCAGGAAGGCAAATCCCCCTCGGAGAGCAAGTAGACTTCATTCACCGCGAACGTTTTTTGCGCGTTCGTATCCCATGCGATCCGGAAATGAGTCAGCCCTTCGACCGCCACATACTCGTGCCCGTATAAGCCCTCGCCGCGGGCAACAGCCGTCCAGGTCTTTCCCTCCTGCACCTCGATCACCCAGGGCGCCGTCTTATCCGACCCCAAGCAAAGGTAGACGCCGTAAACCGGCTCCGGGCTGGTCACCTCGATATGCGCCTTGCGCTCCTTATTGCTGGTCCAGATGGTTTTATAATCCCGGTCGGTCACCCGATAGGCCGCATTTGGTTTGGACGACACGCGAATCGTAGCCTGCTCGGTAATATCCCGCGCCTCGCTCGCCTGCGCGCCCCCTGCCAGCCCCAGCAGCGCCAGAGCAAGAGCAAGGAATACGAAAATGCGTTTCATGAATCACTCCTGAAGGGAGGCCGCTCCCTGATCGCCCGAAAGAGCGCCTCCGCGATGATGAATAATAAGACTATCGCCTCTCTATCGCTGCCGGTCGCCGCCATTTTTCGCGCGGCGGCCGGCAGCCCGTCATTACAGCGTTTTGCCCGGTGCGTTCACATCGCGGCCGATCACGGCCTTGATGCGGCGAACGCCGGCGGAGGAGGACTCCTCCTTCTGGATCCGGAAGGAAACAAGATCGCCGGTATTGACGGCATGGGGGCCGCCGCAGATCTCTTTGGAGAATTCGCCCATGGTGTACACGCTGACACGGTCGCCATATTTGCTTTCAAACAGGCCCATCGCGCCCTGCGCCTTGGCCTCGGCAACGGTCATTTCCTCCTTGACGATCGGCGCCTTGGCGGCGATCGCCTCGTTGACCAGCCGTTCGACCTCCTGAAGCTCCTCCGGCGTTACCTTACGGCCGAAGGTAAAGTCAAAGCGCAGACGCTCGGCCGTGATATTGGAGCCTTTTTGATGTACCTCGTCCCCCAGCACCTTGCGCAGGGCCGCCTGCAGCAGATGCGTCGCCGTATGCAGGCAGGCGGTTTGCACATTGTGATCGGCCAGGCCGCCCTTAAACCGCTGCTCCGCGCCGGCGTGACTGGTCTGCTGATGCTGACGGAAGCGTTCCTCAAAGTCGTTCAGGTCTACCTTCAGGTCATGCTCCCGTGCCAACTCAGTCGTCAGCTCGATGGGGAAGCCGTAGGTGTCGTACAGGCGGAAGGCGCTGCGGCCGTCCATCTGGCTGAGGCCGTCCTTGAGCGCAGTCGCGGCCTGACGAACGGCTTCGGCGTCGCCGGCGTTGACCGCCTCGATCACCGGCACCATATCCGGGGAAGGACGGAGCTGATGCTTCTCGATCATTTCCTTGCCCAGCGCAACGGGATCGTTGCTCACGATCAGGGCGTCGGCCGTCTCGCGGGTACGGCGGATGTTGTTCAGCACCTTTTCAAATTCCTTCATGCCCTGCTTCAGCGTCTTCTGGAAGCGGTCCTCCTCCATCAGCAGCTGTGTGAGCACGAATTCGCTGTTCTCGCTCAGCTCGGGGTATACGGCCTTGTACTGGTCGATGATCACCTTCGCGATCTCAGCCGTAAAGCCGGCGGGCATATTCAGGCTCATGCCAAAGCGCACGGCCCGGCGGATCAAACGGCGTAGGATATAGCCCTGGTCCACGTTGGAGGGCGTCACGGCGCGGGGATCGCCCAGGATAAAGGTCGCGGTGCGCATATGATCCGAAATGATGCGGAAGGCCTTCGTCGTCTCCTCATCGTCCCCGTATTGCTTGCCGGACAGCTCGGCGATCTTGGCCAGGATATTTTCAAAGAGATCGGTTTCGTAAACGCTCTTCTTGCCGGTCAGCACGCAGATGGTGCGCTCCAGCCCCATGCCGGTATCCACGTTCTTTTGCGCAAGGGGAATGAAGGTTCCGTCCACCTGCTTGTTATACTGCATGAAAACGTCGTTCCAAATCTCCAAATACGCGCCGCAGGAGCAGGCAGGGGAGCAATCGGGCCCACAGGGCTCCTTGACGATCATGAACATCTCAGTATCCGGCCCGCAGGGCCCCGTCACGCCCGCAGGACCCCACCAGTTGTGCGCCTTGGGGAGATAAAACAGATGATCATCCTTGACCCCGCAGGAGCGCCACAGGTCGGCCGCCTCTTCATCGCGCGGGCAATCGCTGTCGCCCTCAAAAACGGTGAAGGCCAGCTTATCCTTGGGAAGGCCCAGGTATTTTTCACTGGTCAGGAATTCCCAGCTCCAGGGAATCATCTCTTTTTTGAAATAATCGCCCAGGCTCCAATTGCCCAGCATTTCAAAAAAGGTCAGGTGGCTCATATCGCCGACCTCGTCGATATCGCCGGTACGGATGCACTTCTGCACGTCGGTCAGACGGGTGCCCATCGGATGCTTTTGCCCCATCAGATACGGGACCAGCGGATGCATCCCGGCGGTGGTAAACAGCACGGTCGGGTCGTTCTCCGGGATCACGGAGGCGGACGGGATCAGCTGATGGCCTTTTTCCTGGAAAAAGTTCAGGAACATGCTGCGCAGCTCGTTGGCGGTCACGTTTTTCATTGGAATCGTCCCCTTTTCTGTAAAAAAATATGTGTCTTGCTTCGCCGAAGACGAACAGACACATGAATTCGCGGTACCACTTCGTTTGACCGGCGATTGATGCCAGCCCCCTCTTTGAACGGATAACGGTCGAACGCCGACGGGCCTTACTCGCTTTCCGACCCGTAGCTCCACAGCGGCTTCCCCCAATGGTAGCCCACGCCGGCCTCACACCGACCGCCGGCTCGCTGAGTGGCCCGATCCGGGGTACTCTTCTGCGTCGAAGCTCTTTGCAATTGTAGGCAGAGTATAGCCCGGAAACACGGAAAAGTCAAGCCGGGCAAACGAAAAACCTTGCGCCGCCGTTCCCATTTGGACGGCGGCGCAAGGGCCAGTTATATACCGGTTCAGGTAGCGGAATTGCCCAACAGGGTCACAGTCAGGTCGATATATTCGCCATCCTGGCTGACGGTGGTCAGGTCGATCGAGTCAGCCGTCACGGCCGCCGCCATTCCTTCGGCGCGGTATACCTTGACGCTGAGGACGTCGCCCTCGTTATAGCTCTGAACGAGATTGACCAAATCGGTGGAGCTAGTCACCTTGGTGCCGTTGACCTCGACGATCACATCGCCCACCTGGATGCCGCCGCGCTGAGCGTTGGAATCCTCATTGACGCTGCGCACGATCGCGCCGTTGGGCAGGATGCCGGAGGTGCCGGACAGCGTGAACACGGTCACGCCCAGCATCGGCCGATTGCCGTTGGCAGGCGCGTTGGCGCTGGCCGTGGTGACGGAAGCTCCGCTGTACTTTTCAAGCGCCTCGCGGATCACGGGCTTGGCCACGTTGATCGGGATGCACATGCCGATGTTTTCCACCGAAGCGGAGCCAAAGCCGGAGGAGGAATATTTGCGGGCCGGAATACCCATCAGCTGGCCCAGCGTGTTGAACATGCCGCCGCCGGAGTTACCGGAGTTGATTGCGGCGTCCACCTGGATCATCTGATTGGTAATGTTGGTGCGGCGTCCGTAAGCGTCATAGGCGGTATCGGTCACCTCGCGGTCCAGCGCGGAAACGATGCCGACGGTCACCGTGCGGGCAAAGGCCTCGCTCAGCGGGTTGCCGATGACAATCGCCCATTCGCCGACCTGCAATTGATCGCTGTCACCCAGGGTCACAGGAGCCACCGGCAGATCGTTGACCAGCAGCACCGCCACGTCCGCTTTTTCGTCATAGGCTACGAGCGTCGCCTGGTACTCGTCGTCGCTGCCCTCCACCGTCACGGTCAGGCGGGAAGCGCCTTCCACGACATGGTAGTTGGTCAGCACATGGCCGTAAGTGGTGACCGCAACCCCCGAGCCGGTCGCATACAGGCGCTCGGTCGCGCTGTTATCGCCGCGGTCGCGGCCATAGCCGAAGCCAAAGCCGTAATAATTATAGTAATTGGAGTTGGATACGATCTGGTAGTTGTTGATACCGACCACGCTGGTGCGCACCGCGTCGGCCACCTTGGTAAAGGGGCTTTCCACCTGGCTGGCGTCGGTGGTGGTATTCAGGATGCCGTCGATCTCCTCAGCCGTAATGGTTTTGCTGTCCGCCGCCATGGCGATAGCGCTGAACGCCACGGTCAAAACGACGATCACCGCCAGCACGAGCATCAACGTGTTCTTCTTTGTGGATTGATTCCTCATAACAGGGACCTCCTATCTTTTCGCCGCGCGAATGGCGCGGGTAATTTCCTTCCCTTTCGGGTTCGTACAACAGTATAGCGTCAAATTTCAGAAAATGTGTGAACGAATTTTTAACACTTGTGTAACAAATATGGCAAAACCGCCGCATTGTTCTCTTTTCTATCCCCCCTCGGGATGATATAATAATAGGGACATATGGAACCCCTTGCACGCAAAGGAGGAAGCGTCATGAAAAAAACATTGATAATCGTCAGCGTCCTGCTGGTTGCCGCGCTGGTATGCGGCGGCGTTCTCTACGCCCGGCTGGATGGAAATCAAAAGGAGCTCGCGCTGTCCGAAACAAAGCGTGAAGCGGCGGAAGCCGCCGCCAACGCCATCAACCGCGACCTGACTGCCGCCAACGAGCAATTGGCCGCCCTCACCGAGCAGCTGGATGAAGCGGCCGCCGAGGCGGCGCAACAGCAGGCGGACGCCGAAGCGAAGATCTCGGCCCTCACCGAGGAGCTCGGCGCCGCGCAGGCCCTGGCGGAAGCGGCGGAAGCTCTGCAGGCGCAGGCTGCGGAAGCCGACCAGAAACGGGCAGAAGCGCAGCTGCTGGCCGAGGAAGCGCTGGCGCAGGTAACCGCCCTGACCGAGCGCGCCGAGGCGGCCGAGGCCGAGGCAGCCGCGCTGACCACCAGCCTGGCCGAAACGGAAGCCGCCCGCGCGACCTGGGAAGCCGCCTATACCAATCTGAAGGACAGCCTGGCCTCCCTCCTGAACGACCTGCACGCGGACGCGGAGGAAGCACAGGAGGAACCCGAGACCGCCGAAGAAACGGCGGAGGACGCGCCCGCCCTGACGGAGGAAGGGACGCCGGACGACCAGGAGCCCCCCGAAAGCGCCGAAGAAGCGGAAGCCGCCTGAAGCATATAATAACAGGAGCCGTTATGACCATTCATCAAGCTCGCCTCGAGCGACGCCTGCGGGACGTGACCGCCCGATATCAAGAAGCGGGCTACTTTCCCTCCGCCGCCATTCGCGTATTTAACGACAGGGGAACGCTGGCCGCCGTCTCGATTGGGGATGGCGCGCAGGACGCGCTGTTTGACGTCGCCTCCGTCACCAAGATCGCGACGGCGACGCAGATCCTTTTCCTGATCCGGGATGGGAGGCTTGCCCTGCACGCCCCGGTCGCCTCCGTGCTGCCGAGGCTCGAAGCCTCGCCCTTCCTGCGCGAGCGCTTTCAGGGCGTCACCGTATACCGGCTGCTGACGCATACCTCGTCGCTGCCCGCCTGGTACCCCTTTTATACGCGCCGCGGCGAGGATTTTTACGACGTGCTGACCCTCGCCCTGCAAACGTCCGAACGGACGGAGGGCGTCGTTTATTCGGACCTCAACTTTATGCTGCTGGGCAAGGTGATCGAGCGGCTCTGTGAAAAGCCCTTGGCCGAGTGCCTGCGGGACAACCTGACCGAACCATTGGCCCTGGGCGACCTAATGTATCGCCCCGCCGCCGACAGGAAGATCATCCCCTCTGACTTCGGCAACGCCATCGAGATGGATATGTGCCGGGAACGGGGCCTTTCCTTTGACGGCTGGCGCGAGCTGGGCGTTCCCGTCCGGGGCACCGTCAACGACGGCAACTGCCACTATTTCTTTGACGACGTCGCGGGGCACGCCGGCGTTTTCGCCACGGCGGAGGCTTACGAGCGCCTTTGCCGCTATTACCTGACCACCAGCGACCCGCTGCTGACCGAAGCCCAACGCGAGCAAAAAACCGCGCCCCGTCGGGGCATCGGCTTTCAGACCGGCCCCCTGTACCCGCACGGCTGCGGGCACCTGGGCTTTACCGGCACCAGCATATACTTTTCAAAGGAATACCATATTGGCGCGGTCGCGCTGACCAACCGCCTCTATTACCCCCAAGGCAATCCCAACCCCACCAACGATTTCCGCCGCGCGCTGCACGAAACCGTGTTCGCGCTGTGCGCGGAGGATGCCGCGTCGTCAAAATAAACGCCGGTCTTAAATATCGGCGGAGCTGTTCTGCCCAACCAGCGGAAACAGGATGCTGACCGTGAAGGTGCCCTGATCCGCCAGGAAAGAGATCGTGCCGCCGTATTTTTCTACGATCATCGACATGCTCTTCGTACCGAACCCGTGCTGGCTGTGATCGGCCTGCGTCGTCTGGGGGAGACCGCCCTCGATGCGCACATCACCGTCATAGCGATTGTGGGAGGAGACGGAGAGCAGCGCACCGCGGGCCTTGACGCTGAGCGCAATGGTGCGCTGCGCGGGCTCCAGGCTCATCACGGAGCGGATGGCATTATCCAATAAATTACCAAAGAGGGAATAAATATCCGTCTCGCTGATAAAGGCAAGCTTTTCCCCGTCAGCGATGCAGTCGATTGAAATGCCGTTGCGTTGACAGAAAAGGGATTTTTCGGCCAAAATCACGTCCAACGCGTCGCAGCCGGTTTTTACGATCGAATCATAGATCTCAATGCTCTTTTCGACCTCCTTCAGCGCTTCGTTGGAGAGCGTGCCGGAGTGCCTCAGCCGATGGATCTGGTGCTTCATATCATGGCACTTGATATTGATCATATCGATGGTCTCTTTGGAAAAATCATATTGCTGCTTTTCCTGCCGACGAAGCTGCCGCACAATCTCCAGCTCGTTTTCCAGGTTTTTCCGCAGCAGCTGCCCAAAGAGGATCATCAGCACGCACAGCGTACACAGGAAATTGGTCAGGCTGGCGCACACAAAATAGCTTACGTCAAAGCTGGCGGTGGGATGATAGACCACGTAGGCGTTGAGCACGATTTCCACCAGCATCATCAGGACAACCATGCCGAACAGGAAGGGGCTGGTGATGGAAACGCGCTCGTTCTTCCGGATGCGGCGGACAAAGGCAATATAAAGGATAAAATAGATCAGCGGGTAGGTCTCCAGGAAAACCGCCACCATGGTCACGTCAAAGCGGGCGGGCGCGCTGCCGTAGACCGATGTAAACTGATCCGTCTCGGCCAGGGACGCCAGATAGCTGTTGAGCGTATAGAGCAGATTGTATACAATGGAAGCCATATGCTGGATGGAATAACCCGCAATGGTGCAGAAAAAGCAGCTGTTCCAGCTGATATCATAGCTCCATTTGGACAGCAGAAGGGTAAGCAGATAAAAGAGCATGAACATCAGCGAGCTCGCCAGCGCGTCGCTGCCGTGGCTCGGATAAAGGAAAACGGCCAGGAAGCAAAGGAGCACGCTGAGGGAAAAGCGCAGCGCAAACCACGGCTTTTTTGGCAGGCGCAGCAGGATCATGGATTGCGCGACCAGCAGCGCAAGCATGTAAAGCGCCTTATAAGCATCCATCGAGGAGGGCTGAAAGACCGGCGGCATCAGAAATTCCCTCCCAGAAATTCATTGAGCTGGGCCATAAAGCCGCTCTTGCGGGAACGGCTCACCTGCAGGGTCTGCCCGGCCACCGTCGTCTCCATGCCATTCACCGCGGAGACAAAATTCAGATTGACCAGGTAACAGTGATTGCAGCGGGAAAACACCTTAGGGTTCAGCTGCTCCTCCGCCGATTTCAAGGTGCCGTATACAGTATAGCTGCCCTCCGTCGTATGATAGATCAGCTTATGCCCCGCCACCTCCACATACTGAATCTGCGAAGGAGAAATTCGCTTCTTGCCCTCCGAAAGATTCAGCAGGATAAAGCTGTCGCGCTGCTCGTTCGCCAATTTGCGCAGCACGCGGCGCATTTTCATTTCAAAATTGTCATAGCTGACCGGCTTTACCAGGAAGTCAAAGGCCTCCACCTCATAGCCCTTCACGGCAAACTGCGCCATGTTCGTCACAAACACCAGGGTCATGTTCCGGTCCAGCCGGCGCAGCGCCTGCGCGGTGTCCATGCCGTTCGTGCCGGGCATCAGGATGTCCATCAGCACCAGGTCGTACACCGGCTGATAACGGGCGATAAAGGAATCGCCGTCAGAAAAGCGCGTCAGCTGAAACTCATTCTCATCGATATGTCGAAACCGCTCCAAATAGGTCTCGATCCGCTTCGCCTCGGCATCCTGATCCTCCACCAGCGCAATATGATACAGCATCATATCCACCCTCTTTTCTGTTCCAGTATAACACAGCCGGCCTTGCTTGCAAACCGACTATGCTAAAAAAATAACGGCTTATGCTGAATCGCTTGACTGAGGCAGGGCGGAATGATACGTTGATGCCAGAAACGGACCGCTTGGTCCAATCAACAGAAAGGAGCTCTTCATCATGAAGAAAATCGTCTCATTGCTTGCTGCGCTGACGTTGCTGCTCAGCTGCCTGGGCGCCGTGTCCTTCGCAGAAGGCGCGAAGTACAGCGTTGAAACCACCAAGGACGGCTGGATCAAGGTCGTCAACGAGGGCGGAGCTACTCTGGGCTACAGCCCGGACAGCGGTGTGACCCTGCTGGAGGTGGACGGCTACGCCTTTAAGGATTTGAACAAAAATGGCGAGCTGGATGTGTATGAAGATTGGCGGCTGGACGCAACAGAGCGTGCCAGGGATCTGGCAGGCCAGATGGATGACTATTCCAAATTGATGTACCTGATGCTTCATCCCTCTCTGGGCGGCATTGAAGCAGATGGTTCGGCAGCGACCATTGGTCAGGTCCCTGCTACAGCTTTGTATGATAAGGGCCTGCGGTCTGCTCTGAACGGCTCTGTGGGACGGTTCCCTGCCAAAGCGCTGGCGACTTACAATAATGTGACACAGGCTTATGTGGAAGCGCTTGATTGGGGGATTCCCTTTGGATTCAGCTCCAACCCTAATACCCTGGGGTATGCGCGCAGCCTGGCAATGGCCTCGACCTTTGATATTGATTTTGTGTTCAATATCTATAAGGAGCAGGCGAAGTATTACCGTGCGATCGGCGTCTCCACTTTGCTTGGCCCGCAGCTGGACCTGACATCCGAGCCTCGCTGGAATCGTACTCGCGATACCTTTGGTGAGGACCCTGCGCTGTCCGCTGCGATGGCGAATGCCGCGATCAGCGCGCTGCAGTCCACTTGGGATGAGAATGGAAATGACCTTGGATGGGGCGAGGACAGCGTAGCTACGACCGTAAAGCACTGGCCGGGAGACGGCAGCGGCGAAAGCGGCCGTGAGTCCCATGCCGCCTCCGGCAAGTACACGGTTTATCCTGGCGATGGCTTCGAAACGATTCTGATCCCCTTTGTAAAGGGTGCGTTTAACCTGACCAGCTCGACGGGAATTGCGTCTGGAATCATGACATCCTACTCGATTGCTTATTCGGATGATGAGAAGTACGGTGCTCTGGTTGCCAGTCCGTATAGCGAATTCAAGATTCAGCTGGCCCGCAGCTACAATCCGGACGCTATGATGGTCAGCGACTGGGGTTCTCTGACCAGCAAAGGATACGGTATTGATACGGAATCAGTTTCTGTTGGTCAGCGTTTCGCGATGATGATATTGACCGATATGGATCAGGTTGGAGGAGAGACGGAGGCGGATTTTGATATGGCCTGGGCGTATCTGGTAGAGAAACTGGGAGAAGAAAACGCGCTGGCTCGTTTGCAGAAATCTGCCTACCGCATCACGCTGCCTATGTTCCGGGTAGGATTGTTCGATAATCCCTATACCGATACAGCTAAAGCGATTAAAATCGAAAACAGCGCCGAGGCTGCCGCCCTGAAGGCTAAAAGCCAGACCGCGGGAATCATCATGGCTAAAAATGCCAATGACGTGATCCATGAAGCGGAGGAAACCGCAGAAAAGAAGACAGTTTATATTCCTATGATGTGGAACGACGGCGTCGGCGCGACTCCCATGGACAACAGCGAGCCGCACTGGTATCTGCCTGTTGATCTGGCGGAGACGAACAAGACTTATAATGTAATCACTGATACCATTGCCGAGCCCTCTGGTACAGACAAGGACGGAAAACCTGCCTATACAGAGGCTGACATCATCCGGGCCGCTGCTGAAGAAATTGCTACGGCAGATATGGCCATCATCTTTACAGGAGGACCCAAGAATGCCGGCTCCGAAGGAAAGGGCTATGGTCACGATAATAACACGGATGAATATTTCCCCATCTCACTGCAGTATGGCGAGTATGTCGCGGACTCCGATGTTGTGCGTGAAGCATCCATCTCTGGAGACACGATCATTGAGACCGTGAATGATCTGTATGCTGAGATTAACATTGCGAAGAAGGAAAACCGCGGTTATTATGACGAAGAAGCCCGTATTACCAACAGATCCGATCTGGATGCTATTCTGTACGCGGCAGAGAATGCACCCGATGATGCTCCAGTGATTGTAGCGATCAACGCGATTCGGCCGACCATCGTATCGGAGTTTGAGGAAAAGGTGGACGCGATTCTGTTTGGGTGGTCTGTGGATAACGCCAGATTCATCGACATTATTACTGGCCAGGTTGAACCTACCGCGCTTCTGCCGCTGCAGATTCCTGCTGACATGGAGACCGTGGAAGCCCAACTGGAGGATGTTCCCCGCGATATGACGGTTCACACTGATGCAGAAGGAAATGCTTATGATTTCGGTTTCGGCCTGAACTGGTCTGGTGTGATTAAGGATACCCGCACTGAGACTTACAAGGTGGATGTACTTACAGGACTGGAATAAGATGTAATATTAAAATGTTCCCCCTGGGGAGGGCGGCGGTCGCAGTGCCACCGCCCTTTTTCCACCACAGGCGGCCAAAGGAGGCAATCCCATGACCAATTTTCTTGTCAACATGGTCTCTCCCATCCTGACCCCCATGGGTGTCAGTAAAGCAGATTTGGCTGTATATATTGAGGCCATCAGCGGGAAGCTGCTGATCGGCGGCGCAGCGCTGCTGGCGCTGATTGCCGTGCTGATCGGCGCTCACTGGATCAAAAAAGGCTGGAAGGCCTTTGTCCGCGCTCAGGCCGTCGTCGTTTTCCTGCTGGTCCTGGTGCTGCTGGTCAACAGCGTGTGCTATAACGCGCCGATCTACGGCCCGCTTTCCACCTTCCTGAACGCCAGCGCCATTGAGATCAACGAGGAGCTTTCCTCCGCGAGCCTCTCGATCACCGAGCGCATCGGCGCGGAGGGCTTCGTGCTTTTGAAGAATGACGGCGATACGCTGCCGCTCTCCTCCAGCACAAAGAAAATCAATGTGTTTGGCTGGGCCTCCACCCAGCCCTATCTGGGAGGCACCGGTTCCTCCGCCGGCTCCAACGAGGACGCCTGCGGCATTCTGGATTCCCTGCAGCGGGCCGGATACGAGACTAACCAAACCCTGACTGATCTCTACACCGCCTATGCCGCCGAGCGCCCCGGCGCGGACATGTTCGGCCAGAACATGACCCTGCCGGAACCCACCGCCGCAGCTTATACCGACAGCATCCTCAGCGAGGCAAAAGCTTTCTCCGATACCGCGCTGGTGGTCATTGCCCGGGGCGGCGGGGAAAACTATGATCTGCCCATAGATATGCACGCCGTGATTCATGGCGCTTATAACATTGCTGAGAAGGTTTCCAACAGTCCGGAGGTCTATCCCTACACCAAAGTGACTTATACCAACAATGGCGACTATGATGACTTTGATGCGGGCGAAAGCTATCTGGAGCTGTCCAACACCGAGGAAGCCATGCTGGGGCTCGTTTGCGAGAGCTTTGACAAGGTCATTCTTGTCGTAAACAGCTGCAATCCCATGGAATTGGGCTTTGTAAACGACTATCCGATCGACGCGGTCATCTATGCGCCTGCCGCCGGAGCGCAGGGCTTTGCCGCCCTGGGCGAAATCCTCAGCGGAAATATCAACCCCTCCGGCCGCACCGCCGACACCTGGGTCTATGATCTGCTGGATACGCCCACCATCCACAATGTGGGCATCAACGCCTACACCAACGTGGACGACGTAAAAGCCGCTGTGCTGGCGGCCGACGCCACCTATCAGGGCTCCATGAGCTTTGTCAACTATGTTGAAGGCATTTACACCGGCTATAAGTTCTATGAAACAGCGGCCGAGGAAGGCCTGATTGACTACGACGCCGTGGTGCAGTATCCCTTCGGCTACGGCCTGAGTTATACCAGCTTTACAGAGGAGATCACCTCCTTCTCGGAGGAGAGAGATACGCTTCGCCTAACGGTGAAGGTGACCAATACCGGCAGCCGCGCCGGACGGGATGTGGTGGAATTGTATTACACCGCGCCCTATACCAACGGCGGCATTGAGAAAGCCGCCGCTAACCTGCTGGACTTTGAAAAAACAGAAAGCCTCAGCGCCGGTGAAAGCCAGACCGTTACCTTCACGGTAAACAAGGAAGACCTGGCCTCCTATGACAGCGAGGGTGTCAAGCTGCCGGGCGGCGGTTACATCCTGCAGGCGGGCGAGTACTCCCTGTCCATCCGCACGGACAGTCATCATGTAGCGGACTCCCGCAGCTTTACCGTGGACGCGGACATCGCTTACAACGAGACGGGTCGCGCCTCCGATCAGACGGCGGCGGTCAACCAGTTTGAGAGCTACGCCCGTGGAACATTCACCCAGCTGAGCCGCGCAAACGGTTTTGCAAATTATGCGGAAGCCGTTGCCGCCCCCGCCTCCGCCGAGCTTTCGGACGCGGACAAGGAGGCTGTCGCCGCCCAACTCTGGGGCTTCTATGACGAAAATCTCTATCAGAATGGGGACGACGCGAAGCCCAATTCCGGCAAAAAAAACGGCCTGACCCTGGCGGACATGACCGGCAAGGATTATGATGATCCGGACTGGGAAAAGCTGCTGGATCAGACCAAAGCCAAGGATCTGCTGGACCTGGTGTACAATGGCGGCTGGAAAACAGCGGAGCTACGCAGCATAGGAAAAGTGGCCACCAATGATTCCGACGGGCCGGCGGGCCTCAACAACTATATCACCGGCTCCTCCGGCACCACCTTCCCGGCGGAAATCCTGATGGCGCAGACCTGGAGCAAGGAAGTCGCCTCGCTGATCGGCACGACCATGGGGCAGGAGTTTGCCTCCGCGAACAACTATGGCTGGTATGGTCCCGCCATGAACCTGCATCGCAGCGCGTTTGCGGGCCGGAATTTTGAATATTACTCCGAGGACGCGATGCTTTCCGCCATCATTGCCACCTGTGAGGCCAACGGCGCTGCGCAGTACGGCGTATACCCTTACCTGAAGCACTTCGCCATGAACGACCAGGAACTGGGCCGCACGGCCATCCTGTTGACCTTCGCCTCGGAGCAGGCCATCCGCGAGGTCTATCTCAAGCCCTTTGAGTACACGGTGAAGCATTTCTCCGGCAAGGCCCTGGCCATGATGAGCTCCTACAACTTTATCGGCACCAAGTACGCCGGCGCGAACCCGGAGCTGCTGCAAACCGTTCTCCGGGCTGAATGGGGCTTCCGCGGCATGGTCGAGACGGACTATGACGGCTCCTACGGCTATATGATCACTGACGCGGTGATCCGCAATGGCGGCGATCTGATGCTGGGCTATGGCTCCTATGCCACCAACGAGCTGAGCACCAAGAAAGCCACAACGCTGCTCAACCTTCGCCGTGCCGCCAAGAACATCCTCTATACCGTTGCCAACAGCGGTTATTACGGCGTAGGGCTGAAGGATGCGACCTCGCCAGAAGAGACAGAGGAGGTCCAGGAAACCGAAGCCCCGCCCGTCGAGACGGCTGCCCCGGTCGTCCAGGAAAGCGGCGTCAACAATATGGACGCGCTCTTCCGCAAAATCAACCTCACCGCCGCGGCAATCCTGATCGCCTTGGAAGCCATCATCATCCTGTGCCAGCTGCGCGGCAAAAAGGGCAAGCGCGGATCACCCGAAAGATAACGCGGACTTGGTGAAACGTCGTTTTTCCAAGATTCTCCACTAAAAATCCAAATAATAAAGCAGCCAAATGGCGATTTGTTAAAAATCATTCATTCGCGCTGCTTTATTTTTATGCTTGACTTATACTCAATAAACTTATATCGATATCTTCCCCATCACCACCGGATGCTTGGCTCCGGTGACGGAGGGGATGTTGTTGCATTGCTCCAGCACACAGGCGCGGGCCATTACGGCAAAGGCGACGGCTTCCTTGGCGTCGCTGTCAAAGCCGATATCCTCGTTGATCAGCACCGGGATCGAAAGACAATCCCTCAGGTCCCTGAGCAGCGTCGGATTCCGGCTGCCGCCTCCGCCGACCACCAGGACGTCGGGCTTGATCTTGCAATGCTTTTCGATCGAAAGGCCGATACACTCGGCGGTAAAGCGGGTGGCGGTGGCAACCATATCCGCGGCCGACAGGCCGAGCGCGCGGCCTTTTTCTGTCAGGGCGTCCACATAAGCCTGGCCATAATACTCACGGCCCGTTGTTTTGGGCGGAGACATGCGCAGATACGGATCGTCCAGCAGACGCCGCAAAAGCGCCTCGCTGCAACGTCCCGAGGCGGCGATCCGGCCGTCCTCGTCATAGCGCTGCTTCCCGGCGGTCATTCTTTCGATCAACTGGTCCATCACCATATTGCCGGGACCGGTATCAAAGGCAAATACAGCCTCCGGCCCACAGCCCTTGGGCAGCACAGTAATATTGCCGATGCCCCCGATATTCTGCAGGCCCACGTTCCGATCCTCCCTGCGGTACAGGAGATATTCCGCATAAGGCACCAGCGGCGCGCCGTATCCGCCAGCCGCCATATCCCGAACGCGAAAGTCGCTGACCACCGGACAGCCAAGCCCCTCGGCGATCACCGCCGGTTCGCCGAGCTGCAGGGTGGCGGCGACCTGTTCGCCCAGATATTCCTCTGGCGCGGGGATATGATACAGCGTCTGCCCGTGACTGCCTACCAGATCAACCTTCTCCGGCGCGATCCCGGCAGCCTGACACACAGCCTGACAGGCCGCCAGGGACCGCCGGCCCAGCCAGAAATTGAACAGGCAGAGCTCCTTGCTGCCCCCCTCGCGGCCCTCCGCCAGCTTGAGGATCTCCGCCCGTTCCTCCTGAGAATAGGGGAGAGAGACAAAGCCCAGTTGCCGCACGGACAGGCCCTCTTTGCCTTCTTCAATTTCCGTCAGCACAGCGTCCAGCCCGTCCGCAGAGGTGCCGCTCATCAGCCCGATCACCTTCAAAACGCGCTTATTCCGAATGTCCGCGAGTCCTTTTCCCATGATGTACCCCTTTCGTTCTGTTTCCCGATTTCCCTCGGGAGCATGTAAACGCATATCTCAGCCGCAATCCCATCCGTCGCAGCGGGATCACGCGGGCGCGGATCGCGCGATAGCAGTCGACCGCCGGCCTTTCCTCAAAGGGCCTTTCGCCGTACAGTGCAGCCTCGTAGCGATCCATCTGTTCCCGCACGTTCGCCTCCGGGAAGCGGTCGTGCACCCGATCGGCATAATCCCGCAGCGTTTCCGAGGCTTCCCGCCTGATCCCGCACTGGCCCAGCAAGCACAGCGTCGCGTTCAGCAGCGTATCCATCGCCCGCTCCGGTCTGCGCGCAGCCAGTCGCACCGGCTCTGTCCGATAGAGCCTCGCGCCGATGAGGACGGCCAGCACGACCAGCAGCGCAAAGGGCCAAAGAACAGGCTGCTGTGGCGGCATCAGCGGCAAGGGCTCGTCAGGCAAATCACTGTTATCGGCAGAATCATCTGTACTGTCAGGGAAATTCTCCTGATCCCCTTCATCATTCTCCTGATCCGGCGGCAGCTCTCGCTCCTCCTCATCCGGTTCGTCAGGCGCCGGCTGCTCTCCCGGCTCCTCGTCCTCCTGATCGCTCTCGCCGCCGTGCCCCTCGGGTTCCGGTCCCGGACCATCATCTGACATATTGCCAAAGCCCGGCGTTGCGTCCAGCGTCAGCCAGCCAAACCCGTTCAGGTATACCTCCGTCCAGGCGTGCGCATGCTCGCCGGTCACCAGAGCGTGTCCCGTTTCATCGGGACGCGCGATATAGCCGGTCACATAACGGGCAGGAATACCCTGGATTCGGCAAAGCACGGTCATAGCCGACGCGAAATAGGTGCAATACCCCTTTCGCTCCCGAATCAGAAACCAGGCCACGAAATCCTGATTCTGCGGAGGATCGGATACCTCCAGAGAATAAGCGTAATTTTCTTTCAGCCAGTCCCGGATGGACAGGGCCCGGAGATACGGGTCCTCCTCGCCGCCCGCTGCGGCCATGGACATCTCATATACTTCCTGCTGGATAAAGGAAGGAACGCCCAGATACTGCCGGGCCACTTCGCTATACCGCGTATCGTTCCACTGGGCGCTGGCCGATACCAGCGCCGCCGTTTGCTCGCTGTCGGCGGATAAGGGGAGATAAGTAGCCTGGTAAGTATCGCCCGCCTGCAGGCTGCGGGCCAGGAAAACCTCGGAGCCCGCGTTATAATACGCCACCATGCGGGCGGACCCCGTCGTCAGCTCCCGAAGGCGCTGCGGCACGAAAACCGTCGTCGTCCCATCCCGCAGCATGCGCACTTTCAGCATACTGAGCGGCAACTCGCCCTCCGTCAGCGGCAGGTATTCATCAAAAACCGATCTCTTGAGCGCCTGCTCGAAAACGTCCGACCATAGATGCCGCTGCCTGCCCAGCGTGTCATACCAGTTAGTCCCGTCATACTCATTTTTTGCCACGCCCCGCAGGTATACAGCCCGGTCGGTTTCTACCTCCATGACGGCGTATTGCTCGGGCTGAGGCCGCCCACCCAGCCTTTCCTGTTCGTCGGTGGACAGCGGCATATATCCATCCGTCCGCAGCGTAAAACCGGGGCGCTTCCCGTTATCATCCTCAGGCAAATAATCCTGGAGGATCTCGTACAGCTCGTCCGCCGCGCGGGAAAGCGTTTCATCCGGCGTCACCTTGGCCGGCGTCATCAGCAGCGCAACGACCAACAGCAGCGCCGTCAATAACAAGGGGGTTGGGAACAGCGAACGCGCCGTATGACGGCCGGCCGCATGCAGCAGGATCGCCGCCGCTGCCAACCCGCCGTACAGGATCGGCGCTTCCCCCGTGCCCAACAGGCAGGAGGGGAGCAGCACCGCTGCCGTCAGCGCGAGCAGCCCGCCACATTCCTCGGAAAGGGCAGCCAACCCGGCCAATACAGTCAGCGCGACCGCGATCAGCTGCGTCAGCGTCTGGCGATAAGGCAGCAGAACGATGCTCATATTGCCCGGATAATACCACAATGCCCGCAGCGGCTGCACATGCGCGACCAACGGACCGACGCCCGCCAGCCCCAGCGCCAGCAGCGCGACGCCTGTCAGCGCCAATGCGCCGCCGCCCCAGCGCCGCAGGCTTCCTGCCAACGTCATTCCGGCCGCCGTGATGGCGCAAAGGGTCGCTACCGCAGCCACGTCCACCTGCTGATACAGCACGTTGATCAAGCACAGGCCGAGCCCCGCGCCAGCCAGCAGAGAAATCAGGAAACGCTGTAAGATATCCCGGATATCCTCCTTATGCAGGCGTGACATAGCACACCTCCACCATATGATGCTGCAGCCTGGTCACATAAGGCCGTGTTTCCTCGTTCTCCGCCTTCCAGGTCACCAGATAAAACCGCACGCTTGGACCCATCCTGCGAATGGCCGAGACCGCGTCCACCACAGAAGCGTCCAGCCTGGTGGTCACGATCACAACAGCTCCCGTGCGCCGCATTCGCTTCAGCTCCATCCGCAGTACCCGGGCAAAATCCTCCCCGCGGCGGAAGGTCTGCATCGCCAGCATTTCCTGCAGCAATTGCAGATTCTGCGCCTGGTCGGAGGCAAATTCATTCGCTCGTTCCCCATACAGCGGCAGGCGGACAGGGCTTCCATCCGCCATTTGCAGCCCGGCCACCGCGACGGCCGTTTCACATAACGCGTCCCGAAGCCCCGCCGCCTTTTCCGCAGATTCCGCGCCCTCGATCTCGGCGCAATCCATCAGGATCAGCGTGTCGGGAGGCGCCGGCGTTTCGTACTTTCTGACGAGCAGCTCCCGCCGCCGGGTAGACAGCTTCCAATGCACCCGTTTCATCGCGTCGCCCGGTTGATAGGCGCGTATATCCTCCGGCGAGGTATTATCCTCGGTGGAACGGGTAAGCGCCGATTTTCCCTCGTCGCTGACCGCAAACGTCGGCTTTTCGATGGAAAACAGCCGCGGCATAACCAGGATCGTCTCATCCGGCAGAGCCTTCAGCTGCGCCTGGCATATCCCGTATATATCTGAAACGCGCGCCCGAAGCACGCCCGCCCGCATCGTCCCTACGTGCATGGCAGGATACGTCACCGTATGCGACGCGGCGGAAAAGCCCCGGACCGGAGAATCCACAAATCCCGTGTCCCTGCCAAAGTGATACGCGATCTCTACCGGCGCCACAGGCAGCGGACACTTGACGCCCACTTCGATCTCCAGCTTCGCTTCCGTACCGCGCATGAGCCGCGTTTCTTTCGCCGCGCAGCGTATGCGCAGGGTATTTTTTGCCCATAGCACGCTGATCAGCGCGTAAGCGAGCACCAGAAAAAGGAGCAGCCCGACGAACAAAAACAGACGGATCTCCAACGCTTTGGCAAGCGCGCAGAAAACGGCCGCGACGCTCAAAAGCCAAACAAACCGCCCGGTCATTGACCGCCCCGCCGCTTGATCGGCACGCTCACTTCAGAAAGCACCGCTTCGAGCACATCCTCCGCCCGCGCGCCCTTCATGCGCGCCTCCGGCGTCAGCACCAGGCGATGCGTCAGCACGGGACGCGCCATGCGCCGCACGTCATCGGGCAGCACATAGTCGCGTCCGAACAACATCGCCGTCGCCTGCGCGGAGCGAAGCAGCGCGATCGAACCGCGCGGCGATACCCCCAGCGCCAGCGCCGGGCTGCGCCGGGTAGCCGCGGCCAGCTCCGCTACGTACAGCCTGACCTCCGGGCTCGAATAAACTGTGCCCAGCGCATCCTGCATGGCGATGATATCCTGCGCCGCGCACACGGGGGAAAGCGCTTCCATCGGCGTTGTCTGGCCCGAATAACGCTCCAGCACGTCCGCCTCCTCCTCGACCGATGGGTATCCAATGGTGATCCGGAGCAGAAAACGGTCCATCTGCGCTTCCGGCAGCGGGTAGGTGCCGACAAAATCTACGGGATTCTGCGTCGCCATGACCATAAAGGGACGCGGCAGGCGTCGGGTAACGCCGTCCACCGTCACCTGTCCCTCCTCCATGGCTTCCAGCAGGGAGCTTTGCGTCTTGGGGCTGGTGCGGTTGATCTCGTCCGCCAACACGATCTGACTCATAACCGCGCCCGGCTTATATTCCATCTCTCCGCTTTTCAGGTTCATCATCGTATAGCCGGTCACATCCGAGGGGGTTACGTCGGGCGTAAACTGAATGCGGCTAAACGAGCAGGAAACCGATCGGGCAAGAGAGGCGGCCAACGTCGTCTTGCCCACGCCAGGCACATCCTCCATCAACACATGTCCCTTGCATAGCAGGGCGATCAGCAAAAGCTCGATCGCTTCATCCTTTCCCACAATCGTTTTGCGGATATTTTGCTGTAAGGCGTGAACGAGCGGGCGCAGCGTCCCGCCGCTTTCTGCGACATAAGGCATCTTGACAGCTCCTTTCCTCTTCCTATATCATACCCGTTTTTACGAAAAAAATAAACTGTTTTCTTCCGCTGAAATGTAACATTGCCGTTTCCCGCATTGTGTGCGATAATAATGACAGCAGCAGAAATGTTTCACGTGAAACACTGGAGGCACGCATGAACTGGACCCGGGCGCAAAAAGAAGCCATCGAGGCTAATAATCGAACAGTACTGGTCAGCGCCGCCGCCGGATCGGGCAAGACCGCCGTCCTGGTGGAACGCGTCGTCCGATTGATCCGGGAGGGCGGCGATATTCGGCGGATGCTGATCGTCACCTTTACCCGCGCCGCCGCCGCTGAAATGCGGGAGCGGATTGCCGACGTCCTGCAAAAAAGCGACGACGCGAGGCTGCGCAAGCAGGCCCTGCTGGTTTCCTCTGCGCACATATCGACCCTGCATGTGTTTTGCCAGTTTGTTATTCGGGAGCACTTTCAGGCCCTTGGTATTGACCCGCAGGCCTCCATCGGCGAGGAGGCGCAGCTGTCCCAGCTGCTTTCGCGGGCCATGACCGACGCGCTGGAAGAAGCCTGTGAAGCCCCAACGCCGGAGCAGCGGCAGCTTTTCGATCGGTTCGACGTCGATCAGACGCTTGCAATGGCGGAAAGGCTGCGCCGCTTTTTAATGGCGCTGCCCGACCCCTGGACCTGGGCCGACGATCATTTAAGGCCGTATCATGGCAAGCTTCAGGACCATCCCGCGTTCCGGGCGCTGATGCAGGAATGTCTGATCCAGCTCCAAAGCGCGCTCCCGCTGCTTCTGCGCTGTAAGGAGGCCCTTGATCTCCCCAACGCGCCCATTCGCTATGATAAAACCGTCATCGAGGACGAGCGCCTGCTGGATGACCTGCTTCACGCCGCGGCAGACGGTTCTTTGCGCGGCGGCAAGCTGCGCTTTTCGCCGTTACCTCGCGGCAAAAAGAACGAGCCTGACGACCCGGAGGCAACAGAGGCTTTCCAGGCGTCCCGCGCCCAATTCAAAAAGGCTTTACAATCCGCGATCGACCTGTTGCCGGCTGACGACGATCTCGCCGTCGAGGATATGAACGCCTCTCTGATTCCCGCGACCGGCCTGGTTCAGCTCCTGAAAGCGATCCAAGCCAAATATGACGCCTATAAAGATGAAAGGAGCCTGCTTGACTTTCATGACCTTGAGCATCTTTGTATCCGCGCCCTGCGCATAGATTCCATTCAAAAAGCCTGCTCCGACCTGTTCGACGCCATTTTTATTGATGAATATCAGGACGTCAGCGCCATTCAGGAGGAAATCATTCGGCGCATCCATATAGGAAATACCCTATTCCTGGTCGGAGACGTAAAGCAAAGCATCTACCGCTTCCGACACGCCGATCCCACCTTATTCCTGAACAAGTTCCTGACCTTTTCACTGGACAGAGACGCCGCTGAACGAAAGATCGTGCTTCAGCAAAATTTCCGCTCGGCTAAAAATATACTGTCCGCCGTAAACCTGGTCTTTGAGGGAGCCATGAGAAAGTCGGTCACCCAGATCGACTACCGTGAGGACGCGAGGCTCTATCCCGGAGAGCAGGCGCCCGACGGCCCTGCCGTTGAGCTGCATTTGCTTGAGAAAAAGGATCCTGAAACCGGCGAAGCAGCGCGCTTGACCCAGTCTCACGCTTACGAGGCCCTCCTGATTGCCGACCAAATCAAGCGTTTGACAACAGACGGAACGACGGTTGCTGAAAAAAGCGGAACCCGGCCCCTGCAATATCGTGATATCGTGATCTTGCTGCGCAGCGCCGCTGCCCATGCGGCCCTGTTCGCAAAAACGCTGCAAGAAAACGGGATCCCTGTTTATTGCGACGCGGACGCGCAATACTATGAGCTGCCCGAGGTCAACGACATACTGAATCTGCTGCGCGTGATCGATAACCCTTATCAGGACATCCCTCTTTTAGGAGCGCTGCGCTGTCCCTGCTTTGATTTTTCACAGGAGGAGCTCGCCCGCATCCGCCTGGTCGAGACAAAGCCTAAAACGCCCTTTCACGTCGCCTTTTTCTCCCTGGCGAAAAATGACGCGCATCCCTTGCATGACAAGCTCCGCGTCTTCACCGAGAAAATCGATGCGTGGCGCTTCGTCGCCCGGACCGAAACGCCGGAAACGCTGATCCGGCTGCTGACGGACGAAACGGGGCTATACGCGCTGGCCGGAACCTCGGAGGACGGCGAGGCGCGGCAGGCTAACCTCCGGCTTCTTTCTGAACGGGCCGCTCGCCGCGTGAATATCGCGGAATTCCTATCCACAGTCGATCAACAGCTGAGCGCAGAGGACAGCCGTACCGCCAAAACACTGAGCGATCAGGAAAATGTTGTGCGCATCATGACCATGCACAAAAGCAAGGGGCTTGAATTCCCTGTTGTTTTCCTGGCGGAGCTTGGACGCGCCTTTCGATCCCCCGCCGGGGAGCGCCCGCTCCTGGATCAGGAGTTGGGCCTCTCCCTGCCGCTGATCGAGCCGGAGCAGCGCCTGATACGCCCCACCATCCTGTCGGACGGGATCACAGCCGCCTCCGCCCGAAAGAATCTTTCAGAGGAGGCCCGCATCCTGTATGTAGCCATGACCCGCGCCCGGGAGCGGCTCATTCTGTACGGTTCTCCGTCCAAGCTCGAAGCTTCTCTGCCGATCTGGCGTCTCCCGCGCGGCGACGCCGCTGCCGCCGGCGCCGGATGTATGCTGGATTGGATCGCCCAAGCTGTCCTTCCCGGCTTAGAGCAAGGCGCAGATACCGTATGGGAAAGTGAAAACGGCTCCGTTTGGAAAATCAGGTATCACAACGTCGAGACGCTGACATCCGAGCAGCGAGACAAAAAAACCGTTTCGCCGCGCTTCGATACCGGCGTTGTATCACCCTGGTTAGAGACCCTCCTTGCCCGTAAAAACGAGGCGTTCCATCCTGTCAAGGTGTCCGTCAGCGCCGTCGCAAAGCAACACCTTCCGGAAGCAGAGGAAGAAGAAACGCCGGAAACCAAACGCGCTGTTTCACGTGAAACATTGGAGGATCGGCCGCGCTTTATGCAGCAGTCCGGATTTACCGCCGCCGAGCGCGGCACGGCAATGCATAAGGCGCTGGGCCTGATCCCTTATGAGCCGATCCGAGCGGCCCGGAGACTGGATCGAAGCCTGTTCATACAGCTGCTGGACGAGCTTGTCGATAACGAGCGGCTGACACCGGAGGAGCGCCGTGTTGTTCATCCGGACGACCTGCTTCGCTTCTTCCTTTCTCCGGTCGGCCAGCGAGCGCTGCATGCAACCGTCCTCCGTCGGGAATGGTCCTTTAATCTGCGCTTGGACGACCGGACCGTCATTCAGGGCGTTCTTGACCTTTGCTTCCTGGAGGAAGGGCAATGGGTATTGGTCGATTATAAAACAGATCATATTCAGGATCTGTCCGTCTTAGTCGATCGCTATCAAGCGCAAATCGGTTGGTATGCCCGCGCCCTGGCCCAATTAACCGGAAAGGACGTGCGGGAAGCGCTGCTTTATTCCGTTCGCCTGCATCGAGCAATTTCCGTTGATTGATCGCAAAGTTCAATCACATTGTAAACTTGTTTTATAATTTGGGTTTACAAATACGCTTTTCTGTGTTATCCTCCTTGGAGACGAAATGATTTGTCTCCAAGGAGGATTAAAGGAATGTCTGCAAAAAAACCGCTGCTGTCTGCCAGAGACATGGCCTATGTAGCGCTGGGCGCCGCGTTGATCGCCGTATGCGCCTGGATCTCGATCCCGGCGGCCGTTCCCTTTACGCTGCAAACCTTCGGCGTTTTCTGCGTATTGATCATCCTGGGCGGAAAGCGCGGCACCCTGTCGCTCCTGATTTACCTGCTGTTGGGGCTGGTCGGCCTTCCTGTCTTTTCAGGGATGAGGGGCGGGCCTGCCGCGCTGCTCGGCCCAACCGGCGGTTATATCCTGGGCTTTCTGCTCACGGGCCTGTGCTATCTTCTGGCGGAAAAGCTCGTCGGTAAAAAATTGCTCTATGAGGTCGTCGCCCTCGTCCTGGGCCTGGTCCTCTGCTACGCTTTTGGCACCGTCTGGTTCATTCACACCTATTCCGCCGGTGAAATGACGCTGAACCGCGCGCTTTCCCTTTGTGTTTGGCCCTTTATCCCGATCGACGCCGGCAAGATGCTGCTGGCCTTCCTGATCGGCTGTCGGGTCCGAAAAGCGATCAAGGCATAACAAAAAGCAGGATCGACTGGAGATACAAATTCTCTTTTATCAACGCTCTTGCCACCTCCTCGCAAATATGATATGCTTTCATGCATCATCAAACGAGGGAGTGGCAATTGTGCGCTTTTTAGAGCTTCCAAGGCAGGAATTTCTTGACAGTCGGCTGACCTATGTATACGACGCGACCGCTCGGTATGACGTCACGCTGGAGCGCCGCGGGGACGGTTTTTCGATCGCCCTTTCCTCCCGCCCGACACAGCGTCGGCATCTTGAGTACAGCGAGCCCCTTTTTGCATCAGGCCTTGAGGATCCGCACGCCTACGCGCTGGTCGATCATTTGGGCGAACGCGTAGGCTACGTCGAAACGGCCCTTGAAAAGGACGATATCCTGCGCATCGTCAACCTGATGGTGGAGGACGGTTATCGCAGGCGCGGCTATGGTTCTCTGCTTATTTCCAAAGCAAAAACACAAGCGCGCGCCCTTCGCTGCTCCGCGCTGACGATTTCCGTTTCTCAGGGCAACGCCGGCGCGATCCGCTTCCTGCTGGGACAGGGCTTCACGCTGTCCGGCTTCAATTCCCTCCCGTCAGAGGAAAGCGTCGATCTGAGCGTCTTTTTTACAGAGACGCCGACCTCCTCCTGATTTATTCCTCCGCTCCGTCGGCCACTTGGGCAAGCTCCTTTTCGACGTCCCCCTCCGTGGCCCGGTAGGCCTCCAGCGTTTCGGACAGCAGTTGGTCCAGGTCCCACCCGAGCATTTCCGCGCCCTGTCGGATCACCTCTCGGGAGCAGCCGGCAGCAAATCGGCTGTCCTTGAACTTTTTCTTGAGGGATTTCAGCTCCATATCCTGCGCGGAATGAGACGGCCGCATCAGCGCTGCCGCGCCGATCAGGCCGGTCAGTTCATCAGAAGCAAACAGCAGCTTTTCCATCTGCGACTCCGGCTTGATATCCACGCAGATACCATAACCATGACTGCAAACGGCGTGTACAAATTCCTCCGGCGCGTCGATTTCCGCCAGCAGCTCCGGCGCCTTCACGCAATGCTGCTCCGGCCACCTTTCAAAATCCACATCGTGAAGCAGCCCGACGAGGCCCCAATAATCGGGGTCTTCTTCATTTTGCCGGGCGAAATACCGCATCACGCCCTCCACCGTTAAGCCGTGGCGGATATGAAAGACTTCCTGATTATACTTTTTCAATAGCCCAAGCGCCTGTTCCCGTGTAAACATTCCTTTTTCCTTCTTTCCGTTTGTTTATGGCGTCAGGGTAAGCAGCAGCGCGCTGCCCACCTTGGTCTCCCGTCTATCCCCGCCGGTGGTGTCTGTCGTCAGGCGAAGCCGTCCATCCCAAGCTACAATCATCGTGGAAGAGGGACCGCCGTCCAAATTCAGCGCGGTCCATGCGCCAAGATCAAGCAGCGCTTGCTGCGCCCATTCCAACGGCATCCCATAGCTGCCCGACCGATTTCCTTCTATCAGAAGAAAAAAATAGGTGCCGTCCGCCCGCGTGGCAAAAATCGTGCGGGGATGCCGCCGATAAAAATAGGTGACGTCGTCCGATAGGAGCTTTCCGGGCTCTAAATCGTTTTTCTCTCCATTTTGGATCAACAGCGGCCCGCCGTCCGGCCTGCCTCCTCCGATCGCGCATGTCGCGTCCGCAAATTCCGGCGATACCTCACAGTATATCTCCACCTGATCGCCCGGCCGAAGCGCGGCAAGCTTTTCCGCCGCTCCTTCGGCCGCGGAAAGGACAAGCGTGCCCGGAGAAATCTCCGTTCCCTTGTCCTTTTTATCCGGCCTTTCGATCGCCCGGACCGTCGCCTGGAGAGTCCGATTGCTGCGCACCTCATCCTCAGAATCCAGCACAACCTCCACGCCGCCCAATGTATATGTGCGGGTTCCATAATCCTGCGTATACAATACCAGCTGATTATCTGCCCGCGCGACTACGGCATTCTGCGGAGAGCTGCTTCTGGAATCATCCGATCGGGGCGCGTTCAGCGCGTCGATCGGCTCATTCTCCAGGATGACCCTTCCTTCCCGAAGCACCTTCAGCAGCAGCCTTGCCTTTGGCTGGCCGATCAGCGGATGCCCCTCCTGATCCATCCCGCAGGCCCAGCTCTCCGGGAACTCTCCCAGCGCCAGCCAAACGCCGTTTCTCAATAAATAACCCAAGGGCCCGCCTGTCCGCATATCAAAAAAATCGCCGTTGACCGCCGCCAATACGCGGCTCTGAGACGCCGCGCGTTCCGCCATTTCGGACGTTTTCATAAACGCGCCGTGGATCCCGTCGCCGCCCAACGCCGTCTGAAGCCGCAGGCTTGCACCTTGCGCCGGATCCACATCGATCAAAAACAGTCGTTGGCTCTGTCCGGCGGGCCCGCTGACCGGCGTCAGCTCAAAAGTCCGATAATGTACGCCTGCCTCGATTTCCATATCGGAGGACCGCAGGATCCGATATCCGGTGAAATCCTGCGCAAGCGCCGATCCCGCCAGAAGCATCCACGCGGCGATCAGAAACAAGACGTGCTTCAGCATGTTTCGCCTCCCTCGCTCCTCTTTAGCAAACAGGACTGTCACTCTTTTTTTGTGACAGCCCTGTTGCTCTGTAAACCCATCTTAGCACGCCCTTCTCGGTTTGTAAAGCGTGTTACTGGTATTTGTTTTGTTTCCCAGAATCAGCCCTGGTCTGCGTTCCGGTTGGAGCGGCGACGCCGACGGCGATCCGGAAGCGTTGCCGAACGGGCGTCCGCCTGAACGGCCTCTTCCGCAGCCTGGATATTTTCCGGGTCGGCTGTTTCTACCGTCCGATCAACGATTTCCTGGGCGGTATCCTGCGCCTCTTTCTTGGCCTCAATGGCTTCGTCAAGAATTTCAGACGCCTGCTTTTCAATGCTTTCCGCGCGATATTCCTGGTAAACCGGGAACTCCTCGCTTTCCTCTCCGCGGCGCATTCTAAAGCCGCCGGTGCTTTCGCTGGTCTCCTGCCGCTGGGGGAGAATCACGCTATCTGTCGCGTCTTCCGCATCTTCCTTGGTTTCTTCCGTCTTCCCGGAATCGGTATTCTCCGCGGCATCCTCGGAGGGCTCGGTATAGTCCCGCCGTTCCGCAAGGTCCAGATGGTCGTAAGCGCTGTCGGAAACATGCTTCTTTCTTGAGCGAACGACTGTGCTGATTACAAACAGCAGCAGCGCAGCGGCCGCCAGGCCGCCCAGCACGAACATAGCCGTATACAGCGAATTGCGGATGGTTCGGAGGATATTCCCGGTATCCGAATACTGGGCCGGCGCAACAGTGACCAGCGGGGGCACGGTCGCCGTCGGCGCAATGGTGGGAACCGGGGTCGTCGGCAGATAATTCAGCGTCAGCGTATTGGATTCAAAGGAAACATTGTTGCCCAGCGCATCCTTCGCCGTGGCCGTAAACCGGTAGCGTCCGGATTGAGAAACCGTATAATCCCGCTTGACCGTCACGCTCTGGCCCGCCGCCAGGGAGGGGATGGTATAAATCGTCAATTCTCCGTGCCGAATCACGATATTCGTGCAATCCACATTGCTGGCGTTCGTCACCACCAGGGACATCGAAACATCCTCCGGCGGGTTGCTGACGCCCTCTTTATCCGCCGTCAGCAGCAGGTTCAGCTGGAGCTCCTTTTCCGGATCATACGCGCTGACGGAAACGGAGTTGGTATCATAGGTATTGGAGTTGTTGGTATTGTCCTGCAAGGTAAGCTTCAGCGAGAAGGTCGTTGGCGCGTTGATCATGACCTCGCGCTCTTCGGTAAAGGTAGTATTGGCCGGGATCGTCAGCCCGGAAAATACGGTGCCCAGCGTCTTATCCACCGCGACCACATCGTGGTAGGAGATATTGCCGTCGTTCTGGACGGTCATGATCAGCTTCACGGTCTGCCCGATATCCACGGCGGACTTGTCCGTGCTCAGCTCGACCTTGAGGTTACGGACAGCCAACGGGATTTCCACGTCCTCCACAACCTCCGTCTCCTGCTTGCCGCCGGCAGGCTTAAAGGACACGGTCGCGCCGCTGGTCAGGTCCTTGCTGCCCATCTTGGCCGTAAATTCCACCGTCGTCGTGGCGCCGGCAGCCAAGGAGCGAACGGTCTTTGGGTTCTTGCTGATTTTTTCCTTCACGGAAATCGAGCTGATATTCACCGTGCCGGTATTGTTCAATTCATAGGTCACCTTGACCGTCTGGCCGCTGCGGACGACCTCCGGGTCGATCTTGCGGGTAATTTTGAGCCCCGCCCGGCTGCCCGTATACTCGATCGCCGCGCTGACCGGAATGCGGACCTCTTCGCCCGCCTCGTTCTGATAACGCAGCGTATAGGTAACCGCGCCTGCCTCCAGCATCTCTTGGGAAACGTTTACCTGGGCGCTCAGCGTCAGCTTGCCGCCGGCGCGGGAAATCGCGCCGCTCAGCTCTGAAAAATTGGACACCGCAGCCCCGTAAGGATCATACAGGGACAATTGCTGGCTGATTTCCGCGCCGGAAACATTTTCAACCTGGATCGAGGCCTGCACCGTTCCCGGGGCCTCCAGCGTGGCCGGCGTCAGGGTAAGCGTTGCCGCTACCGGCGCGTCCTCCGCCATCACGGGCAGCATAAAAAGGAAAGTCAGCAGCAGCGCGCCGACAAAAGCTCTGAACAGTCTGTGCTTGAGGCCTGCCATCATCGCCCCAACCCCCTTTGAATTCGGTCGCCGTCACAAATGTCCGGCGAAAGGTCCTGTTTATACATTTCATATTTTATTGCAGAAGCATTTCAATGTCAAGTAAATTATGACATAAAACACATTATTTTGTCATTATTTTGTAAAATTTAGCGTGTCGCTTGCCTTTTTCTTTACCGCAGAAGGCTTTTTTGTTATACTATTTTATATTGCGTGCAAGGATGTGTCGTCATGTATCAAGGCAAGCTCGTTCGTCTCCGCGCCCTGGAGCAAAAGGATATCGCGGCCTCTCATCTTTTTGTCAATGATTATGAAACCATGCGGGGCGTAACCTCCGGAAAACTGTATCCCGCTTCTTATGAGGATGAAGCGCGCTGGGCGCAGGGACAGAGCAGCTATACCCACGGCGAATATCAATTTGCCATCGAAACATTGGAGGAAGGAATTTTCATCGGCCGCTGCGGCTTTACCCGGGTCGATTGGAAAAACCGCCTGGCGGAAATCGGTATTCTGATTGGGGACGGCGCGTTTCGCGGAAAAGGCTTCGGCTCGGACGCCGTCGACACCCTGTGCCGCTTTGGCTTTGAGGAACTGAATCTGCACAAAATCAAGGCCTCCGTTTTTTCCTTTAATGAAGCAGCAATCCGCGCTTATCAAAAATGCGGGTTTCAGGAAGAAGGAATTCTTAAAGCGGAGCTCTTCCGGGAAGGAAAATATCATGACGTCCGGCTCTTTGCCTTGTTCAGCTCCTCCCGCTTATGAAAAAAGGAACCTTTCGTAAGCTTCTACCTTTTTTTCTTGCCTTTTTGCCCGCTCTCTTTTTGCAGGGCCTTTCTATGCTGCTAATGTACACGGATCAATCGGACGGCAGTATTTCCCTGCTTGTGATGGCCTTCTGTTTGTATTTTCTTCATCCCGCGCTGTCGCTGGTCCTGCCGTATTGGCTGACCTTTTCACATGATTTGCCCTCCCTGCTCTCTTTTTTTCAGACAGGAATTGTTCTTCTTCTTTTTTCTTCCGATCCAAACGGAACGACCGTCGGCCTGGTCTGTCTGCTGATCGGCATGTTCAGCGCTTCCTACGGCGCTGAAAAGAGAAAAAGACAACAAAGGAGAAACAACCGTGCTTAAAAAGCTTTTTGGCGGCCTTTTTTCTCTCATCGGCCTGATTCTTTCCTTGTCGCTGTTGATTTTACTTTGCGTGCTTCTGGTCAAGCCTTCCGCCGAGCGTCAGTCCTCCGCGCGGGTTGCCGTATCGGAAATCGAGCGCCCTTCCTATCTTCAGGCAACGGATTCCCGGGATATCGGCATACTAAGCCGGCTATTTGAGCATCCCCTTCCCTATGATCAAAGCGGCAGCGTTCAAGGAACGGTGGAAACAGTATTCTTTGAAGGGGAAAACACGCGTCTTGCCACGCTGCGCTATGACCGATATATCATCCGATGCGTCACGCCCGCCTCTTCCGCGCCTTTATTGCTGGACAAGCGATTGGTGATCACGCCAATCCAGACAGCCGAAGGATTACAAACAAGCCTGACAGTGCTTTCTATGCCCGCCTTTTACGCCACGAACGGAAGACTCCGCTGCCTGTATTTTTCAGATTCCTCCGCTTCTTATTCGATCACCACCGACAGCATGGATTTCTCTGATTTTTTGAACGCCGCCTTCCGTTTAGGATGGGTCGGATAATAAGAACTTAACAATTTTTCCACATACTCATTTCGGACTAATTTTTTCTGGTGGATGAAAATGCTTTCCCTTCCATGATTTTTCTTTTTCATAGCCTATGGATCACGCGATTGTGGAAATTGTGGATTGCGTCGGAAAGATGAAATGTTTATTACTTGAAAAACCCCTGAAATTATGCAATAATGTTACGGGAAAGGCACATCTTACTGCTTTTATTCAAGAGAATCTGAGCAAAAAAGCCTTTTTGCTTCTCTCCTCCGTGAGCTATCCTCATTTTATCAGAAACGATCCCGTTTTTTTCCATAAGGCCGCTTTTCCTGAAACGCTTGCATTCCATCGATCGGCGGTCTTTTCCATAGCTTCCGCAGTCTCTACTACGGCTACTATATTTTTTATACAGTCAATGAAACGCTTCGCCATTTCCGGCGAAGCATCAGGAAAGGAAGGAAATTGCTTTGCTGTTTAGAATCAATACGAATGATATCAACTATGCCATGAATATGGTCACTCGCGCGATCGCGGCCCGGCCTGTCAAACAGATTTACGAGGGCGTGCTGATCGAAACAAAGGATGACGGGATTCAGTTCACCTGCACCGATGGGGAAATTACGGTCAAAACCTCGGCGGCGGCTCAGATTTCTGAGGGAGGCACGACGGTCATGCCGGCTAAGCTGCTGGCGGAATTGATGCGCCGTCAAAGCGGCGGGGACGTTGAGATGAAAATCGACGACAACTCCAGCGCACTGATTCGCAGTCATGGCAGCAGCACCAATATGGTGGGCATGACGGCGGAGGATTTTCCGGAGATCAGCGATATTACGGGCCAACAGATCAAGCTGCCCTGCGGTAAGCTGCGCAACGCGATTTCCCGGGTGATGTTTGCCGTTTCCACCGATGAAAGCCGCAAGGCGCTGACCGGCGTATTGCTGGAAACTTATGCGGAGGAAACCCGTTTGGTCGGTCTGGACGGCTTCAGACTGGCGCTGCAGTGTGTGGAAGCCAAGAATGACATCCCTGCCGGGAAGGAAATGATCAGCGCCATCATTCCGGGAAGGGTGATGAATGAAATCAGCCGTATGCTGCCGGAGGATCATGAAAAAGAGGTCACGCTGACCTTCAACGCCACCCATATGATGGCATCCTTTGACAACGTCAAGATTTATTCTACGCTGCTGATGGGCGAATTCATTGATTATAAGCATATTCTTCCCGATAAGAGGACGACGGAGATCGTCGTTGAAAAGGCGCCCTTCGGGGAAGCGCTGGAGCGCTGCGGCCTGATCGCCCGGGAAGGAAAAAATAATCTGATCATGCTGAACCTGAGCGAAAACGGCATGGTGATGACCTCCCGCGCGGAACGGGGGGACGTGCATGAAGAAATGCCCATTATTTTTAACGGCGAGCCGCTGAAAATCGCTTTTAATTCCCACTATCTGACCGACGTGATCAAGAATGTGGAGGACGGCGATATCCGCATGTGCTTTAATTCAAGCGTTTCTCCCTGCCTGGTCCGTCCGGTGGAGGGCAATCAATTTACTTTCCTCGTGCTGCCTGTCAGGACTTATGACGCATGAGTAAAAAAGGCCTGAATCGCGCGCTTGCGGCGCTGTTCGTGATTCTGCTGCTTGCGGCGGGCGTTGGGCAGGAAGCGGTCGCAAAATCCAACAAAAAGAAAAAGGCGACGGCGACGCCCTACGCGACAGTATCTGCAACGCCTGCGCCAACGCAAACCAAAACACCCAAGCCAACAAAAACAAAGAAGCCGACAAAAACGCCGACACCGACGGCTGAATTGCCTTCAGAAGGCGTTCAGGTCACGGAAAACGGTCAATATACGGACCGGGAGCATGTCGCCGCCTACCTTCGCGCGTATGGAAAGCTGCCGTCCAATTATATCACCAAAAATCGGGCGCAGGCTCTCGGATGGGTGGCAAGCAGGGGAAATCTTTGGCAGGTCGCTCCGGGAAAGAGTATCGGCGGCGATCGCTTCGGAAATTATGAGGGAAATCTGCCGGATGCGCAGGGGCGGCGCTGGTTTGAGTGCGATATTGATTTTGACGGCACTTACCGGAACGCAAAAAGGATCCTCTACTCCAATGACGGATTGATTTATTATACGGAGGATCATTATCAAACCTTTGTGGATATTACCGTGCCGGAAACACGGGCCGGACCCTGATCAAAAGAAAAAGAGGTAGCGCAGAATGGCTAAAAACAGGAAGACGACCCTGATCGTGGACGGCGATATGTTTACCGGAAAAGAAAGAGCGCATCAGCTCCTGCGGGAGGCGCTGCGTTTTCCGGCTTATTACGGGAATAATCTGGACGCGCTGTACGATTGCCTGACGGAAAAGAACGATGTGCGGATCGAAATCTACCATACCGCGCAGATCAGACGGCAACTCGGTTTTTACGGAAATCAGATGATCCGGGTTTTCAAAGAGGCCGCCGAGGAAGCCAGCGGGCTGACGGTGCGTTTTTTGGATTAATTGTTAGGACATTGAGAGATCAAATCTGATAGAAAAAATAATGCGCCAACAAAGCGGCGCACATACTCGTATCATGTCTTTTTGTCACGTCGCGCCCTAAGCATCTGAGCGACGGGGCGTTCAAAGCCGTAGGTCAAAATGGTCGCGATCGCGAGGGTGCCGAAAAAGCAGGCGATCGTATAAGGCCACTGCCAGGCGGCCTCACCGGCGAACCAGGGCTCTGGGCTGCTACTGGGGATGAGCCCCCATTCCTTGATCCGAACGGAAAAAACCTGGTGCCAGATATAATATTGATAAGAAACGGATGCCAGGAATTTCATGGCCCGATTGCCGAGCAGAAAGCGCGTGAACGGCAGGGAAAAACACGCCCCGACCGAGAAAACACACCAGCAGGCGGCCAGGAAAAACCGACGGTTCAGCTGCCCCAGCCGGATATTTTCAATCCCGTTTTCAGCGGCCTGCGCGGTGGCAAGCTGAATCAGCAGCACGGCGCCCAGCAGCATGCAGAGCGTAAAAAACGCCTTTTCCGGCGAACCGAAGGAATCGGCGCGACGATAAAACCGATGGATGATCAGCGCCGCGGCAAAGCCCCAGGCGTAAACATCCAAAAAAGCGGGGAGCTGATTGATCAGCATGGCGTTATCCTCGACGCCGGCCGCCCAAAGCCGGTACAGGAGGGCGACGCCCGTCATGCTCAGCAGGGTGATCAGCGGATGCTTACGCAGCGCCCGGCACAGCAGGGGGAAGATCAGATAAAACTGCATTTCGACCCCCAGCGTCCATAATACGCCGTTCAGGGGAGAGAGCATGTAGGAGCGGTAAAACAGATTGTGCGTAAAGGTCAGGTGGGCCAGCATATCCAAAACACCGTCCCACGCGGTGGTATACCGTCCCTCGGGAATCGCGGTGAACAGCAGGGAAGCGATCAGCGCCAGCACGTAAGAGGGCACGATGCGGATGAGCCTGCGCCGGTAAAAGGCGCGGACGTCGAGCTGTCCGCCGTTTCGCAAAACGGGCCATAAAAGCAGCAGTCCGCTTAAAAACAGCATGCCGTCCACGGCGAGATAGCCGCTGCGCGGAATAAAATCCAGGCTCCACCACTGGCCGGCGACCTGAAAATTGGGGATCAGCCAGCTTTGCTGCCAGATATGATACCAGGAGACGATAAAGATCAAAAGCACCCGGACGCCGTCCAGGACGTCCAGGTGCTTTTCATCATAGGTTTTGTAAGCGTTCAGCATAAAGCCTTACTCTTGCGTATCTTCGGCTGGGGTGACCTTGGTCAGCCGATAGGTTTTGCCCTTGTTCTCCTTGCTGGTGATGCGAAGGGTCATGGTGCGCTCGTTCAGCGAAACGATCTGATAGGTCGTGGCCCATTCGCCCTGCGCGGGGCCGATTTTCATGGTATACTGCTTGGCAAAGTAGAACAGGTTGACGCCGTTGACCGTGCATGTGCCGTCCGGATTGAACGTGAAGCTTTCGTCCTTGGAGCTGGTCCAGCTGCCGAACACCTGATAACTGGCGCGGGACAGCTTTTTCTTTGCCACGTCCTTATAATCGGCGATTTGCGTGTAATATTGGTAGGCTTCATAGGGCTGGTCCGCGGCGTACAGCTGCTCGGCGTACTGATAGGCGGCCTCCTGATACATTTCCAGCAGGTCCGCGTAGCGCTCTCCGACGTTTTCCAGCTTGATGTTTTCCACGGCCTTGACCACGGCTGCCCAATCCTTATTTTCATAAGCTTCCTTGGCGGCCTGATAGGAATCGAGGTAGTAGTTGTCGGAGGCGTTTTCGGCCAGCACCCGGGCGTCCTTGTAATCGCCCAGCGTATCGTAAATCTGCGAGGCCTCGGACAGGTCGCCGCTTTCTGTCTTGGCGGCGGCGATCTGGTAAGCGGCCTCATTATACAGCTCGGAGGCGTCTTGATAGCCGCGGATCTGCGCCAGCAGCTCGTAGGCCTTTTCGGTTTCGCCGGCAGTCAGGGCGGCGGTCGCCTGATTATAAATACATTCGTTCAGCGCGTCCTGCACGCCCTGATAATCGGGGATGGCGCGCAGCAGCTGCTCGGCGTCCGCCCAGCGATCCTGATCCATGGCGGCGCGGGCCTGGGCAAAAATGGCCTGCTGATAATACTCCCGGCTGTTCAGATAATCGCCGAGGGCCGAAAACGCCTGCGCGGCCTGTACGGCGTCGCCGCTCTCCAGCTGCGCCAGCGCCTGGCGGTAGCGGGCGGCCTGGATCAGGGAGGCAGCGTCCTGATAATCCTCGATCAGGGTCAGGTAGGACAGAGCGGCGTCGTTGTCGCCGGCGTTCAGGGCCTCTACGCCCAATTGGTAGGTCAGGTCCTCGATCAGGGCGTTGACATCCCGATAGCCCCGGATGGTTTGGAATTGGGCAAGCGCCTCGGCGCGCTCGCCGGCCAGCATCAGCGCGACGGCGGGCTGATAGACACATTCCTTCTTCGCGTCCTCGACGCCCTCGTAATCCTCCGCCTTGGTCAGCAGGGCGAGGGCTTCTTCATAATCCTGATCCGCCATTTTTAGCAGAGCGGCCTGATAATAGGCCTCCTTCATGCGCTCGGCGGAATCCTCATAGGTGTAGATCTTTTCAAACATCTCGGCCGCTTCCAGGTAATCTCCAGCGGCGAGGGTTTGCAGCGCAGGCTCGTAGAGACAGCGGGTCGCCAGGCGGTAGGCGTCCATATAATCGTCGGCCCGCAGGAAGTATTCGGCGGCCTCGTCGTAATTGCCCGCGTCGAACAGCAGGTAGCCTTGGTTATAATAAGCTTCCTTCAGCTTCAGCTCGCTGTTGCGGTAATCGCCCAGGGACAGGAGCGGGTCGATGGCGTCCAGGGGACGGCCGTCGTCGATGGCGGCCAGCGCCGGGATGTAGAGGCATTCCTTGGCCTGCGTTTCGGCGTCGTCATAATTGCCCAGGGACAGGAAGTCGGCGCGGGCCGCCTCGTAATCGCCGTTGGCCATGGCCTTGGCGGCGCGACGGTAAACGGTCAGCTTCTGTTTTTCGGCGGCGTCCTGATAGCCGAGCACTTCGCCGTACAGGGCGTAGGCGGTATCAAATTCTTCGGCGGCCAAGCGTTTTTCCGCCTGTTTATAGCGGGCCTCCTGCGCCAGGGTCGCGCTGTCCTGATAATCGCCGAGGGCGTCGAAGAGGTCCTGCGCGGCGCGAAGGGAGGTATAGGTATCCCCGGCCAGCGCGGCCTTTGCTTCGCGGTAGTCGCATTCCTTTACCATTTCGGCGGCATCCTGATAATCGCCCAATTCGGTGAAGGTTTGCTTGGCGGAGGCGTACTGCGCGTTGTTCAGCTCCCGGGTGGCGGTGGTATAGCGGTACCAGGGGATAAAATAGTAGTAAGCGCCAAACGCCAGCGCGGCCAGGATCAGCACGGTCAGGATGACTGAGAGCCAGACCCGGCGGCGGCGGCGCTTTTTGCGGGCCTTTTCTTCGTTTTCAGCCTTCAGCTTGCGCTGCTCCTCCTGCTCCTGCCGGCGCTTTTCTTCCTCTGCGCTCTCGCGCTGGTACAGGATCTTTTCGATCTCCGCTTCATTATAGCGGGTGAAGATATCGTGCTTATTGCGCTGGCAGCGTCCGCAAACCTCGTAGCTGGCGGGGTTGGGCCGCCCGCAGACGCAGACCCACACCGCGCCCTGGTCGGACGGGCAGACGGAGGCGTCTCTGCCGGCGATCTCCTGCAGGATGGCGAGGCGTTTGGGGTCGGGCGGAGCGGGCAGGGCGTAATCCGTCATCTGCGACATGCCCCGCCGCCAGACGGTGCCGTCCTCATACCAGACCTTTTCGATGATCAGCTCCATGTCGGCGGCGTCAACGCCCTCCTCGATTTTGACCGACACCTCGAAGGCGCAGCGGGTCGGCGCCTCCAGCCCCTGAACGCGCTCCACATGACGGGCGGTCTGATCGCCGTCCGCGTCGTAGCACAAATAACAGGCCTGGATGCTGGTGACCGTCTTTTCAGACAGGTTGTACAGCTGCACCGAGCAAACGGGGAAGTCCGCCGTGGGCATTTTGAAGTGCCAAAGCTCGACGGGGCAGGTCAGGTCGATTCTCATAAGGGATCACGCCTCCGGAAACAGGATGGATTGCGAAAGTTTACAGCATTTGAACGGTGATGCTCTGAAGAAGGCCGCCTTCGATATACAGCAGCAGCATGGCGCTGTGGCCGTCCTCGTCGGCGCAGTAATAGCGGATCTCCGAGGTGCCGGAGATAAAGGTCTCCATCGTGGCGTAGCTCGCGTCGTTTTCCGCGCCGTACAGCACCACGGGGCTGGCATCCGGATCGGTCGCCGCGTACAGGAAACGGTTGAGCACATTATCCACGGTATCGCCGACGCGCAGATGGCGCGGGCCCTCGAGGGTGTCCTCATCCATGTAAAGGCTGTCGATCTGCAGCGGGTTACGGTCCTTGTCATGAATGAAGGTCAGCGTGGCGGCGTTCCATTCCATCACATGCAGCCAGGTGTCGCCGTCCTCCAGCCAATCCTCGGCGTATTCGTCGCCCAACACGCTGACGGCGCTTTCCGGCGTCAGACGGAAAAAGTCCAGCCCGGAAAAGATCAGGTCGTCCGCGCCAAAGGGCTCGGCCTCGCCGTTCATCAGGGAGCTCATGTAAGCGGAGTAGCTTTTGTCCGCAAAAAGCTCGGCGTACTCGCTTAATTCGCGCCGGGCCTCGGCCAGGGACAGCACCTCGCCCGAAAAATCGGTGTAGGAAGAAGCGATCATCCCAAAGTCGAGCGTATAGGTGACCTCGGTCACATGGACGCCGTCGGTGGCGGTGTCGTAGCACTTGTGCACGATATACTGGGCGTCCTGCCCGTCCCGGGCGACATAGCCTACGGCGGCCTGACCGGGCAGATCGCCCGTGATATACAGGACGGCCTCCTCCCGGGTGCCGGACAGGGTGGGATTCTCATTTGGCCACGCGGCCAGCAGATCCTCGATCAGGTCGCCGGGCCGGAGCCCCCGGATGTCGGCCGGGGTATTGTCCTGGTCGGGCAGCTCGTTGAAGCTGACGGCGTAGATCGTGGTATTGGCGCCCAGCGTCCGCGTGTTGGCGGCCAGGGTATAATAGCCGAAATGCAGCAGGAACATGCCCGTTTCTTCCGTCACGGTATAGGCATTGTCCTTCAGGGAATCCTTCAGGAGGGTGCTCCGCCAGGCGTTGATTTCCTCGCGGCTCAGCGCGGAAGTATCTCCCAGGGCGGGCAGGGCGGCAAGCGCGAGGCAAAGGATCAGGATAAGAGACAGCAGCTTTTTCATGATAACACCCCTTTCATGCAGGAAGATCGGATCACAAATCGGACGAAAGCGTTTCCATGCCGTCCTGTGTGATGACGGCGTGGATCAGCGCGGGCTTTTGAACGGGCGCGTCGCTCAGAACGACGGCCTTGCGGATCGCCTCCGCGGCCGCTGCCAGAGAGGCCTCGTCGCGGGCGTGCAGGGTCGCGATCGGATCGCCGGGGCGCACCCGGCCCCCCAGCCGCGCCCTCATCACAAAGCCGACGGCGGGATCGATGACGTCCTCCTTGGTTTTGCGGCCCGCGCCCATGCCCTGGGCGGCCAGGCCCAGCGCGGCGGTATCCATTTCGGCGACATAACCGGCGCTCTCAAACGCGACGTCGCGGACGAGGGGAGCCTGGGGCAGGAGCCCCGGATCATCGCAGACCCGCGGGTCGCCGCCCTGAGCGGCGATCATTTCACGCAGCTTCTGCAGGCCGGCTCCATTTTGAAGGACCTTTTCCAGACTCGCCTTCGCCGCCTCAAAGGACGTCGAGACGCCGCTGGCGCGCAGCATCTGCGCCCCTAAGAACAGGGAAACCTCCTTGAGGTCGCCGCCCGCGCGGCCGGCCAGGATGTCGATGGCCTCCTTGACCTCGAGCGCGTTGCCTACGTGGGTGCCGAGCGGCTCCGCCATGGAGGACAGCACGGCGATCACCTGGCGGCCGGCGTGGGTGCCGATATCCACCATCGCCTGGGCCAGCTCGACGCTCTTTGCCAGGCTGTCCATGATCGCGCCGGAGCCAAACTTGACGTCCAGCACGATGGCGCGGGCGCCGGAGGCGAATTTTTTACTGAGGATGCTGGACGCGATCAGCGGGATGGAATCCACCGTAGAGGTGACGTCCCGCAGGGCGTACAGCCGCTTGTCCGCCGGGGCGAGCTCGGCGCTCTGGCCGACCACGGCGCAGCCGATGCGGCGGACGATGGCAACGAATTCCTCCTCGGGCAGGCTGACGCGCATCCCGGGGATGGATTCCATTTTATCAACGGTGCCGCCGGTATGCCCAAGGCCACGACCGCTCATTTTAAGCACCTTGCCGCCGGCTGCCGCGACCAGGGGGGCAAGCACCAAGGTGGTGGTATCCCCGACGCCGCCGGTCGAATGCTTGTCCACGGGAACGCCGCCCACGTCCGGCTCCAGCAGATCGCCGGAGCGGGCCATGGCCATGGTCAAGTCCGCAGTCTCCCGCGCGTCCATGCCGTTCAGACGAATGGCCATCAGCAGCGCCGCCAGCTGATAATCGGGCGCCGAGCCCTGGGCCGCCGCTTCGGCAAAGAATTCGATTTCCTCCCGGGTCAGCGTCTGGCCCAGCTTCTTTTTGGTGATGATCGAAAGCAGATCCATTTCCTCTTAACCTTTCCGCCTTTTCATGCTTCCTCAGTATAACATAACTCGCCCGATTCGTAAATCGTTTTATCAGCGTGACCCGGTGGATCGATTGTAAAAAGCAGAAGAAAAAAGCTGAGCGAAGGGAGGAAGGCCGCGGAGACCTGCCTCCGCGCTGTATCATGGTTTGGATGAGGGGCTCCAGGCAGGAATTTTACAAACGAGTGTCGAACCTTTCATAGTTAGCAAATCAAGGACGGAAAAGCGGAGGACGGCATGAACCTGACCCAGATGAAATACGCGATGGAGGTGGCCCGCACCGGGTCGATCACATCGGCGGCACAGGCGCTGTATATGGGGCAGCCGGCGTTGTCCCGCGCGATCAAGGAGCTGGAGGACGATATCGGGATCAAGCTGTTCAAGCGCTCGCAGAAGGGCATCGTGCCCACCAGCGAGGGAGAACAGTTCCTGGCTTATGCCGCCAGCATCCTGGATCAGGTGGCGCGCATGGAAAGCCTGTACAAAAAGGAAGAAAACAACGAGCGCCAGGTGTTCAGCGTGTCCGTGCCGCGGGCCAGCTATGTAGCGCAGGCCTTTCGGAGGCTGGTTGCCTCGCTGGACGGCGAGCGGGAAATGGACATCAATTATAAGGAAACCAACGCCTTCCGCGCGATCAACAATATTGTACAGAATAATTTCCGGATGGCCATCATTCGGTATCAGACGATCTTTGAGCCGTATTTCGTCAATCTCCTCAAGGAAAAGGACATGTATATGGAGGAGATCTGGACCTTTGAATATGCGGCGCTCATGAGCCGGCGCCATCCCCTGGCGGAAAAAAAGCCGCTCACGCTGGACGACCTGGCGCCCTATACGCGCGTGATGCACGGCGATCCTTACGTGCCCAGCCTTCCGGTCAGCGAGGTCAAGTCTCACGACCAGCAGGCCAAGGTCATGAAGCGCATTTACATTTACGAGCGCGCCAGTCAGTTTGAATTGCTCAGCGAGGGCCCGGAGGCGTACATGTGGGTGTCTCCGGTGCCTCAGCAGGCGCTGGACCGTTACCATCTGTTCCAGCGGCGCTGCGTGGACGCCGACCGCCCTCACCGGGATGTGCTGGTGTATCGCAAGGGCTACCGCCTGACGGATATCGACTGGCGATTCATCGAGGAATTGCACAGGGCCCGGGATGAGGTGGCCTCGCTGCCGGTGGAGTGAAGGATAGATGAAAAGGCATCGTATTGCGTGGATCCTGGCGGCGTTATGGACGCTGTGGGCGCTTCCTGCGTGGGCGGCTCCCGCAGTGACGGACGCGGTATTTGAGCAGGCTGAAACGGGGATCCGCTATTCCTTTCGGGCGGAGAGTTGGCCTTATGTCTGCCTTTCCTATAAGACGGCGGATGAATCCGGCCTGGTCACGCTCGTCGGGCGGGACGGCGCTTTTGAAGGGACGCTGCTCCTTCATTACCTGCGCGCGGCGAAGAAGGCGGATATCCGCCTGCTGACGCCTTCACAGAAGGAGCTGTATCGGGCGACGGTTTCCCTGACCCCGCCGGATTCGCGGGAGCCTGCCAGGGCCGAGGCCGGAGCGGTCAAAAAAATCCGCGACATCACGCTGACGCCGGGGGACAGGGCGCTCGGCTTTTCCTTTACGGCGGCGGGGCATCACGCCCTTTTCCTGCGCGTCACCTCAGTCATGCAGCGCGCGGAGGCCCTTGTTTACGAGGCGGAGGACGGGGTATTCCAAGGGACGCTGCCGCTGTTCGCGGTCAACGCGCGGGACAGGGTCCAGGTGAGAATCTGCACGCTCAAGGGCATGGAATTGGGCCAGGCGTGGGAGAGGACGCTGTTTGCGGCCCCGGACATCGGAGAGCAGGCGGCGGAGGGTCCTTTAAGCGGGGTTAAGGTGTGCATCGATCCGGGACATCAGGCCCTTCCGGTGGGCGTGGGACGGGTGCCGCTTTATCCGGGCTCCGATGAAACGGTGCTGAGTGGCTCCAACGGCATGGCGCAGGGCGTCAAAACCCTGCGCAAGGAATCCGTCGCGGTGCTGGAGATCTCCTACCGGCTGTGCCGCCGGCTGCGGGAGGCGGGCGCAGAGGTCGTGATGACCCGCTGGCAGGAGGAGGTATCCTTAAACAACCTGGAGCGCGCGGAATACGCCAATCAGGAGGAGGCCGATTATTTCCTGCGCATCCACCTGAACGCCTCCTCGGAGGGCACCAACAACGCGGTCTATGTGTACGGGCCTTCTCACTCGCCCTATGCGCTGGCCTTGATGCCCCATGAGGAATATACGCGCCGGGCTCAGCTGTTGCTGGACGCTATCAAGGCCTCGACGGGCGTGGCGGGCGGCATCGTGCGCATGAACGACCAATTCATCGGCAATAATTACGCGAAAATGCCCGCCTTCCTGATCGAAGCGGGTTTCCTGACGACGGTGGCGAACGATGTGATCCTGACGACCGCCGATTATCAGGATAAGATTGCCCGCGGCATTACCAACGGGCTGATCGATATCGAACTTCACAAAGGGGAGACAGAGGGGATATGAAGAGGATTTTGCTGCTGCTGGCGGCGCTGTGCGCGCTGCTGATGACCGCCTGCGCCCAGGCGGAGCCCGCGCGGAATATTACCGACCCGGCCACGATCACCGTGTCCCGCATGAAAAGCAAGCTGTTTCAGCTGTTTGACGGCGACCGCACGACCAAATGGGAGGATCAGTATCCCAAGGCTTACCTGGAATTCGCCAGCCCGGAGCCCTGCTACGGCCTGTATGTGGAAAGCAGCCACAGCATGGAGGGGGTCGTCGTGCAGGCGGTGGTCAACAATACCTGGACCACCGTCGTCGATCCCGCCTTCCATTGGAACAACCAGTATTACGCGCTGCCCGGCCTGACCAATTTCCGCCTGTATTCCCCGGACCGGGGGATGCATCTGCTGGAGGTCCGCATGTATTCGGAGGGGGAGGTCGATCCCACACTGCCCCGCTTTGAGAGCACGGCGGAAAAGGCGGACATGCTGGTGATCGCCTGTCACCCGGACGACGATATCCTCTGGTTCGGCGGCCTGCTGCCCACCTATGGCGGGGAATTGCAGATGAATGTGCAGGTGGTTTATATGACCGCCCGCTATTCTTACCGTAAATGCGAGGCGCTGGACGCGCTGTGGCATTGCGGGCTCAGGTATGGGCCGGTGTTCGCCCCCTATGTGGACGATCCGCGCCTCAAGGTCAACGAGACGCTGGAAAAATGGGGCGGCCGCCAGAACGTGATCCACTATATCGCCCGGCTGATCCGCACCTATCAGCCGGAGGTGGTCGTCACGCAGGACGAAAAGGGCGAGTACGGCCATGCCCAGCACCGCGCCATGACAGCCTGCGTCACCGCGGCGGTCCAGGAGGCGGCCGATGCCGGCAATAAGGCGCTCAGCAAGCTGCCGGCCTGGGAGGTCAAGAAATATTATATCCACCTGTACGGAGACGATCCGCTGGCCATGGATTGGGAAAGGCCGCTGTCCCGCTTCGGCGGCAAAACGGCGCTGGAAATCGCGCGGGAGGCCTTCCTGAAGCACGCGTCCCAGCAGAACGGCCGCTATTCCGTGGAGGTCAGCGGCCCGCTGGACAGCCGACTGTTCGGCCTCAAATATTCCGCGGTGGGCGAGGATGAAAACAAGAACGGGTTTTTTGAGCATATTCCCGGCCTTTATGAAAAGGAGCTGAGCCTGAACCAGCAGCCCGTACCGCAGCAGGAGGCGCAGGATGACGCGGCGTGATGTCTCCGGCTTTTCGATTCGCGAAATGACGCAGGAGGACGGGCAGGCCGTTTTAGCCATCTACGCCCAGGGGATACGGGGCAACCTGGCGACGTTTACGGCGGACGTTCCCGACTGGGAGACCTGGGACCGGGCGCATCGGCCCGACTGCCGCCTGGTGCTGACGGAGGAAGGCCGGGTGGTGGGCTTTGCCGCCCTGATGCCGGTCAGCGCCGCGGCTGGATATGCGGGCGCGGCGGAGGAGAGCGTCTACCTGGACGCCTCCGCCGTAGGCCGGGGAGGCGGGAAGGCGCTCCTCGCCGCGCTGATCGAGACGTCGGAGGCTGCCGGCGTCTGGACGCTGGAGGCGGTCATTACCGCGGAAAACCTTCGGTCCATCGCGCTGCATCAGGCCCTCGGCTTCCGCGTGGTCGGCCGCCGGGAGCGCCCCGGCTTTACCCCGGACGGCGTTTGGCACGATACCGTGATCCTGGAGCGCAGGAGCCGCCGGGTGCGGCCGGACGGGCTCAGGGACGTGCCGGACGCGCTGCGTCTGACGCTGCTGCCCCAGCTGTTTTGCGTGGCCAAGCTTCCCCTGGGCGCCAGCATGCCCGATGTTCCCGGCATCCTTGTGTTTGCCGAAACGGGGACGGAAACCTCCTTCCTTTGCGAGGAGCGCTTCCTGCCGGAAACGGCCCTGGACCGGGAAACCGGCTTTCGCGCCTTCCGGGCGGAGGGGCCGCTCGATTTTTCCCTGACCGGCATCCTGGCCGATATCACCGCCCAGCTGGCGGCGGCCCAGGTGTCCGTATTCGCCGTTTCCACCTTCGATACCGATTGGGTTTTGGTCCGGCAGGAAAAGCTCCGGCAGGCGATCAGGGCCCTGGCCGGAGGGGGGTATCGGTTAATTCAGGAGTAATGCATTTGATGAGCGGCGGCTGATTGCGGCCGTGTTTATGACACTGTTTTTGACCATGAATGCCCGCAATGCTGGCAAGTATATACAGTGGTGTAGACGATTGTATTGACAGTCGCACTGGTCGTGGTTGACTTTCCGACGTACTTTTTTCTATGGAATATCTTGACGAGCAGCCGGGGAATAAACAGAAAAACCCACAGGAACAAATCAACGATCCACCACCACCAACCGATAAAGAGCCACCAGAAGAAACCGTGGCCCTTTTCTTTGTATTTGGATTTTGTTTTGGAATGAGTAACGGAGCCCCGATTTTCCTGATAGGTTTGCACAGAAACCTGATCATTTCCGCATTTCGGACAGGTCATAGTATTTTTTGCTCCTTTCAAAAGAACATATGCAAATTGATGATATGACTAATTGTCATATTTGTCAACGGCTTTCATGACAAAATGTCATGGGAGGACTTGCATATGGAAACCCGGTTGAAGGAGTTGAGAAAATCAAAAGGCATCACACAAATTGCCTTGCAAATATCGACCGGCATTGATCAGGCCCTTCTCTCGAAATACGAAAACGGACAGAGAGTGCCGACACTGGAAGCAATGATTGCACTGTCGGATTATTATCAAGTCAGTATCGATTACATATTGAAACGCTCAGATCAGCCTTGATACAGAAGGCAGAATGAAAGCCACAGGCAAGCCGCGAAAACGCAGCAGCCCTGGGGCTTATATGTTGATGGAAGAGCGATTGTGTTTTTCAGTTCTCCTGCTCGGCCAGATAAGCGTTCAGCTGATCCACGACCTCGTCGGGATCGGCGCCGTGGGCGGCGCAGGCCTGCTCGACCGACTCCATCATGGAGAAGGGGCAGCCCAGGCAGGTCATGCCGAAATCCATGAAAACGCGGGCGGTGCCCTTATCCAGGCTCAGCACTTCGTTCAGGGACATTTCGCGGGTAACGGTTTTTTCCATGGGGATGGGTCCTCCTGATTGATGATACGCAGCTATTATAAACCAGGCAGCGCAGAATGTAAATCTACAATTTTGTAACAATTGATAATAAATCAACAACAAAATCGAAATAATTGTTTACGAATCCTATCAAATATGGTATACTGGCTGCAAATACCCAGCCGCGGTCATGTCGAAAGGGGCGAACATCATGCGAAGCGGAAAGCGGTACGCTTTTTTGAGCGTTTTTATGGCGGTCCTGTTGGCGCTGTCCGGGACGGCCTTTGCGAAATATGATACGCTGCGCGTTGGCGACAGGAGCGACGAGGTGGCGGTCATGCAGCTGGCGTTGAACCTGGTCGGCTACAGCATTGATGTGGACGGCGCGTTCGGCCGCAACACCAAGGCGGCCGTGCTGGCCTTCCAGAAGGACCAGGGGCTCAAAGTGGACGGCCTGGCCGGAGACCAGACGCTGACCCGCCTTTATGAGGCGGCCGGCGAGGGCCTGGCCCAATGGCTGGCCGAGCAGGGCTACGAGATCGGCGAGATTCCCCAGGCTACGGCGACGCCCGTACCGATTTCGGGCGGGTATACGACGCTCAGCCTGGGCAGCAGCGGCCCGGCGGTGGTCGAACTGCAGCAGATGCTGATCACGCTCGGCTATTCCCTGACGGCGGACGGCAGCTACGGCACGGTGACGGAGGCCGCTGTGCGCCTGTTCCAGCAGGAATACGGCATCCAGGCGGACGGCGTCGCGGGCACGCAGACCCAGGCGCTTTTGAACGCCCTGACCAACAATGTGACCACCACCGCCCGGGTGGAGACCACGGGCGGCACCCTGACGCTGCGCAAGGAGCGCAGCACGAATTCGACCGCGCTGACCGTGATCCCCTTTTTGACGGTGGTCCCGGTCCTGCAGCGGGGCAGCACCTGGTGTCAGGTGTCCTACGGCGGGCAGACGGGCTATGTGCTGACCCGCTACCTGAATTTCAATTATCAGGGCTCCGCCTTGCCGACCGCCGCCGCAACGGCCACGCCCAAGCCTACCCAGGCGCCCAAGCTGACCGCCCGGGTGGAAACGCCCAAGGGCGGCACCCTGACCCTCCGAGAAAAGCGCAAGACCAACTCCGCCGCCCTGCGCCTGATCCCCAACTGGACGATTTTGACGGTGCTGGAGCGGGGCAGCACCTGGTGTACCGTGAGCTTTAACGGGGACACCGGATATGTGCTGACCAAGTACCTGAATTTCGCCTATACGACGTCGGTCAATACGCCGGTGCCGCAGGCCACAGCAACGCCCGCGCCCAGCGAATATTACCTGGCGACGGTCTTGACGGACAAGGGCTCCCTCAATTTCCGCACCCAGCCCAATACCTCCGCGAAGGTTATCATGACCATTCCGCGGGGCACGAGCGTGGTGGTGACGGAGCGCGGCTCGGTTTGGAGCGCGATCACCTACGGCGGATATAACGGCTACGTGATGACCGCTTACCTGAGCTTCGGCGCCGCGACGGCGGCCCCCACGGCCACGGCGACCCCGGCGCCCGCGGTGTATACCGTGCGGGTCAAAACGTCGGGCAGCTCGCTGAATATCCGCGACGCCGCCACCCAGACGGGCAGCGCGGTGCTGACGTCGGTCGCCAACGGCACGTTCCTGACGGTGCTGGAGAAGGGCGAGGTATGGAGCCGCGTTTCCTATGGCGGTTACACCGGCTACGCGATGACCCAGTATCTGGATTTCAGCGGGGATATCTGGACCGCGACGGCGGTCCCGACCGCCACGCCCACGCCGACCCCGTCGGCAAGCGGCTACGACACCTCGATTTTTACCCGCACGCTGCGCTCCGGCTATACCGGCGCGGATGTTACGGCCCTGCAGCAGCGCCTGCAGCAGCTGGGCTATCTGACCGCTGTGAGCGGGACCTATGATACGGCGACGGTCGCCGCCGTGCGCGTGTTCCAGACCGCGCACAGCCTGACGGTGGACGGCCTGGCGGGCAAAAATACGCTGACCACCCTCTTCTCCGCGAGCGCGCAGGCATATACCGCCGACCTGGACAGCTATACCACCATGCACATTTATTACCGGGACAACGTGCCGAGCGTTTCCCGGGTAACGCCGATGCAGCAGGCGCTGCTTAACCTGGGCTATGTGGTCACGGTGAACGGCTCCTTTGACGAGCTGACGCACAACGCCCTTGTGCAGTTCCAGATGCGCAATAACCTGACCCCCAGCGGCGCGGCCGATCCCGCGACCCAGCGGCTGCTGTTCAGCGGCACGGCCAACGGCGCGACGGCGACGCCCGCCGTTTCCATCGGGGCCAGCGACGGGCTGATGGCCCTCCCGGCGACGGAGAGCATCCAGCTGCTGCGCTGGTATGACCTGAAGGACGATCAGGGGAACGTCGTCGCCAAGGGCGTCAAAACGCAGATCAAGACGGGCGATACCCTGCTGATCCTGGATCCGCTGACCGGTATTTCCTGGAACCTGCGCGTTTATTCGCGGGGCCATCACGCGGATTCCGAGCCGCAGACCCTGCGGGATACCCTGCTGATGAACAAGGCCTTCGGCCGGACCAGCTGGACGGTGCACACCGTTTATGTGCAGCTGCCGGACGGCCAATGGACCATGGCGACCATGCACAACCGGCCCCACCTGAGCGGATCGATCTCCGCCAACGGCTTTGACGGGCATTTATGTGTACACTTCCTGCGCACCTATGCCGAGACCACCAGCGACGGGGATACCGATTACGGCATGACCAATCAAAGGACCCTGCGTCAATCCTGGAAAAACCTGACGGGCGAGGATATCACGGAGTAAAGGGCAACGATACCAAGAGGGGAGGAAACGCGGATGCGCGATAAACTGGATAAGCCGATCAAGCTGACGACCTTCCTGGTCGTGCTGCTGGCGCTGGCGGTCGTGGCCGCGCTGCTGATCCGCCGCCAGAACAGCGATATCGCCTCCCTGGAGGCTGTCAAAAAGACGCTCAACGAACAAAAGCTCGAGGTTTACCAGGCCCGCAGCGAACGCACGCGCGAGGTCAATATTGCCGATACCGCGGAGTATGTCGCGCAGCGTGCCCGGGAGAACGGTTATTTGATGCCCGGCGAGATCCGCTTTGTGGTGATCAACCCGGAGATGCTGGTGGAGGGTGAGATCGGCTACGTGCCCGAGGTAGAGGTCGTCGCGGAAGCGCCGGCAGCCGGGGCTGCTCCCGATTTCACGGAGGAAGCGGCGTCCGCGCCCGAGACCGAGGTCCAGCCATGAACGCGGCGGCGATCGCGATCGGCTCCAATTCCACCCGCTTGCTGGTCCGCCTGGACAACGGACGGGAGCACCGGGGACGGGAGGATACCCGCCTGTTCCTGGGGCTGGACAATGGAAAAGACCTGACCGAGACCGCCATGAACAACACGGCGCAGGCTGTCCTGCGCCTCAAAAACATCGCCTGCGCCATGGGCGCGGAAAATGTTTTGCTCTGCGCGACCAGCGCGGTGCGCGACGCCGGGAACTCCTTGGAGTTTGCCCGGCGTTTATTTGAAACGAGCGGGCTGCGCCTGCGCGTGATATCGGGGCTGGAGGAGGCCGAGCTGGCCTTTGAGGCGGCCTCCCGCGGGCGGGACTGCGCCGTGCTGGATATCGGCGGCGGCTCGTCCGAGCTGACCTACGGCAGCGCCAACCACCTGCTGGACGCCGTGAGCGCCCAGGAGGGCGCAAGCCGGCTGTTTAGGCGGGAGGGGCCGATCCAAAGCTGGGAGGACGCGGAGCGGGCGCTCTCGGCAGTCCGGGGCCGCCTGAAGGCCGCCTATGCCCGGCTGCTTGAGCTGCCGAGGCCGGAGCGGCTGATCGCCATCGGCGGCACCGCGGCGACGCTGGCGGCCGTCACCCAGGGGGTACATTCCCACGGCGAGGAGCTCGAGGGAACGCAGGTGACCCTGGGGGAGACCTATGCCCTGCTGCAGCGCGTCGCGCCCATGACGCCCGAGGCCCGCGCCGGGATCCCTGGGCTCTACGCCTCCCGCGCCGCGATCATCCCCCACGGGCTCTGCATCCTGATCGCCGCCATGGAGCTGACCGGCTTTCCCGCGCTGACCGTTTCCGTTCACAACAATCTCGACGCCGTCGTTACCCGGATGCGCGCCGGCCTGCACCCGCCGGGGCGGGAAGGATAAAATTCTCTCTTCTGTCAAATCTACATCACAGATCTTTCAGGGGTTTTGTACAGTGTCCCGGTGATTCTTGACAAAAGGAACGCCCGATTTTATAATGGCACCGCCGCACAATACGGCGGACTCTCAGTTCGCCATTGTCGTGTAGACTGCTATGCAGTCTACACTCTGTGGCTCACTGGGACTCCTCCCGCCTTCATCGTCCACAGGACGCGGCGGGATACGTCCCATCTGGCACACGTCTTTTTCGCTCTGATATTGCCTCATTCCGGTCGACGTAGCGCTGCTACCACAATTCGCCATTGTCGGCCCGCGGCGCTGCCGCTTGCGGTCCTCTGTGGCTCATTGGAGCTCCAACCGCCTTCATCCCACACTGTGGGCGGCGGTTTCCGCTCCCTCCATACGACTTCATCAGACCAAAAAAACCATGCGCCATCTGACCACTTTAATTATGCGGTGTTGCCATAATGTTTTTCGGCTGTTCGGCCAGGCCGGACAGCGGGAAAACGCGACCGGACCGGGAGGTTTTTTGATGCTGACACAAGCGCCCAAGGGCACCAGGGACATGCTGCCGCAGGAGGCCTATCTGTGGCACGCGCTCGAGGATAAAATGCGCCGCCTTTCGGCGCTCTGGGGGTATCGGGAGATCCGGACCCCGGTTTTTGAGCATACCGAGCTGTTCCAGCGCGGCGTCGGCGGCACCACCGACATCGTAACCAAGGAAATGTACACCTTCAAGGACAAGGGGGACCGTTCGATCACCCTGAAGCCCGAGGGGACGGCGGGGGCCGTGCGCGCCTTCGTGGAGGCGCATATGTACGCCGATCCGCTGCCCGCCAAGGTGTATTACCTGGCCGCGCCCATCTTCCGCTATGAAAATCCCCAGGCCGGGCGGCTGCGCGAGCATCACCAGTTCGGCATGGAGTGCTTCGGCGGCAAGGAGCCCACGGTGGAGGCGGAGCTGATCAACCTGCTGATGACCCTGCTGGGCGAGCTGGGGATGGAGAACCTGTCCGTCCACATCAACTCGATCGGCTGCAAAAATTGCCGGCCCAGGTATCACGAGGCGCTGCGGGCTTACCTGGGCGACCGCCTGGGCGATATGTGCGCGGACTGCCAGGCGCGGTTTGAGAAGAACCCCCTGCGCATCCTGGACTGCAAGCAGGAAAAGTGCAAGGCCATCGTGAGCGGCGCGCCCTCCATTCTGGATTGCCTGTGCGAGGATTGCCGCGCGCATTTTGAGCGCCTGCAGGCGCTGCTTGCGGCGCAGAAGATCCCCTTCGCCGTCGATCCTACCATCGTGCGCGGCCTGGATTATTACACGCGCACCGTGTTCGAGGTGATCATGCAGACCGGCCGCGAGGGCCTGGCGCTGTGCGGCGGCGGGCGCTACGACAACCTGATCGAGGAGCTGGGCGGGCCGGACACCCCGGCGGCGGGCTTCGGGCTGGGGCTGGAGCGCATCCTGATCGAGCTGGGCAACCGCGGCCTTCTGCCCGAGGAGCCCTCCGTGAGCGACGTTTATGTAGCCAACATCGGGGCGGACCGCCAGACCGAGGCCTTCGCCTTTACCCAGGCGCTGCGTGCCGCGGGCGTGAAGGCCGAGGGCGACCTGTGCGGGCGCAGCCTCAAGGCGCAGTTTAAGTATGCCGATAAGCTGGGCGCCAAGTTCATCGCCCTGGTAGGCGGGGAGGAATTGGAGCGCGGCGTGGTCAAGCTGCGGGACCTGAAGACCCGGGAGGAGACCGAGCTGCCCCTGGCGGAAGCGCCCGGGCTCATCGCGTCCCGCGTGAACGGATAAATCAATCATCGTTTTTGAGAGGAGCAGGAAAAGCATGGAAAGGTCTTTGATCGCCTCCGCGCCGGCGGGGCAGCGCGTCAAGCTGCAGGGCTTCGTGGAGAACATCCGCAATAAGCGGACGATGGCGTTCCTGGTATTGCGCGACCACACAGGGCGCATCCAGCTGACCGTGGAAAAGGAAAAATACCCCGAGGTCGCCGCGCAGGTGGATAAGCTGACCATTGAATCGGTGATCACCGCCGAGGGCGAGCTGGTGGAAAACAGCTTCGTAAAGCTGGGCGGCCGGGAGCTGCTGCCCGATACGATCCAAATCGAGTCCATCGCGGAGGCCCTGCCCATCTCCAAGGATGCGGCCATCGATTCCCGCCTGGATTATCGCTGGATCGACCTGCGCAGCGACAAAAACCTGCTGATCTATCAGGCGCAGACCGTGCTGACCAACGCCATGCGCAGCTTCCTGCTGCAGCGCGGGTTCATCGAGATCCACACCCCCAAGCTGATCGGCGCGGCCAGCGAGTCGGGCAGCGAGGTGTTCGAGCTCAAGTACTTCGACCGTAAGGGCTACCTCTCCCAGAGCCCGCAGTTTTATAAGCAGATGGCGATGGCGGCGGGCTTTGACCGCATCTTTGAGGTCGGCCCTGTGTTCCGCGCCGAAAAATCCTTCACCAACAAGCACGCCACCGAGTTCACCGGGTTTGACCTCGAAATGAGCTACATCGACTCCTTCCGGGACGTCATGCAGATCGAGGCGGAGCTGCTGACCTACGCCCTGCAGCAGGTCAAGGACGCCTGCGGGGACAAGATCAAGGAGCTCTACGGCCTGGACGTGGTCGTGCCGACGCTGCCCTTCCCCGAAATGAAGCTGGCGGACGTTTATAAGGAGCTCGAGGAGCGCTACGGCTACACCGTGGACGACAGCGAAAAGAACGACCTGACCACCGACGCTGAGCACCTGTGTGCCAAGCTGAGCCAGGACAAGTTCGGCCACGAGTTCCTATTCGTGACCGATTACGGCCCCCAGAAGCGCGCCTTCTATCACATGCGGGATGAGAACGGCAACCCCCTGGGCTACGACCTGATCTGGCGCGGCACCGAGATCACCACCGGCGCGCAGCGCGAGCACCGCTACGAGCCACTGCGCGCGCAGGCGGACGAAAAGGGCCTGGGCAAGGACGTCGAATTTTATATGGAATTCTTCCGCTACGGCTGCCCGCCGCACGGCGGCTTCGGCCTGGGCATCGACCGGCTGACCATGCTGCTGCTGGGCCTGTCCATCAAGGAGGTCGAATTCCTGTTCCGCGGCCCGAACCGGATCGAGCCGTAAACGTTCCTATTCCGCCTGACGGCTTCATAGGAACTTGGCGGGGGAATCTTTCCCCCGCCAACGCCACCCCCTGACGCCTTTTCCTCTCGGCCCTTTGGGCCTCCCGGGCGGAAAAGGCGCAAGGTACAAATCGCTG
>JAFUHB010000240.1 GCA_017469085.1 Clostridia bacterium
CATCGACATCGTGGAAAACCGCCTGGTCGGCATGAAATGCCGCGGCATATACGAAACCCCCGGCGGCACCATTCTTTACAAGGCGCACGAGGCGCTGGAAAGCATCTGTCTGGATAAGCTGACCATGCACGAAAAACAGCGTCTGTCCGTCACCTTCGCCGAGCTTGTGTACAACGGCCAGTGGTTCACTCCCCTGCGCGAGGCGCTGACCGCCTTTGTGGATAAAACGCAGGAGCACGTCACTGGCAAGGTCCGACTGAAGCTGTACAAGGGCAACATCATCAAGGCGGGCGTCTGGAGCCCGTGGTCCCTGTACAGCGAGGAGATCGCCACCTTCGGCGCGTCCGACTATGATCAGAAGGATGCCGCCGGCTTTATCACCCTGTACGGTCTGCCGATCAAGGTGCAGGCCCTCGTCAATCAAGCGAACGGCGGAAAATAACCTATAAAAGCGCTGATCGACCGGACGGAATCAAGTATCCCTTTCCCTATTCATCATACGGAACATTCGTTAAGGAGGAGCCCCATGAAAAAGCTGTTATCCCTCTGCCTGACCCTGTCCCTCATGCTCTGCGCCGTTTCCGCCTCCGCCGCCACACTGGAGGACGTGCAGGCCGCCGGCAAGATCGTCATGTCCAGCAGCCCTGATTTCCCACCCTTTGAAAACCTGGTCGTGGACGTGCAGACCGGCGCGGACGGGTACGAAGGCATTGAGATCGATATCATGAACAAGGTCGTTGAGGCGCTGGGCGTCACGCTGGACGTCAAGGCCACCGACTTTGATTTCGTGCTGACAGACGTGCAGAACGGCGCGGCCGATATCGGTGTGTCCGGCTTTACCGTCACCGAGGAGCGCAAGAAAAACGTGCTCTTCTCCGATGTCTACTATCTGGCCGCCCAGGTGATCGTGGTGGTAGAGGGCAGCGCCATCCAAAGCGCCGCCGACCTGAGCGGCAAGCTCATCGCCGTGCAGAGCGGCACCACCGCGGAAGCCCTGTGCCTGGAGGAGGGTTACAACATCCAGGCCTATAAGGCGAACGTGGACGCCGAGCTGGCGCTTGTCAACAACTCGGTGGACGCGTGGGTCATCGACAATACCGTAGCCAAGCGCATGGTGCAGGAATATAACCAAGCCGGTGGCAAGACCCTGGTGATCCTGGACGAGCCGATGACGGAAGAACCCTACGCCTTTGCCTTCGCCTTCGGCAGCGAGACGCTGGTGGACGCGGTGAACGTCGTCCTGAATGACCTGATGACAAGCGGTGAAATGGCCGCGATCTTTGAGAAGTACGGCGAGGCCTACGAGGTGCCCCAGCTGTAACCGCGCGTCACAAAGCGTCGTCATTCTCCCGGCGCATGGGATGCCGCAGTCACTTTCCGTCGACCGGACGCCGGCGGAAAGTGTTTTTCCCTAATAAATAGTCATCAACGAAAGGGATCGATATCGTGGAAGCCTGGCTGCAACAGCTGAATAACACTTTTATCGCCAAGGGCTACTGGCGGCTGATTCCCCAAGGCCTTCAAAACACGCTGATCATATCCCTCGGCGCGCTCGTGATCGGCATCGTGATCGGCACGCTGATCGCCGTTATCAAATACTTTGCGGAGGATTCTCCCGGGCTGAAGCCCGCCGCCGTCCTCTGTGATCTTTACACCACTGTCATCCGCGGCATGCCGGTCATGGTATTATTGATGATCCTGGTGTATGCCATCTTTGCCGGCACGCGCAACCCGCTGGCGGTCTGCGTGCTGGGCTTCGGCGTCAATTCCGGCGCCTATGTCGCGGAAATCATCCGCAGCGGCATCAACTCCGTGGACAAGGGTCAGATGGAGGCCGGACGCTCGCTGGGCCTGTCCAGCGTTCAGACGATGCGCAAAATCATCCTCCCGCAGGCCATTCGCGTCATCCTGCCCGCCATCGGCAATGAAATGATCGCGCTGATCAAGGAAACCTCCGTAGCCGGGTATGTCGGCGTGTTTGATCTGACCAGCCGCGGCAACCAGATCCGCAATCTGACATACGACGCGGTCAATCCCCTGATCGCGGTCGCTTTGATTTACCTGATCCTGGTTATTGGCCTGACGAAACTGCTGAACCTGCTGGAAAGGAGGCTGCATGCCGGTGTCAAGCACGCCTGATCCCATCATCCGGGTGGAAAACCTGCAAAAAAGCTTCGGCGGGCTGGATGTTCTGAAGGGCATCAGCACTCAGATTCACAAGGGCGAGGTGGTATGCGTCATCGGGCCGTCCGGTTCCGGCAAGAGCACGTTCCTGCGCTGCCTGAACCTGCTGGAAAAACCGACTGGAGGCCACATTTATTTTGAGGGCGTCGATCTGATGCAAAAAGGCGTCGATCTGAACGCGC
>JAFUHB010000241.1 GCA_017469085.1 Clostridia bacterium
AATTGCAACCATCTGCGGGCATCTTATCCGCCCTGCCTTTGTCTCACTGCGGTCAACGATGCGCTGCATCACCTCTCTCCGTTCGACTGTGGCAGAACGAATAATCTGCTCCGCATCTGATCACTTTTAGATTGAGAATAGTATAAATCCTGTTCTCCGAGCGCGGTACGCATGACTCGCTGATCCCCGCGGCGCGGGGGTATGCTTCTCAGAACAGTTCAATCGAGCGGGGTTTCGCGCGATGTGCGAAACCCGCGAAGATTCCTGTTCTGAAAGCATACCCCCAAAATTCCCCGTTCCCCGGTCCTGGATTTTATTCGGTCCTGCCTATTTCCGCAAAAGTAAATGATGACGCCCTGGAAATGAACGCGAGGGCAGCGCCATCTGGGCTGATCGGCGCATCATGGACGCGGCCGTGGATAGGGCGATGGATAGCCGCCGGGAAGGCGCATGCAAGGAAATCAGGGCAAAAAATGTCCCCAAATTGTTTTCTCAAATTCTTGACAAATTTGGGGAAAATTAATATAATAAATTATATACTTATGACTAAAATTGGTATTTCTGTAAATGGCGGCATGTTCGATGGAATTTCGACAGCTTCCGTCAGAGGGGTGAACAAATGTTCAAGAAATATCGTGGCGCACTGTTTTTCCTGCTTTTCCTGGCGGCGGCGATTGCGCTGATCGCGCTGTTAAACGGCGGCAGCCAGAGCTTTGAGACCAAATACGAGGGCGCGGACCTGAACGCTGAGGTCAGCGGTCTCGGGCGGGGCGACACCTATGACGCCTATTTGCAGGCCCATGCCGGCGTGGACACGGTTACCGACGGCGTGCGGGTGGATATCGCTTCGTTCGAGGGCGACGGCGAGCTCCGGCAGGAGGATGGCTCGACGTGCGTCTATACGCCCGACGGCTCCTTCGTTACCTGGCGGGCGGACGTGGCGGCGCCCGGCTTTTACAACATTCTGCTGGATTACAAGACGGTTCCCTCTCGCGGCGTGGATATGGAGCGGGCGCTCCACATCAACGGCGAGCTGCCCTTCGACGGGGCGGGTACGCTGACGTTTGCCCGGCTGTGGACGGACGCCGGGCCCGTGCGCAAGGACAATCAGGGCAACGACGTGCGCCCCACCCAGGTGGAGCGCTTCGACTGGCAGCAGGATTATTGCCGGGACGACATGGGCTACGAGGTGGAGCCCTATCGGTTCTACTTTGAGGCGGGGGAGAATACCCTCGCGCTTCGCGCCGTCAACGAGCCGATGCTGCTGCGGGGGATCGAGCTGGTTCCCGTGAGGCAGGCCAGGACGTATGAGGAATACAGGGCCGCGCAGCCCCACGGGGAGACCTCCGACGCGGCGCGGAGCTGGCAGACCGTCCTTCAGGGCGAGGCGGCCGAGCTGCGCTCCTCTCCGTCGCTGTATGCCCGCTATGACCGATCCTCGCCCGATACCAAGCCCTACAGCGTGACCAATACCATTCTCAACTATATCGGCGGCGACCCCTGGAACAAGGCGGGCCAGTGGATCGAGTGGAGCTTGGACGTGCCGGAGGATGGCTGGTATACCATCTCCGTCAAGGCCCGCCAGGCCTATCAGCGGGGCGCGGTCTCCAGCCGCAGCCTGTACATCGACGGCGAGCTGCCCTTTGACGACATGGCCGCCATCTCCTTTGGCTACAGCACCTCCTGGGAAATGCTCACCCTCTCAGACGCGGACGGCGCGCCCTATCAGTTCTATCTCTCCGAGGGCAGCCACACCATCCGCATGGAGGCGACCTTGGGCGACATGGGCCCGATTCTCCGCCAGCTGGAGGACAGCATCTACCGGCTGAATCTGATCTACCGCAAGATCCTGGTGCTCACCGGCGTCAATCCGGATCGATTCCGCGACTACAACCTGGACAAGATCTATCCCGAGGTCATCCAGG
>JAFUHB010000242.1 GCA_017469085.1 Clostridia bacterium
ATGCGCATACCCTCCTTAAATAGGCGTAAAAAGAAAACAACAGGAAGCCGGCCAGGTCGACCGCGACGATGGTGGAGCCCACCGCCGTCCCCCCCAGGATGGAGATCAGGATGCCCAGCAGGGCGCAGAGCACTGAAAACACCGCCGAGCAGATGGTCACTGCGCGGAAGCTTTTGAACACCCGCATGGCCGCCATCGCGGGGAAAATGATCAGCGCGGAGATGAGCAGGGAGCCGACCAGGTTCATCGCCAGCACGATGATGACCGCGATCACCACCGCGATCAGCAGGTTATAGGCCTCTACCCGCACGCCGACCGCGCGGGCGAAATCCTCGTCGAAGGTGACCGCGAAGATCCGGTGGTAAAACAGGAGGAAAATCACGACCACCGCCAGGGACAGCGCGGCGCACAGCCAGACCTCCGAGCGGGTCAGCGTCAGGATGGACGTGGACCCAAACAGCGTGGAGCATACGTCCCCCGACAGGTTGGTGGATTTGGAAAACAGGTTGAGCAGCAGATAGCCGATGGCCAGCGCGCCCACCGAGATCATGGCGATCGCCGCGTCCCCCTTGATTTGGGTATGCCGGCCCGTGCGCAGCAGGAGCACCGCGCACAGCACCGTGACCGGCAGCACGAACAGCATATCGTCCGACAGCTGCAAAACGCCGGCGATGGCCATGGCCCCGAAGGCCACGTGGGACAGCCCGTCCCCGATGAAGGAAAAGCGCTTGAGCACCAGCGTGACCCCCAGCAGGGAGGAGCAGAGGGCGATCAGCACACCCACGACCAGCGCGTAGCGCACGAAGGGAAACGCAAGGTACATCCGGACCGTGTCGATCATATTGGCTCCCCTCCCTTCGCCTGTAAGAAGGGCCGCGCCAGCGCGCTTGCCCGGTACGCCTCCGCCGTGCCGAAGAATACCTCCGCGCCGATGTGCAGCACATGGCTGGCCTCCCGGGCCGCTGCCGCGACGTCATGGGAGATCATGATCACCGTGACCCCCTCCGACCGATTGAGGCGGCGGATCAGCGCGTACATCTCGTTGGTCACCACCGGGTCCAGGCCGGACACCGGCTCGTCCAGCAAAAGCAGCTTGCGGGTGGCGCACAGCGCCCGCGCCAGCAGGGCCCGCTGCTGCTGGCCGCCGGACAGCTCCCGATAGCAGCGGGCGGACAGCGCCGTGATCCCCAGCTTTTGCATATTCTCCCGCGCGAGGCGCTTTTCCTCGCGGCGGTACCAGGGGCATCGTCCCATCCGCGCCTGGCAGCCGGACAGCACCACCTCCCATACCGTGGCGGGAAAATCCTTCTGGGCGGCGGTCTGCTGGGGCAGGTAGCCGATTTCGTTGGGACGCAGCCCGTCGCCGAATTCGACGCTCCCCTCGAGCGGCCTTTGCAGGCCGAGCAGCGTTTTCATCAGGGTGGATTTGCCCGACCCGTTTTCCCCCACGATGCACAGGTAATCCCCGGCGGAAACGGAAAAACTCAGGTCGGACAGAATGGCGTGTCCCTCATACCCGAGGGTCAGCGCCCGGCAGGACAGCAGCGGCATAAAGGCTCCTTTTCATCGGTCGTATCACAGAATTATGGCAATCTCACAAATGAAGAATATACTACGAAAGCAGGTAAACTTCCGGGGATTTGAAGGGGCAGAGCCCCTTCAGTATAATCCGCAGGGGTGGCTTTGCCGCCCCGAGGAGAATTTTCGCGGAGGTTAGCTTGCCATCCGGGAGCGAAAATTCATTCCCCGCGCCTTTTCCGCCCGGGAGGAGCGCGAAGCGATCCGAGAGGAAAAGGCGTTCAAGGGGTGGTGTTGGCGGGGAAAGGATTTCCCCGCCAAGATCGATCAGTTCAGCGCTTCCGTCAGCACCCGAAGATTGTTCTCCATGACGGACAGGTAGGTGACGCCGTCGTTCACATCGTTCATCGTGGTGCCCTGCATGGAGTCCATCACCAGCACCGGGCGGGCAGCGTCCTGGGAGGCCTGCACGACGGTCTCGGCGATCCGGTGGTTCGCGCCCTCGATGGTGAGGACGGCGGGGAGGCCCAGCTCGTCCGCCTTGGCGGCCAGGAAGGCGATGGTCCGGAAGCTGGCCTCGGTCTCCGCGGAGCAGCCGGCAAAGGCGGCGTAGTAGATAAGGCCGTAGTCATCCGCCAGATAGCGGAAGGGGAAGCGGTCGCCGAACAGCACAGTCTTCAGCGCGGCACCGGCCACGGCGGCCGAATACCGCTCATCCAGGTCCTGAAGCTGCTGGTCATAGGCCGCCAGGTTGGCCCGATAGGCCTCGGCGTGCCCCGGATCGGCGGCGCACAGCGCGTCGGCAATGACGCCGCAGAGGACCTTGGCGTTGCGGAGGGACAGCCAGACGTGCTCGTCATATTCGGTCTCCTCCTCGTCGCCCTCTTCCTCCTCCTCGGCCTCCATGCCCTCGACCAGCTCCTCCTCCTTGACCCGGTCGCCCAGTGCCTCCAGCAGGGAAAGAGCCTGAAGCTTTGGGTTGACGGCCTCCTTGAGCGCGTCCTCCACCCACTCGTCCGACTCGCCGCCCACATACACAAACAGGTCGCAGGTCGCGATGCGCATGATATCCTGGGCGGTCGGTTGGAAGCTGTGCAGGTCCACCCCGCTGTCCAGCAACAGCGTCAGCTCGACGCCGCCAGTATCGCCGACGATCTGCCGGGTCCAGTCGTAGATGGGGAAAATGGTGGTCACCACCCGCAGCCGGGGCTGGGCCTGCTCGGCCAGGACGGGGGTCAGCGCGCAAAGCAGCGCGGCAATCAGCAGCAAAGCCATTATTTTTTTCATGATCATATCCTCTGAAAATCGATTCGTTCATTCCGATTGAGACACGCAAAAAAGGCGTTCCTCCCCCCGCAGCGCGGCAAAGCCGCCGGTCCGCCGGGCATACCGGGCGACCGGGAACGGAAGGAGAACGCCTTCTGCTCTTCTTAATTATTCAGTTGTACATGGAGGGCCACCGGCGTGCGCGGAGGCAGCAGGCGACGGCCCGCCCGAGCAAAGCGCCGGGCGAAAGCCGCCTGGGCAAACAGCGCGATCAGCAGCAGGCCAAGCAGCGAAAGCCCCCGCAGCAGGCGGCCCGCGCTTGCCAGGGCCGCGCAGACGGGGCAGTCCTCCCCCGCGCAGTCGTGCCCGGCCTCCGCGATGGGCAGGACGGAGGAAACGAAGATCTGCGACAGCATGGCCGCGCACAATACAAGCGGATACAGCCTGCGACGGTCCTTCATCAGACGTTTCCTCCTTTCTCCGCGATTTCCGGGCATATCACCCTATATCATCCTATCAGGCGTTCCGGCACTCGCCGCATACGCCGTAAAACACGGTTTTCCCGCTGTTCCAGGCAAAGCCGTGGTGGGAAAGCAAATGCGCTTCCAGCGCGCTCAGCTCCTCGCAGCTGACGTGCAGCAGGCGGCCGCACCGTTCGCATTTGCAGTGGAAATGGGGCGCGTTCAGCTGATCCGCCCCGACGTACTCGTAGCACGCGCTGTCCCCGGTTTCCAGCAGGTAGCGGCGCACGCTCCCGTCCTCCACCAGCCGCTCGAGCTGCCGGTAGATGGTGGTGGTGCCGATGGGCCGGTCGCAGCCGCTGAAATGATCGCGGATGTCCGCCGCGGTCAGGTGCTCCCCCCGCGAGGCCCGCAGAAAGGCCAGCAGCTCCTCCTGCTGCCGCGTGCGGTATCCTCCCCTGCTTCCCATCGTCCCGTTCCCCTTCTAAGAAAATGAAAACCGTTTTCATATTACCAGGAATTTTTTATTTGTCAAGCACAAGATTCTGCAAAATCGCAGGGCATACGCATGATTTACAATTTTGTGATCGTTGTGTTCAGATCCTTCGGCTTCACTCCGCTATCGCTCCGTTCGCTCAGGATGACAGCGTAGGTTTTGGCTCTTTAGAACGTTGTGGGCCGCAAAATGGTTCTAACGTTTTCAAAAGCCCCCATCGATGTCATCCTGAGCGAAGCGAAGCGGAGTCGAAGGATCTCTTTGTCGCTTTTTCTTCCTTCGTGCGTTGACCCAGTGCATAATTGATTTCGATAAGATCCAAAAACATAAACGCCGACATCGTTTCCGATATCGGCGCGTTGGCACCCCCAATGGGATTCGAACCCATGTTTCCGCCTTGAGAGGGCGGCGTCCTAGGCCTCTAGACAATGGAGGCAAATTGGCTGGGGAACAAGGATTTGAACCTTGACAATACGAGTCAGAGTCGTAGGTGCTGCCGTTACACCATTCCCCAACACACGGTCTCTCAACCGCATGAGATATTATAGAGGATCGATATTCGTTTGTCAAGCAAAAATTTACGAGTCTTGGCAACGAATCGCGACAGTAAATTTTCACGGCTGCTCCCGCCGCCTTGCATGGTGGGCGGGCAGGGCAGACAGGCATTTGTCCAGCAAACGCTCCAGGGCCTCGACCTCTTCGGGGGAAAGGCCCTGCAGCACGTTGGTCCCTTCCCCCGCGTGATGAAGCGCGTGGCCGATCTGCCGCAGCCGGCGGACGGCGCGGGGCTCCGGCGTCCCTTCCGTCCTCTCCTCGCGCGGATGCTGCCCCGAATCGCCTGAAAAATAGGCCCGCCCACGTCCGCACCGCGGAGAATCGGCGGGGCAGTGCCGATCGCACAGAGGGCATTGCTGTTCCATACCAAATACTCCTTTATCTCGCTTGATCTCTGTCACGTGAACCGTATCAACCGCCTTCTCCGGCCCCTGATGAGGCCGTATGCGGGCCGTCCCGCAGGGAGATCAGCGCCATATTCCGCAATAGCTGCGGCCGCTCCGCAACCAGCGCGTCCCAATGCCGCCGAACATAGGCCTCGCTCTTTTGCCGGAAGTCCTCGCTCTCAAAGAGATAGGCGTTCACATACCGGCTCACGAAATCCTCGAAGCTGCCGGTGTCAAAGTCAAAGCCGGCCATGCTTTCATCCGGCTCCAGCTCCTTGTAGATGCCCTCCAGGTACAGGAAGGCAGGGGCTTCCAATTCCACCTGATGCTTCATGCGTTCTCCTTTCGATCAGACCGCGGCTGCTTTTTTCCGGCTGCCGACTTCCCCTGTTTTGGCGATGCGCATGGCCTTGATGCCCAGCGGGATCACTACGAGCAGGCAGAATACGTCCGCCAGGGCCTGCGCCCCCGCGACGCCGTCCGCCCCAACCAGCCACACCAGCAGGAACAGGGCGGGGATAAAGCAGTAGCCCTGCCGCGCGGTGCTGATCAGCAGCGCGAACTTAGCCTGGCCGATGCCCGCGTAGAACATGTTGATGACTGAGGTCCAGGCGTGAATGGGCAGCGCCGCGCACTGGAGCCGGATACACAGGATGCCGAGGCTCAGCACCGCGGCGTCCGCCTGGGTGTTGAACACACGCACGATGGGCGTCGCCAGGGCAAAGATCAGCGCGCCCATCACGAACGATCCCGTAATGGACAGCCTGGTGCCGTAGCTCAGGCTCTCATGCACCCGGTCAAACCGCTTCGCGCCCCAATTGAAGCCCGCCACCGGCTGATAACCCATGCCAAAGCCCAGGATGACCGCGAAGGGGAATTCCATGACACGGTTGGCGACCGAGATGGCGGCCAGCGCGGAGGTGGAATATCCGCCCGCGACCCGGTTGATCAACACGCCGGATATGACGGAAAGCGCCGTGCGGAAAAAGGCCGTGGAGCCGATGGAAATGACTTCCTTCGCGTCCTTGCCCACAAAGCGGAAGCTGCGCAGGGAAATCGCGGCGGTCGTCCGCTTGCGGATATACGGCCACAGCAGGATCCCGCAGCTGATGATCTTGGAGATCGCCGTCGCGATCGACGCGCCCTTGACGCCCATGCCCAGCGTGCGGATGAACAGCGGATCCAGGAAGCAGTTCAGCACCCCGCCAAACCCGATGCCGATCATGGCGTAGGTGGCGCTACCCTCGCTTTTCAGGCACATATTGAGCGCAAAGCTGATGATCATGAAGGGGGCGGCCAGAAGCACGTATTGCGCGTACTCCATCGAATAGGTGATGCAGTCCTCATTCGCGCCCAGCAGCCGCACCAGCGGCTCCAGGAAAAGGGAGCACACCACGGCGAACAGGATGCCGATCCCAAAGCCGGTAAAGATGGAGGTGGACAGCACCCGGTCCGCATCCTGCTTTTTCCCGGCCCCCAGCAGGCGGGCGATGTAGCTGCACGCGCCGCCGCCGATCAGGGAGCCGACCACCGTGATCGTCCGCTCCAAGGAAGAATTCACGCCGACCGCCGCGGTCGCGCTGGTGCCGATGGTGGACACAAAATAGGTGTCCACCAGGTTATAGATAGTGGTAATGAGCTGGGCGATGATCGTGGGCACCGCCATTTTCAGCACCAGCGGCCCGATCTTCTCCTCCAGCATCATTTTGCCCTTTTCCGGGCTAATCGGTTTGGCCATGAGGCTCCTTTCCTTGCACGGTAATAACAGTTATATCAATCCGCGTCCTCGGGCTGTCCGGCGTACTCGTCGTACAGATCGTTGATAAAGGTCATCATGTGATACCATTCGACCAGCGTATGGTTGGCCACCTTGCGCAGATAATCCTCGTCGCAGGGCGTCACATACTCGCGGATCAGCTTGCCCTGGCTGGGCCGCCAGCCGATCCATTCCACGCTGCGGCGCTCCCAGCCGCCCTCCGGGCGGGGGCGGATCTGCCCCAGGGTCAGGTGCGCGCCGGGGAAATCAAAGGATTCCCAATCGGAGGTGTCCTTAACGCGATAGGTATCCGTGCTTAGGGCGGCGATCCTTTCGTCCGTCAGGCCGTAATCCCGGAGGCTAAAGGAATGGCGGATGGTGTTGTACTGCCTTTCGCCCCCGCCGATATCCAGGCTTTCGGTCGTAAAGATGCCGTCGGATGCGTCCACCCAGTTGACAAAATAATGGTCAAAGTGATCGGCGGGATTCCAGATCTTATAGCGCAGGTTGCCGTGCCCCAGCACCATGCTCTTGGAATGGATGTTCAGCCACCGCATGTACCAGAACATCTTCCGGGGATCGACCTCCTCCGGGATCTTCATATAGGTACACACATAGCCGGTGCCGTCCGGCAGCATGCAATAGCCGTTCTCATGGTTATTGTATTGGCCCACGGGCAAAAGCCAGTCGATGAACCGCTCCGGCGGGATCGCGTCTTTGGGTTCCATGGGCGGGCCGTAGACCTTGGCCTTCACATCCTCCGGCAAATCATAGAAGGGATAATTGTAGTAATATTTGGCCAGTGGCATTTCCTTTTCTTCCGGGAACAGCTCCTGACGGTTTTCGATGATTTTTTTCATGCGGGTCCTCCTGGCGTTGGGATGGGGTTAATCCTCTTCAAACGGCTTGTCCTTGTACTCGGCGTACAGGTCGGGCAGGAAATCATACAGGTGATGCCACTCCAGCAGGGTATGGATGACCACCTTGCGCAGGTACTCGACGCTGCACTCCGTCCGGGGCTCGCGGATCAGCTTGCCGTCCTTGGGCCGCCAGCCGATCCATTCCCGGCTGCGGCATTCGATGCCGCCGGAGGGACAGGGCCGCTCGTAGGCCAGGCAGAGATGCGCGCCGGGGTGATCGAAGGATTCCCAGCTGCCGTTGGCCCGCACCTTGCAGCCGGCGTCGGTCAGCTCCTTCATCCATTCGTCCGTCATGCCGAAGTCCTTCAGCGGATATTGGTGGCGGATCGTGTCGTACTGCCGCTCTCCCTCGCCCAGGTCCAGGCTCTCGGTGGTATAGATGCCGTCCGAGCCGTCCACCCAATTGACGTAATGATGGTCGAAATGATCGGCGGGGTTCCACAGCTTATAGCGCAGGTTGCCGTGGCCCAGCACCATGCCCTTGGAGTGGATGTTCATCCAGCTGGAATACCAGCGCAGCATTTCGGGCGTGACGTTGGGCGGCGCGACCCGATAGGTGGCCACGTAACCCGAGCCGTCCTCGAACATGCAGTAGCCGATCTCCACCTTGTCATAGCCCGTGGGCTTCAGCAGGCTCATAAAGTTTTCCGGGCGGATGGCGTCCTCCACCTTGCAGGGTCCGCTGTTGATGATCTGCCATTCCAGCGGGCTCAGGTCCCGCATGGGATAATCATAGTAATATTTCGCGCAGGGCATCTTTTCTTCTTCCGGAAACAGCTTTTGCTTAGTATGAATGCTCATGGGACTTCCTCCTTACTGGTTCAATTCGTGGATGCGGCAGCAGGCCACATGATGGCCCGGCTCCACCTCTGCCAGCTGCTGCGGCTGCATGCACTTTTCGCAGGCATAGGCGCAGCGGGCGGCGAAGCGGCAGCCCGGCTTGGGATTGATGGGGGAGGACAGCTCTCCCTTGGTAATGATGCGCTCCCGCTGATCGTTCAGGTCGGTCGAGGGGATGGCCGACAGCAGCACCTGAGTGTACGGATGCAGCGGACGGCGGAAAATCTCCTTGGCCTCGCAGATCTCCACCACCTGGCCCAGGTACATGACGCAGATATTATCGGACAGGTGACGGACCACCGACATGTCGTGGGTCACGAACATATATGTCAGGTGATGATCCCGCTGCAGGTCCTGCAAAAGGTTCAGGATCTGCGCCTGAATAGATACGTCCAGCGCTGACACCGGCTCGTCGCAGACGATGAACTCGGGATCCATCGCCAAGGCCCGGGCGATGCCTACGCGCTGGCGGCGGCCGCCGTCCAGCTCATGGGGGTAAGCCTGGCGCATCCGGCGGTCGATACCGACTCGGTGCATCAGCTCGTTCACGCGGTCGTCGATCTCCGCCCGGCTGAAGCGCTTGGAAAGCTTCATCGGCTCGCGGATGGTGTCCTCCACCGTCATGCGGGGGTTCAGCGAGGAATTGGGGTCCTGGAAAATGATCTGCATCTTATGACGCAGCTCGCTCATCTCCGATTTGCTGACCTGCGTAATATCCTTGCCCCGGTAAAAGATCTGGCCGTCCGTGCTTTCATGCAGATGGATGATGGTACGTCCCAGCGTGGATTTTCCGCAGCCGGATTCCCCCACCACGCCCATCGTGGTGCCCTCCTCGATGTCGAAGGTCACGTCGTCCACCGCGTGCAGCGCGCCCTTGGAGGTGGGAAAATACTTTTTCAGATGCTTGAGCTCGATCAGTTTCGCCATCTCATTTCCCTCCTTCTCCATGCTCTTCGCTGTACATGCAGCACCTGCAGCGATGGCCGTCGCCGAAATCATGCTCGTCGACCGCCTGGCGGCAGCGCTCCGTGCGGTATTTGCAGCGCGGCGCAAACTTGCAGCCGGAAGGCAGATTGGTGGGATCCGGCGGCAGCCCCCGGATGGGGCTCAACCGGTCCACATCCAGCGACATGGAGGGGATCGCCTCAAACAGGCCCTTGGTGTAGGGATGCTTGGGCTCCTCGAAAACCTGGCGGATGGTGCCGAACTCGATGATCTCTCCGGCGTACACCACGCCCACCTTATCGCAGGACTTGGCCACCACGCCGAAATCGTGGGTGATCAGGATCAGGGCGGAGTTCTTCGCTTTTTGCAGCTCGCCCATCATTTCCAGCACCTGGGCCTGGATGGTCACGTCCAGAGCGCTGGTGGGCTCGTCCGCGATCAGCAGATCGGGGTTGCAGGCCAGGGCGATGGCGATCACCACGCGCTGCTTCATGCCGCCCGAAAACTGGTGGGGATATTCCCGGAAGCGGTCCTCCGAGATGCCGACCAGCTTGAGGATCTCCTTGGCCCGCTCATTGGCCTCCGCCTTGGAGCAATGCTCGTGCAGGCGGATGCCCTCGGCGATCTGCCAGCCGACGCGCTTGACGGGATTCAGCGCCGTCATGGGGTCCTGGAACACCATGGAAATGCGCTGCCCCCGGATCTCCGGCATCTTATCGGCCGGCACGTCCAGCAGGTTTTCCCCGTCCAGCAGGATCTTGCCCCCCGTCAGCTTCGCGGGCGGGTCGGGCAGGATGCGCAGGATGGCCTTGGCGATGGTCGTCTTGCCCGCGCCGGTCTCGCCGACCAGGCCCAGCGCCTCGCCGTAGTTCAAATCAAAGGAGACGCCGTTGACGGCCTTGACCACCTCGTTATTGGCCTCGTACTGCACCGAAAGGTTCTGGACGGAAAGGAGCCGTCCGCTTTTTTGATTGGCGTTTTCCATCGTCTCACCCTCCCGATCACTTTCTCAGCTTGGGATCCAGCGCGTCCCGCAGGCCGTCGCCCACCAGGTTGAAGGAGAGGACCACCAGCGCGACGAACAGGCCGGGGAAGATCACCAGATGCGGCGCGACGCGCAGATACCGGCGGCCGGCCGAAATCATGGCGCCCCATTCCGGGATGGGCTCCTGGATACCCAGGCCCAGGAAGGAAAGCCCGGCGGAGGACATGATCTTCATGCCGATGGCCATGGAAAAGCTGACGATCAGCGGGGCCATGCAGTTGGGCAGGATGTGCTTGAACATGATGCGCATGGGGCTGCAGTCAATGGCCTTGGCGGCCTCCACGAATTCCTGCTCGCGCACGCTCATCATGGTCGCCCGCAGCAGGCGCGTCGTGCCGGGAATGCTGTACACCGAAAGCGCCATAGCCGTCGCGAAAAAACCGGACCCGAACACCTGGGATACGCAGATACACAGCAGGATATTCGGAATGGATTGGATGATATCGCAGATTCTGAGGATCACCGTTTCCACCCAGCCGCCGAAGAAGCCCGCCAGCGCCCCGAACAAAATGCCGAGCAGGGTGCCCACCAGGCTGGCGATGACGCCGATGGACAGCGAGTATCGCGCGCCGAAAACGATGCGGGAAAAGATATCGCGGCCCTGGGCGTCCGTGCCGAACCAATGCGCCGCGCTGGGCAGCTGATTGGCGTGGGCCGGATCGATGCGCCGGTAGTTGTAGGGCGCTATCTGCTCCGCGAAGATCGCGGTCAGCACGAGCAGGATGATGATGATCAGGCCGACCACCGACACCTTGTTTTTGGCGAACCGCTGCATAACGCCGTAGAAATTGGAATCCTTCCAGCTGCGCTTGACCGCTTTCTCATGGTGATCGTGGCCATGATGATGGCTGTGCCGATCCCTTTCCTGCGTTTCCGCCTGTACGTTCAGCTCAGGCATACGCTTTCCCCCTTTTCTCCGTCTTCTTCAGGCGCTTCTTCTGCGAGCCCTCATACTGCGCCTTGATGCGCGGGTCGATAAAGGCGTAGATCAGGTCCACCAGGAAAACCACCAGGCAGAACAGGACGGCCAAAAGCGTCACGCCGCCCAGCACGACGGGATAGTCGCGGTTGCTGATGGCGTTGGTCATGTAATAACCGACGCCGGGGATGGAAAACACCGTCTCGATGACCACCGTGCCGCCCAGCGCGGAGCCGAACTGCGTGCCCAGGTGCGTGATCACGGGGATCAGGGCGTTGGGAAGCGCGTGGGAATACAGGATCGTGCGCTCCGGCACGCCCTTGGCCCGGGCGGTCACCACGTAATCGGAGCGGATGACCTCCAGCATCTGCGAGCGGGTCTGCCGGGCGGTGCTGCCCAGGCCCATCAGGCAGTTGGCCGCGCAGGGCAGGATGTAGCTGTACCAGTGGTCGATGCCGAAGCTGGGCAGCCAGTCCAGCCGGAGAGAGAACAGCAGGATAAACATCATGGCGATCCAGAAGGAGGGCACGGAGATCGCGATGATGGCCAGCACGATGCAAAAGCTATCCAGAAAGCCGCCCTGGTGCGTCGCCGCCGTCACCCCCAGCGGGATCGCGATGATGATCTGCAACAGGCAGCATACGGACGCGATGATGGCCGTTCGGGGCAGGCGGGTGAACAGCTGCTGGGACACGCTCGAATTGTCGATGTAGGAGGTGCCCAGGTCAAAATCAATGAAGGTTTGCTTGAGGAACTTGAACAGCCTGGTAAAGTAGGGCTGATCCAACCCCAGCTCGTGGGCGATCTGATCATGCTGCTCGGCCGTCATGGTATCGCCCGCGATCAGCTTGACCGGGTCGCCGGGCGTAAAATACATGATGGTAAAGATCAGGATCGCCACGCCCAGGATGACCGGGATGAGCATCAACAGTCTTTTGATGATATATCGTGTCATATCCACCATCCTCTTAAAAGTTCGGAGGGCGGGCCGGGCAAGCCCGTCCCCCGCGGTTTACCAGGCTTTATGCTTTGCGTTTCAGTTGGACGCTCGCGTTACGGAGTCACGGTGAAGGCGCTGAAGATGCACTCCAGGTTCGCGTCGATCACCATGTTCTGGATGCGGTCGTTGCCGATGAAGGTCAGGTCATAGTAGAAGATGTTGTAGAAGTAGCACTGCTCGTCCACGTACTTGACCAGCTCGTTGACGGTTTCCAGGCTGTTGGTGGCCTTCTGGGCGGCGGCGTCATACAGCGCCTGCAGCTTCTCATCGGCGACCATGATGCGGCTGACGCCGGTGTTGGAGCCGGTGGCGTCCAGGTCGGTCAGCGCCTTCCAGGCGTAGCCGTCCGAGGTGCTCATGCCGGCCAGGTCCATGTCGTACTGCGTGCCGGTTTCATCGGTGCGCATGGTGTTGTACTGGGCGTTTTCGGGCTCTTCCAGCTTAATGTTGATGCCGGCCATGGCGCAGTAGGCTTCGATCAGGACCGCGCTGTCCCAGGTCCAGGTATTGGGCTTGACCAGCAGCTTCAGCGTTTCGCCGTGATAGTTGGCGGCCTTCAGATAAGCCTCGACCTTGGCCATGGAGGCGTCGTAGGCGTTCTCATAATCGACGGTGAAGTAATCCTCCTCGGCGTTCAGCGCTTCATCCGCGTCATACACCGTGGGGACCAGGCAGGAGGTGCCGACCTTGCCGTATACGCCCTGCACGTTCTGGGCGATGGCGACGGCGTCGATGCAGGTGGCGATGGCCTTGCGCAGGTTGACGTCGGAGCACAGGCTGTTGGGGCTGCAGTTGAAGGTGATGTGGGCGTTGGCCGTGGTGCCGTACTGCGCTACGGAATATCCGGGCAGGGCCTTGCCGTCCGGGCCCACAAAGTTGGGCTTATCGGTCTCGGTGATCTCCTTGGTCGCGAAGTCGATCTCACCCTTTTCCAGGGCCACGGCCAGGGTGGTGGCGTCCGCCACGATGCGAACGACGAAGGTATCCACGCGGCCCGCATTCTTATCGCAGATGTATTCCTCGTTGGTCTGCCAGTAATCGTCCCGCTTGGCGAACTCATACCAGGATTCGGCCACCATGTCCTTCAGCACATAGCGTCCGGTGCCGACGGGCGTCGCGTACATCTGATCGGCGCTGGCTTCCCAGGCCGCCTTGGTGACGCAGTAGCAGTAGGTGACGCACTTATCGAATGCGCCCATCTTTTCATTGGCGAAGGTCAGGCGGATCTTGTAATCGTCGATCTGCTCGTAGGAGGTCAGCGTGCCGTAGTTCTGGCTGCCCTTGCCGTCGGCGATCCACAGATCGATGGAGAAGATGACGTCGGCCGCGGTCAGATGGTTGCCGGCGCTGTCATAGATATAGTCGAACAGCTCGATCTCATAGACGCCGTCGCCCTTATCCTCATAGCCCTTGGCCAGGATGCCGTACAGCTGGCCGTCGTAATCCTTCCAGAACAGCGGCTCAAACAGCACGCCGCGGATGGCCTGCTTGGTGCCGTGGTTGATGCCAAAGGGATACAGGGAACCCATCGTGGTGGTGGTAGCGGCGGTAAAAACGATGGGCTTGGCCGCCTCCGCCAGCGCGGAGCAGGCGCTCAGCAGGATCAGCGCCGCCAGAAGGAGAGACAATGCCTTTTTCATGAAGTGACCTACCTTTCTGTTTGGTTGTGCGGTGAACGGCCCACACGGACCGTTCTTATGGGCTCATTATGTCAGATTCGCCCTTCCCAATCAAATCGTTTTATGATATACTCTTTCCGAATCGGAAAGAATTATGCCAGATCATCTAACAGATGTTGTAGTCTTAAGGACCGCGCCGTTTCGAGTGAAACGGGCCAAAATTCAGGTCGAAAGGATCGTGCCGGATGGATATCGAACGGATCCGTGAATTCATCATTCTTGCCAAAACCTGCAATTATCAGGTGGCCAGCGACGCCCTGTTCACCACCAGCTCCACGCTGTCCAAGCATATCGCGCAGATGGAAAACGAGCTGAGCGTGCAGCTGTTTGACCGCACGACCCGCAAGGTGACGCTGACCAACGCGGGAAAAATATTCCTGGATTCGGCCAACCAGATCGTGTTCGGTTACGACCAGGCCATCTCCGCGCTCAAGAGCATCTCCCGGGATCAGGGCAGCACGATGACCATCTCCTTCATCGAGGTGATGCGCCAATACAACGTATTCCAGATGATCCACGACTTTTCCGCCCTGCACCCGGATTATGATATCCGCCTGATGGAGGCGGACGCGCAGAATATGAACGCGCTGCTGCACCTGAACTCCTGTGATTTTGCCTTTGCCTCCCGCTTGGAATTTTTCGGCAAGGACGTGGAGGCCCTTCCCTTCGCGCACGACGAGCTGGTGGTGATCCTGCCGCGCAACCATCCCCTGGCCGCCCGAAAGGTGCTTACGCTGGAGGACCTGCGAAACGAGAAATTCGTGATCCACCGCTCCTATTCTGAGGACGATGTTTTCCGCAGCCACTGCAAGGAAAGGGGGTTTGACATCCAGCCGATGCTGACCTCCTCCAACTCCTCCACGGTCATCGATGTGGTCTCCAACAGCATGGCGGTGGCCGTGCTGTCGCGGGCCCGCTGCCTGACGCACGCGCATATTACGCGGGTCGTCACCGCCAGCCTGGCGCCGCGGATCGAGTTCGACGTATTCCTGCTGTATCTGAAAAACCGTACCTTGAGCGCTCCTATGGAGGCGTTCATCCGGCACATCAAAAAAAGGGCCGCCTCCCCGGCCTATTGGTCATAGGCGGAGGGCGGAGCCCCGTTTGCTTTATTGAATGACCCCTTCGTAGATATCCTTCATGGCCCGGGCGTCCTCGGCTTGGGTGCCTCGGCACTCGCAGATCACGGTCGGCTCATAGCCCCGCGCGGCCAGCAGCGGCGCGAGGTGCTCAAAGCGGGGGCCGAAATCCGGCTCGGCGAAGGTGCGATGGCGCACCTCGCCCTTGGGGCCGTATTCGATGGTGGAAAAATGGATATGTATCCGCCTCGCCCTTGCGATGCCGAGGGCGCTTTCGATTTCATCCAGGACGGCGGCAAAGGCCTCCGGCCCGTTCAGCGCGCCCTGCCCCAGGGCGTGCAGGTGCGCGAAATCAATACAGGGGATCAGCCGCTCGTCCAGCAAACAAAAACGCAGCGTCTCTTTCAGATCGCCGATCTGGGAGGGGCGGCCCATCGTCTCCGGGCAGATATGCGCCTCCCCCAGGCCCTCGGCCTCGAGCATCGGATACACCTCGCGGAGGGCTTTTTCGCAATGCCGCAGGGCCTCGTCGCGGGTCAGCTTCTGCTGCGCGCCGACGTGTACCACCACCCGGTCCCCGCCAAGCCACACCGCGCGCCGCGCGCTTTCTAAGATATAGCGGAAGGAGGCCGCCCGTTTCTCCGGGTCGGGGTTGGCCAGGTTGATATAATAGGGCGCGTGTACGCTGACCCGCACGCCGTTCTCCCGCGCCTCCCCGGCGATCTGGCGCGCGGTGTCCTCCCGCAGGGAGATGCCGTGCCCAAAGGAATATTCATACGCCGTCAGGCCCCGGCCATTCAGCCATGCCGGGGCCTCCACCGAGGCCTTGTGTCCCTCGGCGTAAAAGCTGTCGCAGTTGCCCGCCGGGCCGAATCGGATCACGCGCCGCCCTCCTTGCTTTGATGATTGCGGTTGGGCCCGCGGACGAAATCGCCGGGCTCGGCCAGGGAGGCGCAGGGCACCGTCACCCGATGCCCGGCCACGGAAACCGTGCGTAACAGTTCTCCCGTTTCAGCATCCCGGATCTCCGTGATCGGCAGACGGTCAAACCCGCCGGGCCGCACGATCTCCAGGACGTCGCCCACATAAAACCGGTTCTTGACCCGCAGGGTCAGCAGGCCGTCCGTCCACCCCTCCACGTCGGCGGTGTATTCCATCGTCTGGGTAACGCCCTCGGCCCCGCTCTCCGGCGTGGGACGGCCAAAATAAAAGCCGGTGTTGGACGCGCGGTGGCTGACCTTGCGCAGCTCGTTTTGCAGCGCGGGCAGGGCCGCCCGATAGGCCGCCTCTCCCTCCTTTTCCAGCAGGTCGAGCGCCTGCCGGTAGCAGGACGTCACCGCGGCCACATAAAACGCCGTTTTCATGCGCCCTTCGATCTTCAGGGAGGATATGCCCGCCTCCCTCAATTCCGGCAGATGGTCCAGCATATTCAAATCATAGGCCGAAAACAGGCTGGTGCCCCGCTCGTCCGCCTCGACCCCGATGACCTCGCCCGGCCGCTTTTCCTCAACCACGTGGTACTGCCAACGGCAGGGCTGCGCGCAGGCCCCCCGGTTGCCGCCCCGGCCCGTCAGATGGTCGCTGAGCATGCAGCGCCCGGAATAGGCCATGCACATGGCCCCGTGCACGAAGGCCTCGAGCGCCACCTCCTCCGGCAGCTCCCGGCGAATGGCCCATATCCGCTGAAGGGACAGCTCCCGGGCCAGCACGATACGCCTGGCGCCCATCTTGGCAAACAGCTGAGCCGCCGCCGCGTTCATCACGTTGGCCTGCGTGCTCACATGCAGGGCCAGCCCCGGCACGCGCTCCCGCAGCCGACAGAACGCCCCCAGGTCGGCCACGATCGCGCCGTCCACGCCCAGGGCATAGGCCCGCTCCGCGTCCTCGCAGAGCCCGTCCAGTTCATCATCATACGGCAGGATATTCAGCGTCAGGTAAAAGCGCTTGCCTGCCCCGTGTACGACGCGCAGCCCCTCGGCCAGCTCATCCCAGCCGAAATTATCCGCCGAGGCCCGAAGCCCAAAGCGCCGAAGCCCGCCGTACACCGCGTCCGCGCCGAAGCGTATCGCGCTCCGAAGCTGGGCCGGGCCGCCGGCGGGCGCAAGCAGCTCCATCATGCGCCCTCCCTCATCCGCTGGTCATACGCCTCCCACAGCGGGCGGTAGATCTGCACGGCGCGGTTGTGCTCCTCGAGGGTGCGGCTGAAATACAGCTCGCCCGATTCCGGCTCCTTGGTGCAGAAATACAGGTATTCCTGCCCGGACACCATGAACGTTTCATCCGGATAGAGCGCTGCGTACACCGCCGCCGGCGAGGGCGCGCAGATGGGCCCCACCGGCAACCCGCGGTTCAGGTAGGTGTTATAGGGGGAGGGGGAGGCGGTATCGCTGTCCGTCAGCGCCAGGCGGGTGACCCCCGTGGCGTACTTGACGGTCGCGTCGCTGCCCAGCGTCATATTTTTGCGCAGCCGGTTGTAAAACACGGCGGATACGCGAGCGAATTCCCCGCTGCCGGCCTCCTTTTCGATCATGGAGGCCATGGTCATGACCGCGTCCATATTCAGCGTCAGCCCCAGCTTCTGAGACAGCTCCTCCATCCGGTCGAAATATTCGTCGGCAAACAGCGTCCCGGTCTGGGACAGGAGCTTGCGGATGATATCGTCCGCCGTCGCGTCGGTATAGATTTCATAGGTATTGGCGGCCAGGTAGCCCTCGAGCGCGTAGCGCCGGCCGGGCTTTCCCTCCGTCAGGACATCCTGGATGTAGTAATACCCACTGTACGGCCCGCCGTCCACGCAAAGGGATGTAAAGTCCGCCGCGGCCTCGATCACGCCCTCCTTGACCAGATAGGCGGCGATATCCTCCACCGTCCAGCCCGGGATCACCGTAATATTGCGCACCAGCGGCTTGCCGTCGCCGGTGGTCAGCATGTCCAGGATCTCCTGCACGTTCATCCGGCGGGTCAGCGTATAATCCCCCGCCTGAATCTTCTGGCCATAGCCCAGGAAATCCCCGTAATATTTGAACACCGTCCGGTTGCGGATCAGGCCGGCGTTCTCCAGGTCGTTCGCGACGCGCGTCAGGCTGGAGCCGCTGCGCACCGAAAAGGCCACCTCCTCGGGATCCGCCGCGTCCACCGCGTCGAAATAATTGCCCTTCAGGCGGCTGATGACCCCCGTCAGCACCCCGTAGGCGATCAGAAAGGAGCAAAACAGCACCAGCAGCGGCCGAACAATCCGCCACAGTCCGCTGTACCAGTACGGCCCGTAGGCGCGCTCCGCGTGCAGCTCCTCCCGCGTGATTTCCCGCTCCGGGCCCTTATATCTGCGCAAAATAAGCCTCCAAATCCACGATAGTGCAACACCGCGTCATGTTCAAATGCTCGGCATCTCGATTGGCAGGCCGACGGATTGGGAGAGGTTGTTAAACACGTCGGCCATCAGCTTTTGCAGGCGCAGTTGGGCCATCAGGTAGGCGCTGGTCGACGGCGTCGCGTATAACAGCCCGCTCATCTGCTGGAAACGCTGCACCTCGCTCTCCTCCGCCTGGCGTCCCGTGACGGCGAACATCTGCAGCTTGGTCTGCAGCTTACCGTATTCCCGGAGCAGGGCCGCGCTCATTTCATCCGAAAACGCCGCCTCCTTGGCCCGCTTGAATTCCTGATATTCCGGCGTCTCCTTCAACGCGTCCGCCAACTGTTTTTCCGCAAACTGCCATTCCATAAGGCCGACCTCCCGATCCTCTTTCCCGCTCATTATACAATACGTCCGGATAAAAAACAAACCGCGGAGGAAATCTTTTACCACCCTCGCACCGCGCATGGGCTATGCCCTCAATTCGCCATTGTCGCGCTGCTGCGCTGTCGCTTGCGGCGCTCTGTGGCTCATTGGGACTCCACCCGTGCCTTTCCGCCACCGGCGGGCACGGCTTTCATCCCTGCTGCGGATTTTAAGTCGAGGGTGTTCCCCCTCGACGCTCCCCCTTTTTTTATTTGATGATCTCGTACTGCTTAAAGCGTTTCAATAAATCATTGAGGCGTGTTTGCAACGACTGTCGAATATTATTTCGGCAGGCAACGGGGGATTACCAGCGCTCCATATTATACGAAAATTTGCTTTGATAGGAGCGATTCAGTTCATCCGCGGTGATGCCAAAGCAAAGCAGGACGTCGTTATAGTACATCAGCACGTCCGCCATTTCCTCCACAAACCGTTTGCGCGTTTCATCGTCGCCGCACACGGCCTCGTCGCCGCGCTTCTTGACGATATCGATCACTTCCCCGATCTCCCCGATCATCCACAGCAGCTTATTCTTGCCGGTCTCGGGCGATATGGGCTCCCAGATATCGTGATATTTCGCCTGCAGCGCCCGCTGCATTTCAAGCATTTCATTGATCCCAAAGTCATCCATACTGACGCTCCCCCTCTTCCGGCGTACAAAAAGCAAGGACGCAACGTATCGTCCTGCCGACGGCATTGTGTCCTTGCTGTACGCCTATACGGATTGGAAAATCAACCGTATGCCAGTGCGGAAAAACGACCGCATTGGCAAATCGGTCAGACGTTCAACAGGTTGAGCAGCGCGGCCTTATCCTGCACGCCGACGGTGCGGGCGACCTCCTTGCCCCCCTTGAACACCACCAGGGTAGGAATGCTGCTGACGTTGAACTGAGCGGCGAGCTCGCCTTCCTCATCCACGTCCACCTTGCCGACGACCGCCTTGCCCTCAAGCTCCTCGGCGATCTGCGCCACAACGGGCGCCAGCATCCGGCAGGGCATGCACCAGGTCGCCCAGAAATCCACCAGCACCGGCTTATCGGATTGGAGCACCTGCGCTTCAAAATTGGCGGCGGTTACGATGACTTCACTCATTTTGTTTCTCCTTGATTTTTTTCTTATCCTTCGCTGTTTGGGAGGGACGCTTCCTCCTTGGGACGGCTGACGGCGATCAGCTTGGGCGTCCATTCGGCGCGGCGGCCGAGGCGTCTGTCCGCCAGCCGGACGATCAACAGCCCGAGCGCCAGACCGGCCACGCCCAGCAGGGCGGCCCAAAGGTCCGTCCCGGTCAGGGTCTGCCCGATCAGCAGGCCCAGCATCAGGCCGACCAGCGGGATGATATAGGCGATCAGGGATACCTTGACGATCTTGGCGTCCGGCATTTCCACCGCCGCCACATCCCCCACGCTGCCCTCGCCTTCGACGGTGATCAGCTCCTTATGGGCCGCATGTCCGGCGCACGCGCCGCAGCTTTCGCACATCTCCGGCCGATCGAAGCAGACCTTGAGCTGCCCTTTCGCCGATTCCACTACCCGTCCCGTCCGGATCACGCTTCAGTACCTCCCGTGCCCCGACGCCTCTTTCCGCTTCGGGACCAATATATTATACCACGCGCAAGGATCATCACGCAATACTTTGAAGACCCCCGCTCAATGGCAGCCGGGAACATTGAACTGCAAACGGAAACCCAACAAAAAAGTCCCGGCCCAAAGTCAGGCCGAGACTTGATCTTTAAGAGATCATTTCCTCGGGTCGAACAGCTTGAAGGGCACAACGCCGCGGACGGCGTCGGCGGGCTGGATGGGCGCTTCGTCATGATCCAGGTCGATCAGGCGGTAGACGCGGCTGCCCATGCCCAATTCCTCCATATAACTGAGCTGGCGGTGGCCGTGGCGGGTCTCGATACGTTCGCGCATGGCCTTGCCATCCTCCGGGGACAGGGCATAGATCAGGTCCACGCAGGCCTGGTCAACCGCCAGGATGTCCAGGGAAGCCAGGATGCCGACGTTCGGGGTCACCACAGGCTCCGCGGCGACGCCCTCGCAGTCACAGGAAACGGAAATATTGCGCATCACGTTGATGAACGCGTTGTGCTCGCCAAAGAAATCGATGGTCGCCTTGGTGGACTCGGAGATTTTTTCCATCAGCTCCTCCTCGACCACGCCCCAGTCGTTCCCGTCCTTCTTATGGATCATGGCCTTGCCGATCTGCCCATCCGCGCAGCCGATGCCCAGATTCTTGTTGGAGCCGCCGAAGCCGCCCATGGTATGGCCCTTGAAGTGGGTCAGCGTCAGCAGGGAGTCATATTGCAGCATGTGCTTGCCCACCGACATTTCGGTGAACCACTTTCCGCCCTTGACGGGCAGCATGGCGGTGCCCTCTTCATCCATGATGTCCACGGGGATGTCGTCCCAGCCGTTGATCTTCAGCGTCTCGCGGTGCTGCGCGGTGGTATAACGGTCGCCGTCATAGAAGGTATTGGTTTCCAGCACGGTCGCGCCGGGCAGGCGGTTTTTGATCAGCTCGCGCGTCCAGGCGGGCGGAATGATGTTGGGGCCCTTGGGCTCGCCGGTGTGCTGCTTGATGCCGATTTTTCCGGTCAGCGGCGCGGACACCTTATCAAAAATTTTGATGAGCCCTTCGGCAGACAGGTCCCTGGTGAAATAAACGATCGATTCCGCGCCTTTGCGTTCCGCCACCGGCACATAGCGCTCCCCGCCCTTGCCGGGAACGGCGTTTTGATTGACAGCCATGCGTTTCTCCTTTCGAGGTTACAAGTCGATTCGACTGATATTACTTCTGCGCTTATTATTTTATCAGACGGATCGCCCGGCTGTCAATTCTTTCCCAGGGCAATGATATCGGCAATGAAATCGGGACGCCTTTCAGCGTCCCGGCTTCGCCCGCTCAGGCGGACATCCTATGCATCATATCAATATTCCGGCGTCACGGCCTCGATACCGGCGCGGGAGGCGTAGGCGGCCAGCACTTTGGCTGCGCCGTCCACATAAGCCTGATGGTTTTCGGGCGTCCCTACATAATCCTCGCGATCGGGGTTCAAGGTCAGCATCTTTTCAATGGCGGCGGTCACGGGCACGAAATGGCCGTTCTCGTCCTCCAGCCCCTTCGTATAGGCCAGGAAATAGGGCACCTGGAGCTTGTTGGCGGCCACGGTTTCGCCGTCGGCGTTCACATAGGAGATGAAATTGCCGTTCTCGATCGTATACTCGGTTTCGATATTGGGCAGATAGTCCAGCACCAGATCCACATAGAGGCTGGCGAACTCGTTCGCGCTGTCGCGGATGTGCAGATCCTTTTCGTAGCCCCAGTACTTCCGCGCGTAACCGCTGTCCAGCTTGGTATCGAAGGTATAAACGGTCACATGGTTGGCCACCGCAAAATCATTGACGATGCTGATGATCGCCTGGGTGTTGGGGCACCAGCTGCCGGCGAACAGGATCAGATAATCCCCTTCCTGGCCGAGCAGCCACTGAAGCTGCCTGTACGTCACCGTTTCCAGATTGATCTGCGCGTCCGGCGCGAAAATTTCCTGCCCGGCCTTCTCATTGTAGATGATCCGGATATAATCGGCGTCCGTAAAGGGCGTCAGCGTCACGCCGCGTACCGCGTCAAACACGCTGGCGCGTAAGGTGGCCTTGTACTCCGCGACGGCCTCCTCGTTGACCGCGCCGTCCTCCGCGGCAAAGTCCGAACGGACCTTCATCAGCTCCAGCCCTGCCACGATGGGCGCTGCCTCGCCCGCGTCGTTCATATGATCCTTATTGTAGAGGAACACGAAGGGCACCTGCACCTTGGGCACGGTCACGCTCTGGCCGGCGGCGTCGGTGTAGGTCAGGGCGGACTCGGTATCGACCTTGTACTCAACATAGTCGTTCAGGTTGGTCAGCCACCGGGTTACGATCTCGCCGTACAGATAATTGTACAGGCTGCCGCTCAGCACCGCCCCCTGGGACTGTGCGCCTGCCGTCTCGCGGATGTGGGAGGAACGGTTGACGCCGTCCAGGCGGAAGTCCAGATTATAGATGGTCTGAACGCCGTATTCCTTGGCGACCTCGTTGATATAGCCGATGACCGGCGTGGTGTTGCCGCACCAGCTGCCGCCCAGCAGGAACAGGTAATTGCCCTCCTGCTGGAAGATCGTATAAGCCTCCTCGAGCGTCACGGAGGAAAACACGGAGTCCTCGTCGTTCAGGTATGCGTAATCGGCATCGTAGTAAGCCTTTTGCAGGCTCTGCGTTTCATCCGAGCTGGTCAGCTCCGCCCGGGCAAGGCCCAGGGACAGCAGCAATACGAGGGACAGGGTCACGGAAATGATGCGCTTCATAAGGACACCTCACTTTTGGTTGATGATGTGTATAGGTTCAATGGTAAACGATATGATCAGGGCCCGCAGAGATCGATTTCCACGGTCTGCGCAGGCGCGATGTTGGGGATGCTCAGGATATTATCAGCGGCCTTTGCGCCGTATTTTGCCCGGGCGTCGGTCAGATCCTTATAATTGCTGACCAGCCCGGCGTCCGCCTCCGTCAGATAGCGGCTGAAGGCCGTCTCCGCGTCCGACAGGTATTCACGGATCGTAGCCTCCGGCTGCTTATCACGGATCGCGATATACATTCGCTTGATCGCGAGCCGGACATATTCCGCCTTGGCAGCCGAAAGCGTTGCCAGATTGCCCGCCTTTTCGCCCAGCGTAAGGTTGGGGTCGGCGGCTGCCAGCGCCTCGTCGGCAGCGTCGATCAAGGCGCGGCTTTCCTCCGAATAGGTCACCTCGCCGATCGCGTCGATCGCCCGGCGGATGCCCTCCGCCGAATACTGGGCTGAGGCATAGGCCAGCACGCCCAGCACGGCGCCGACAATGACCAGCGCGATCAGGAGCCGCAATTGCTTTTTCATCAGGCCTCCTCCTTTCTCGTTTGATCCAAAATCAGTCCGCTTTCCCGCGCCACCGCCGCCGCGGCGATGGAGGCGGAGGACACGTTGTCCAGCGTGCGGATCATATCGGAGATCGTATTGATCGGGATCATCAGCACCACCGCGCCGACCGGCAGGCCCAGCGCGCTGAACAGGGCGATCGCCGATACGACGGCGATACCGGGCACGCCGGCGCTGCCGACGGATAAGAACAGCGCCGTGACCGCCAGCGTGGCGTATTCGCCAAAGCCCCAGGGAAGGCCGACCGCATGCACATAGAACAGGGCCAGCAGCACCGGCCATACGCAGGTACAGCCCGGCATCCCGATCGTCGTGCCCAGGGCGGCGGTAAAATCGGCCGCCTCCTCGGACACCCCGACCTCCTCCTTGAGACATCGCACCGTCACCGGCAGCGTACCCACGCTGGACTGCGTCGTAAACGCCGTCGCCTGCGCCGGGAAAATGCTCCGGAAGAAGCGGATGGGCGAAAGCTTGGCCGCCGCCTTGACAATGATGCCGCCCAGCACATACGTATGCAGGAGACAGACCCCATAGATGACCGCCGCCAGGTACAGCAGCTGGAGCATCGCCTCCCGGCTGGCCAGCAGACGGCTGGACGAGCCGGCGATCAGGCACAGCACGGCGTAGGGGGTCAGGTCGATCACGACCTCCAGAATTTTGAATACGATACGCTTGACCGCCTCGATCAGCTGCGCGAAGGGCTTGACCTGATCCTCGCCCTCGGCCTTTGCCACAGCCAAATACGCGGCGGCCACCGCGATGCCTACGATGATCACGGCGGGCACATTGTTACTCGCCACATCGCCCGCCAGGTTGCTGGGGAACAGGGCGGCCAGCACCTCGTCAAAGGGCTTCGTCAGCGAAGCGTAAGCGCCCACCGTCCCGGCATCCAGGCTGCCTAAGGCGCTGAACAGCCCGCCGGCGTCCGCCCCGATGTGCAAAAGCTGCCCCGCGGCCAGGCTCAGCAGGATCGCGGTCGCCGCCTGCGCCATCAGCCAAAAGACCGAGCGGATACCGATCTTCTTCGTATCCGCCCTGCCGTTCAGGCTGATGAAGCCCGAAACGATGGAAATGAAAATGACCGGGACCACCAGCAGCTGCAAAAGCTTGACGTATACGCTGCCGATCAGATCCACCCAGACCAGCCAGGCGTTGCCCTCCGACTGAAACAGCGCGCCGATCGCCGCGCCCAGCCCCAGAGCGATCAGGATCACCCAGGTCCAGTTGATCCGATCCTCCAGGATCCGCAGGATCACAAACGCGATCAGCGCCGCGTCCAGCGCAAGAAAGGGCATCCAGTTGACGGAAAACAGAAAGCTCATACCATCATCCTTATCAATATCGATCAATGATATCAATCAAAGAAAGGGCGCCACGCGGGCGCCCATAAAGGAGGTCAATCGGCTCATTCCGGGCCGCGGACGGACGCGCGCGAAAAAGCTGCCGGAGAACAGCAGCACATCCGACGCATACACATCGCAGCCGTCCAATGCTTCATCCGCGTCCGCCTCCTTCCCGTTGAGTTGACCAATTCTACAACACATTAACCTACCGTGTCAATAGGTTTTATGAATTTTTATTTGAGCCGAGAAATTTCAGCGTTACCATTTACCTATCGAGAAAGAATTCATCAAAAAAACGAATGGGGAGCGTCGAGGGGGAACACCCTCGACGGTAATCCGCAGCAGCGACATGCGCGGTGCGAGGACCAAATCGCGCCAGCGATTTGTACCTTGCGCCTTTTCCGCCCGGGAGGCCCAAAGGGCCGAGAGGAAAAGGCGTCAAAGGGGTGGCATTGGCGGGGGAACCGTTCCCCCGCCAAGTTACTATGAAGCCGTAGGCGGAATAGTAACAGTTCAGCTCTTTTTAATCAGATTTTCTACGGCGGAGACCCAGGCGTGATCCGGATCGTTGGTGCGGCAGAAGCCCTGATGATCGCCGGCCATCAGCCACAGGAAATAGGTGTTGTAGCCGGGCGCGGAAACGGTGGTGTGATAGCCGAAGGGGAATTCCACCAATTCGTCATTCTTGACCCGATATGCCTCGTCCACCGAGCCGTCTGAGGTGTACAGGCACTGCACACCAAAGCCCTGCTGGGGATCAAACAGGAAATAATAGATTTCCTCGGCGACACATTCCGCGGGCATATTGTCCACATCGTGCTTGTGGGGCGGGAAGCCAGCCCAGTTGCCGGGGGTCACATAGGCCTCGCCGATGGTGAGCTTTTTCGCGTTGGTCGCGCCGTCCACAATGAAGGAGGTATCGCGCTCCCAGGGCTTGACGCCCAGGCGGGAAATGCGGACGTCAGCCTGCCGGATGGCTTGCGGCTCGGTATCCACGTCGATCGGGGTCGCGCAAACGGCGATCTTGATCTTAAAATCGCTGTGGATCGATACCGTGGTATTCCGTCCGGCGTAGAAGCACTCGGCCTTGGGGTTGGCAAACACATTGGTCCGGACGCCCAGCTTGCCATAATCCTGACCGTTGGCCGCAAAGCGGGCGCTGCCGCCCAGGATCACGAAGGCTACCTCGCGATCCTTGGTCTCAAAGGTATATTCGCCGTCGTAGCCCAGTTCGATGATGCCGAATTCGAGGTTCTTCAGGCTGCATTTGCCGATCTCGCACAGCGGCGTGTAGCCCTCCTTGGGGACATAGGTTTTCTTGTAATTCATATGAGGCCCTTCCTTTCCTTGATGAATTGAAGCATATACAGAGCGGTTTCCCGCCAGGGCGCTACGATGCCGTAATCGGCCGACCGGAAGATCGGCGCGTTTTTGTCGGTGTTGACGGCCACCACCGTCCGGGCAGCGCTCATGCCTACCGTATGCTGGATCATGCCGCTGATCCCAAAGGCGATGTAAAGCTCCGGCCGCACGGTGACGCCGGTTTGGCCGACCTGATGGGCATAGGAAATATAGCCGGCGTCCACGGCGCTGCGGGTAGCCCCGACCGCGCCGCCCAAAAGCTCCGCCAATACCCGAAGGAGCGCAAAGCCCTCCGCCCCGCCGACGCCCTTGCCCCCCGCGACGACCACGCGAGCGCTCGAAAGGGACGCGCCGCCCTCCACGGGGGTATGCGCCAGCAGCTCAAGCAGGGACGGCGCAGCAAGGCCGGACAGATCGCTGAAAGCCCGATCTTCGACCCGTTTCGTCGAGGCCGGCACCGGGAAAACGCCGGGGCGCACGCTGGCCATCTGGGGCCGCCTCTCCCTGCACAGGATATCAGCGGTCAGGTTGCTGCCGTAAGCCGGGCGGGTCTGCTTCAAGATCCCGTCCTCCGTGATCGACAGGGCGGTACAATCCGCCGTGAGCCCGGTCTGCAGCTTGGCCGCCGCCCAAGCCGATATAAACCTCCCCCGCACCGTGGCGGGAAACAGCGCGATATCGGGCCCAAGCGTTTTGAGCACCTCGGCAACGCGGCACGCCTGGGCGCAGTCATCCAAAACCAGTCCCAGATACGCGAGCTCATCCGCCCCGCAGGACAGGACCGCCTCGTCCTGCTCCTCGCACAGCGCGATCACTCGGGATTTGGGCGCCATGGCCCGCGCCTTTCCGATCAGCGCGAGCCCGTCCTCCCTCATTTTTTCGCAGTATACGGCGATCTTCATGGCATCGCCTCCGGACAGCGCTCCATGAGCGCCGTCATGACACCCTCCGCGTCCATCCATTTGCAGGGACGGACCCCGACCGGCCGCGCCTCCACACGGACCACCCGCGTCGGCGAAGCCTTGATGCCGCATTCCTCCGCGGACAAGCCGAGCTCATCGGGCGTCAGACGCATGATTTCCGCCTGACGGGCGCGCCGGAGCCCGGACAGCGTGGGCAGACGCAGGCGATAGCTCCACTCGCAAAAGGTCAGCAGGGCCGGATATCCGGAGGCCCAGCGATTGACGCCCGCTTCGGTCAGCTGATCGGCGATCAGCTTCTCCCCGGCCTGCGCGACGGTCACGTTGGGCACGCAGGGTATGTTCAGCAGCGCGGCCAGCATGGGGCCCACCTGGCCCGTTTCGCCGTCCACCGCCCGCCGCCCGCAGACGATCATATCAAACCCGCCCAGCCGCTTTGCCGCCGCCGCCAGGCACCGGGCCGTGATCAATGTGTCCGCTCCGGCAAACCGCCGGTCGGTCAGCAGCGCCGCGTAATCCGCCCCCCGGGCGATCGCCTCCCGCAGCGTGGTTTCTGCCCGCTCCGGCCCCATGGAAAGCACCGTCGTTTCGCCGCCCAGCTTTTCCCGCGTTTGGAGCGCCCATTCCAGGGCGGATTCATCGGCGGGGTTCATTACCTGGGCAATAAAATCCCGCTCAAGGGTATAATCCTCCCGCAGGCGGACCTCCGTAGTGTCGGGCACCTGCTTGACGCAAACCAATATCCTCATAGCCGGTGATAGATCGGCGCAAGCGCCGCCTGGATATCCTTGTACAAAGAAAACCGCTCCTGGTGGAAGGCCGCGCCCTCCGGATCCGGTTCGGTCACGCCGGTCACGCGCACACAGCGACGCACAGCGTCCTGATGCCCGTCAAAAATGCCCACGGCCACGCCCGCCAGCATGGCGCTGCCCAGGGAGCTGTCCACATTCTCCACGGTGCGCAGCGGGATGTTCAGCATATCGGCAAGGATCTGCCGCCAAAGCGGCGCTTTGGCCCCGCCACCGATGGCGACGGCCTCCGTCGGCGCGATGCCCAATTCACGCAGGGTCTCAAAGCAATCCTTCATGGAATAGGCGACGCCCTCCAGCACCGCGCGGTTAAAGTGCGCCTTGGTATGAAAGCCCGCCGCCCCGGTGAAGCTGGCCCGGAGCCGGTCGTCCAGATAGGGCGTGATCTCGCCCTGCAGGTACGGATGAAAGAACAGCCCCTCGCAGCCCCGGTCGATCTTCGCCGCCTCGGCGCTCAGCTCCTCATAGCTGCCTCCAAAGGTATCCCTGTACCAGCGGTTGCAGGTGGCGCAGGCCTTGGTAGCCGTTCCGGGATACCACAGCCCCTCCACCACGTGCCGATATGTGACCAGTCGCGGATCGACGACCGCGTGGTCGGTGATCGGACAAATGCGGCCGGCGGTCGCCAGCTTGATGGTGGCCTGGCCTACGTTTACCGCGCCGGAGGCGTACACCTCCATCACCGTATCCGTAGCGCCGGCGATCACGACGGTGCCCGCGTCCAGCCCGGTATCCCGCAGGGCCTGGGGCGTCAGGCACGACATGCGCCTGGTCGGCTCCACGATCGGCGGCAGGACGGCAGGGTCAATGCCCGCCAGCTCGCACAGCCTTGCCGACCAGGTATTGCTCCTGGCGTCCAGCAATAAAAAGCCCATGGCCTCGATGGAATCGGTGCAGAAATCCCCCGTCAGGCGATACCGCACGTAATCCTTCACCGCCATCAGCTTGCGCGTTTTTCGCAGCGTTTCTGGCTCGTTTTCCCTGAGCCACATCAGCTGCGGCAGCGTCCAGAGACTGGACACACTGTTGTAACATTCCCGGATCAGGGTGTCGCCCAGCTCATTTTTG
>JAFUHB010000243.1 GCA_017469085.1 Clostridia bacterium
AACGGCGCGCCGTGAATGTTAAAGCCTGGGATATGGACGAGGGCATAGTTCAGGGTGATTTTGCACAGGACGCCGACGAGCAGCGTATACATGGGGATCCGCTGCTTTTTGAGGCCCTGTAATATGCCGCTGGTGGCCTGTACCTGCGTAAAAAGCAGGATCGTCAGCGCCGAGAAGGTCAAAAGCTCGCCGCCCAGATGAATCTGCTCCGGCGTATAACGTCCGCCCCCTCCGTACAGCACGGACAGGATGGGCTCCGCCAGCATGCTCATGCCGATGGAGCAGGGAAAGCCGATCAGGGAGGCGAGACGGAGCCCGGTGGCGCTTTCCCGCTGGACCAGCGCCTGATCGTTCAAGGCGAAGCCCGTCGATACCGAGGGAACCAGGTTGATGCTCATGGCCATAGCGATGGCGGTGGGCACGTTGATCAGGGGGAGTACCAGCCCCGAATAGACGCCGTAGCGGATCAGCGCGTCCTGACGGGGCATATCCAGGCTCATGATATTCACCAGCATATAGGAGTCGATCGCGTTGGCGAACGGCACGATGCAGGCGCCGATGCTGATCGGGATGGCGACCAGTACGATGTGCTTGCACAGGTAGGAGTAGGACAGAGGGCGCTTCGTTTCATCCTGTGGGATGGCGCTCAGCTCCTTCCCGCTGAGAAAATGGCAGGCCATCATGAATAGCAGCGCCACACATTCTGCGACGGAGGTGCCGACCAGCGCGCCGGCGGCGCCCCTGGCGCAGGCGTCCATGGGATTCAGACCGGTGGAAAACAGATAATTGGCCAGGGGCAGGGCGATAAATACCTTGCCGACCTGCTCGATCAGCTGGGATATCGCCGTGGGGACCATGCGCCTTCGCCCCTGCATTTCCCCCCGAAAGGCGCTCATCGTGCAGACAAAGAACAGGCTGGGAGCGATGCTCAGGAAGCTCAGGTTGGCCTCATGCGTTCCTGTAGCGTCGGCAAATTGCTGGCTGAACAGCATCATGATGGCGGCCATCAGCACGCCAAGCCCGGTCAGCATGGCCGCCGAGCATCGGAATACGCGCCGCGCGTTGCGGGGGTCGTTCTGGGCGAGATGGGCCGCGACCATGCGGGAAATCGCTACAGGGATGCCCGCCGACGCGATGGTCAGCATCAGGTTATAGGAGGGGTATACCTGCTGGTAGATCCCGATGCCGGCCGGCCCGATCCCTGCGGCCAGCGGAATGCGGTAGAGGACCCCCACCACCTTGCAAATGAGGCCGGCCAGCCCCAAAACGGAAATGCCGCCGACCATGTTACGCTGTTTTTGTGTCATAAAACCTCATCATGTCCCGCGCTCAAGGGGAGCGCAGGACATGTCTATGCATTGTCAGATATCGTTGTTTTCGGTATCGCCCTCAGTATTCAGCGTTCCGCTGTCATCGGACGCATTGGGGAGCTCCGGCGCGTCCTCTTCCTTTTCCTCTTCCTTTTCAGCGCGGCAGACGCCGATGATTCGGCTGCCCTCGGCAATGCGCATCAGGCGCACGCCCTGGGTCACGCGGCCGCAGATGCGGATATCGGAGACGGGAGTGCGGATGATGGTGCCGTCGTCTGTGATCAGCAGGATATCCTCGTCCTCATGGACGATCAGCTGCGCGGCCAGAAGACCCGTCTTTTCGGTCAGGGCCATGGCGATGATGCCTTTGCCGCCGCGCCCCTGCTCGCGATAATTCTCCGGGTCGGTGCGCTTGCCGTAGCCGTTTTCCGTGATGCTGAGCACCTGCCCGCCTTCTTCAATGACGCACAGATCGATCACCTGGTCGTCCTCATCCAGCCGCATGGAACGAACGCCCATGCTGGCGCGGCCGGTGGCGCGGACGTCGGAGGCGCTGAAGCGGATCGCTTTGCCCTTGTGCGTGCCCATCAGCAGAGCGTCGCCCTCGCCGCACATCTCGACGCCGATCAGCTCGTCTTCCTCGCGCAGCACGACCGCAATCAGGCCGGCCTTGCGCAGATTCTTGAATTCCTCCAGCTCTGTCTTTTTGATGAGGCCGTTCTTGGTGCCCATGATGAGAGACTTGCCGGCGGTTTCCTGCGGCAGGGGCAGCATGGTGGTCACCTTTTCGCCGGTAGAAAGCTGAAGCAGGTTGATAATCGCCGTGCCGCGAGCGGTGCGCCCGGCCTCGGGGATCTGATAGCACTTGAGGGTGTAGACACGGCCCAGGTTGGTGAAGAACATCATCTCCTGGTGAGTATGCACCACGCGGATCTGCTCGGCGTAATCCTCCTCGCGCGTGGTCATGCCGGTAACGCCCTTGCCGCCTCTGTTCTGAGCGCGATAGACGGACTTGGAGATGCGCTTGACGTAACCAAAATGCGTCAGGGTGACCACCATGTCGTCGGGAGCGATCAGGTCCTCCACGTCGATTTCACCGTCGATGGGGGAGAGCTCGGTGCGGCGCTCATCGGCAAACTTGTCCCGGATCACGGTCAGCTCGTCCTTGATGACGGCCATGAGCTTGGTTTTGTCGGCCAGCAGGCCCTCCAGGTAGGCGATGTCCTTTTCGATTTCGTCATACTCGGCCTGCAGCTTGTCGCTCTCCAGGTTGGTAAGGCGGGCCAGGCGCATATCCAGGATGGCCTGGGCCTGCTTGTCTGAAAAGTCAAAGGCGGTCATCAGGGCGTCCTTGGCGGAGGGGGTATCCTTGCTGCTGCGGATGATGTGGACGACCTCGTCGATATTGTCCAGCGCCTTGAGCAGCCCTTCCAGGATATGGGCGCGGGCGCGGTCCTTTTCCAGATTGTACTGGCAGCGGCGGGTGACCACGTCGTCCTGGTGACGGATGTAGTAGTACAGCATGTCGCGCAGGGACAGGACCTTGGGCGTGCCGTCCACCAGGGCCAGCATGTTGACGCCGAAGGTATCCTGCAATTGGGTATGCTTGTACAGGTAGTTCAGCACCACGGCGGGCTGAACGTCCTTTTTGAGCTCGATGACGATGCGCATGCCGTTGCGGTCGGATTCGTCGCGCAGGTCGCTGACGCCCTCTAAGGATTTTTCGCGGACCAGCTCGCCGATCTTCTCAACGAGACGGGCCTTGTTGACCATGTAGGGGATCTCGGTCACTACGATGCGGGCGCGGTCGTGGCCCATGTCCTCGATCTCGCTCTTGGCGCGGACGATCACATGCCCCTTGCCGGTGTAATAGGCTTCCCGGATGCCGGCCAACCCTAAGATGACGCCGCCGGTCGGGAAATCAGGCCCCTTCACGTGCTCCATCAGGTCGTCCAGGGAGGCGTCCGGATTGTCGATCAGGCAGATCGCGCCGTAGATGACCTCCTTGAGATTATGGGGCGGGATGTTCGTCGCCATGCCGACGGCGATGCCCTGCGACCCGTTGACCAGCAGATTGGGGAAGCGGGAAGGAAGGACCGTCGGCTGCATTAGCGTCTCATCGAAGTTGGGCATGAAATCGACGGTATCCTTGTCGATATCCTGCATCATAAAGGTGCAGATCTTGCTCATGCGGGCTTCAGTGTAACGCATCGCCGCCGCACCGTCGCCGTC
>JAFUHB010000244.1 GCA_017469085.1 Clostridia bacterium
GCCCACCGATTGGATCACCGTCAGCGGCGAGGCGATCAGCCGCCCTTCGTCGCTCAGCGCGACGCCGATGCGCTTGTCCCCGACGTCCAGGCCCAGTACGCGGCTCATCGGGCGGGGAAGTGGCCCTGCAGGTAGTAGCGGACCAGCTCCTCCAGGATCTCGTCGCGCTCCAGGCGGCAGATCATGCTGCGGGCGTTGTTGTAGCTGGTGATATAGGTCGGGTCACCCGTCAGGATGAAGCCGACCAGCTGGGTGACCGGATCATAGCCTTTCGCCTCCAGCGCGCTGTACACGTGCGCCAGGATCAGGGACGCGGTCTCCTGACCCTCGGAAAAGCGTGTGAATTTGGTGGTGCCGTTCATTTCAGACATGCCCGGTCATCTCCTTTCGATCTGTTACAAGACAGTATACAACGTTTTGGGCCCTGCCGCAAGCGCAAACAGGGCCAAAAAAACGTCAAAAGCCATATATTGTCAAATACCGGCTATCTTTTCGCCTCAACATACTTCCGATGCCAGTCGGCGTCCCCCGCGAGGTCGGCGGGGCAGCCGCGGGCAAGGTCGTCCGCCATTTCCAGGATCACATCGCTGAGCTCCAGATCCCGCTTCCATTTATCCTCCATGGCCTCATAGCCCACCAGCGCGCCCAGGATATTGACGCACACCGCGCCGGTGGAGTCGCTGTCGCCCCGGTGGTTGACCGAAACGGTCAGGCCCCTGGAAAAATCGTCCTGGTACCGCAGGGCGCAGTATATGGCGATGGCCAGGGTCTCCTCGGCCACCCAGCCCTCCCCGAGCTGGTGGATGTTCTGCAGGTCGGGCCTGTCCGTCACCGACAGGTATACCGCCTGGTCGATGAGGTCCTTCAGCGTTTCCAGGTTTTCGTCCCCGGCAAACACCTCCCCGGCCGTGTCCATGGCCTCGAACACGATCTCCCGCAGGGTCAGCTCCGGCTCCCGGAAGACCAGGCGGTACACGATATGCGCGAAGACCGCGGCGGGCATATAGCCCAGGGAATGCCCGTGGGTGATAGCCGCGATCTGCGCCGCCTCCCACTGCAGCCACCGCATGTCGCCGTCCGGCGCGGGCCTCAAGGCGATGGGCGCGGCACGCATGATCCCGCCGCAGCCCTTGCTGTTGCTCTGCCGCACCTCGATGCAGTCCGTATCGCCCAGGGGCACTATGGCCTGCCGTTCCAGCGCGCCCAGGCAGGCGTTGCCCGGGGCCCTGAGCTCATACAGCTCCGGCACGTCCATCAGCCAGCACACCCGGGGCGCCTGGCTGCCCCGCCGGAAGTGGTCCTGCTGGGTGCGCAGCCAGTCCTGATAGGCCCTGGCCACCATCCTGTACGGCCTGCAGGGGACGCCGGCGGCGGTCTGCGTTTCCGCGGCCAGCACGCCGTTGGCAGTGAACAGGGTCATCTGCGTGTCGTCCGAGATCTCGGCCTTCCCGCTTTCGGAGCTCAGCACATAGCTGCTGATGCCGCCCTCGCCGTAATGCCCTGCGATCAGCTTTTCCGGCAGGAACTCCACCGGGTAGCCCAGCGCGTCCCCCGCCGCGCTGCCGATCAGGCAGCCGCGGATTCTGTCGCGCAGCGCTTCTGCGTTCACCTTCGTCTGCTGTACCTGCTCAGACATACCGGTCCCCCTCCTATTTGATTGTTATTGGTCCGCCAATTAATTCGTGAACGTAGATGCGGAGATATAAGCAGTGGAAGACAAGGAACGAAACCGCAGGCGTACCCGAAGGGGACGTATCCCGCCGCCGCCAGTGGCGGGTGAAGGCGGGAGAAGTCCCAATGAGCAAAGCGTTATCAGCTGCGTCAGCAGCTTAGAACGCTATTGCGAATTGAGGCCGCAGGCCGGCAAGGTTCCGTGACGCAGGATAACGCCGCTTAGATCGTCGCAGATAGTTCAAAA
>JAFUHB010000245.1 GCA_017469085.1 Clostridia bacterium
GAGGACAAGGAGGCGCTGTTCGACGCCATCGACACCGCAGAGCTGAGCCTGTGCGTGCTGCCGCCCATGCTGCGCACCGCCAGCTTCCACCCGGCCAACATGAAGAAGGCCGCGGCGAAGGGCTTCATCAACGCCACCGACTGCGCCGACTACCTGGTGCGCAAGGGCCTGCCCTTCCGGGACGCCTACCACCTGACCGGCCAGCTGGTCAAGTACTGCACCGACTGGGATCTGACGCTGGAGGAGCTGTCCCTGACCGACTATCGCCAGTTCAGTCTCGCCTTCGACGAGGATGTCTACGAGGCCATCGACCTGCTGACCTGCGTTTCCCAGCGCAAGCTCCCCGGCGGCCCCGCCCCCGAGGCGGTCAGGGAGACCATCCGGGCGACGAGGGAGAAGCTGTAAAACCGTCTTTTGCGATAGGGAAGCGAGGTGCTCGATATGGCGCTTTTGATGGTGCATTTGCTGGTGGCGGACCGTTGGGCGGCGGGGCATCCGGAGTACCGGCAGTGCCCGGAGTTCTACTACGGGGCGATCTCTCCGGACGCCATACACATCCGGGACGGCGACGATAAGTCCCGCAAGGATGAGATCCACCTGTTCAACTGGCGCAGCCCGCGCCCGGACAACGTGCTCGCCTACTGGCGGGAGCGCTTTTCCCCCTTCGACGTGGGGTACGGCGTGCATGTGCTCACCGATGCCCAGTGGGTGCCCCGCTATGTGAAGCGCCTGCCTGGCCTGTTCCATCCGGACGGCCAGCTTAATACCGGGCTCTATTACAACGATACCTTTGTCACGGACTTCCGCCTGTACGACAAAACCCCCCGGCTGGAGGCGATTTTGAAGCTGATCGAAGCCGCCGACACGCCCACAGGCCATCCCCTGCTGACGGAATATGAGTTCAGCCAGTGGCGCAAGGTCATGCTGGAGGCCTACCGCGGCGAATGCCCCCGAAACGACGAGCCCAAGCTGATCGACGAGGCGTATGTGCTGGAATTCGTGGAGGACAGCATCGCGCTTATCGACGAGGTCTTCGCAAGGGCGCAAGTCGACGCCTGAGGAGGGTGCGCTCATGAAGATACAGGAGGACGCGGTGTCCCGCGGCGTCAAGCCCCGGGACCGCTTGAAGGAGGCCTACAAGGAGCGAAAGGAGGGCGGCGGGAAGGGGGACGAATGATTTTGGAACCCCAAACGGCCCGTTAAATTTCCCCGAGAGAGAAAAATGTCATTGACTGTCAGGCACTCCAAGGGTATTACGATAATAGTCAGCAACCGGAACCGAAGGGGTCCGGTTGTTTTATTATGGAGGTTTGACCGATGGCAATGACTTACGGCTACGTGCGGGTATCCAGCCAGGACCAGAACGAGGAGCGCCAGCTGCTGGCCATGCGGGAAAGGCAGGTCGATCCCAAACGCGTCTACATCGAAAAGCAGTCCGGCAAGGACTTTGATCGCCCACAGTACAAAAAGCTGGTCCGGCGCATGCGAAGCGGCGATTTGCTCTACATCCTCAGCATTGACCGGCTGGGCCGCAACTACGAGGAGATCCAGCGCCAGTGGCGCGTGCTCACCAAGGAGATCGGCGTGGATATCTGCGTGATCGACATGCCCCTGCTGGACACACGAAACGGCAAGGACCTGATGGGCACCTTCATTGCCGACCTCGTGCTGCAGATCCTGTCCTTCGTGGCCCAGAGCGAGCGCGAGAGCATCAAAAAGCGCCAGGCCGAGGGCATCGCCGCCGCCCGCGCCCGGGGCGTCCACCTGGGCAGGCCGGCGATCCCCCTGCCGGAGAACTTCGGGGACATCGTGAAGGCGTGGGAGCGCGGGAGGATCGGATTGGAGGAAGCCCTGGAGCAATGCGGACTGAGCGAGGCGACGTTTTATCGGAGGCGGAGGGAGTACAGGAGGATGAAGGGGGGAAAGAAATAGAACTGTCAAAAGGTGTACCTTTTGACAGTTCACACAATTTGCAAAATGATCCAATTAACATTTATATTATACATTAATATATGTGTAAATTCAACATAATTATGTTTATCACGTAATTTTTACAATACTATATTACAAATTAGATTTGTGACGATGGCAAGGCAACAGTTGTCAAAAGGTACACCTTTTGCAGAAGGGTACAAAGAAAATCTGCTCTTGATGTTGCCTCATGGAGAGGAGATATGGCATGAGAAGACTTTCACTTCGTGAGAGGATACGCTACGATTGTAA
>JAFUHB010000246.1 GCA_017469085.1 Clostridia bacterium
CTTCCGTTATATTTTATTACTCGTTGGTCTGGGGAAGCTGCTGGCGTCCGAAGGCCATGTTCCGGTTGCCCCCCCTGGCCGAAGCCGGGCATGCTCCCGTTCTGTCCATTCATCATGCCGCCATTCTGGGCGTTCATCATGCCGCCGTTCTGGGCGTTCATCATGCCGCCAGGCATGCCGTCCGGGCCCGCCATGCCGCTCTGATTGTTCAGCGCGTAATCCGCCGCGGCGTAGTACTGGCCGTCATAATCGATGCCCGCGTCGCCGCCGTTGTATACGCTGGAGATGCTGGCCGTGCCGCCGATCAGGTTGACATGGCCGTTGGAATCGATGCCGTCGCCCTTGCTGCTGGTCACGTCGATCCGGCCGCCGGTCATATTGAAGGCGTAGGCCAATTCACCCTCGTAGAGGCCGTCGCCGTTGGCGGCGTTGATGGCGTCGTCGGTGGAGCGGATGGAGATGTCGCCGCCGAACACGTTGACCACAGTGCCCTCCAGTCCCTCATTGCTGCCGGTCACCCGAATGTTGGGCCCGGAGCCGTCCTGCCTGCCGATGGTCAGGATATGATCGGCATGGATGGCGTCATCCCCCGCGGCAATGGTGAAGCTGCCATCCAGCAGGGTCACGTCGTAGTTGCCGTTGATGCCGTCGTTGGTGGCGTTGATGTTGACGGTCACGCCACCGTCGATGATCAGGCTGCTGTCGTCGCCGGTCATATAGACCTGGGAATTGGCCTTGAACTTCATGGCCGCGCCGTCAAAGGCGTCGGCGACCGCCTCGTCGGTGGAGTTTTCGTCCTCGGGGTTCTCATTGTCCGTCAGGGTCACGTTGCCCGAGATCACGATCCTGACCTGGGCTTCCTTGTTGACGGCCACGGTGGCCCCGGTGGTGCTGGTCAGATCCAGGTCGTCCAGCACCAGCACCACGCCCGTGGCGCCCTTTTTGACGGTGATATTGCCGTCGCTGGATTGGCCGGTGACCACGTAGGTGCCGCTGTCGCTGATCTTCACCTGGCCGTTTTCATCGGTCATGGTGATGTATTCCGCGCTGTCCATATCCGCCGTCAGATCGGCGGCGCTGTTGACGGCGGTGCTGGTGACGATATCGGTGGGATTGGCGGAAGAAGCGGTCTGCGCACCGCCGGGCATCGCCATGTTATCGGGCATGGGATTGGCGTTGCCCCGCTGGCCGTTCATGCCGCCCGGCATCTGGGGCCTGTTGTTGGCGGCCGACGCATTCGGCGTGGCGGAAGAGATGGAATCCACGGTCTGCCCCTGGGAGGGGGTCAGGTACTGGTTCATCATGTAGCCGGTCTGGCCGTTGACCTCCACCCGGCTCCAGTCCCCCTGCCGCTCCAGCACGGTGACCTGGGTGCCGTTGGCGTACTGGCCCACGCGGCCGGAGGAGACGTCCGCCTCCTGGCGCAGGTTCAGCCTGCCGTTGTTGCCGGTCTGCACCTCCATGACGGGGGTGGCGGGCAGGGCGCGGTGAGTATTCATATCGGTAACCACGGCGTTCTGCACGGCCAGGCTCCCGTCCGTCGCCACGCTGCCCTGGGCGGAGCGGATCAGATAGCTGCCGCTGGCAAAGGTCAGGTCGGCTCCCTGGCCGCGGATGCCGGTGTCATTGCTGCTGAGCACGTCCAGGCGGCCCTTGCCCTCAAAGGTGGTGGGGATGCCGCAGTAGATGGCCGCGCCGTAGCGGACGTCTGCGGCGCTGTCCGACACGCGGTTGACGGTACCGTTGGCCAGGATCACGTGGAGGGAATCGCCGCTGATCGCCGCGATGCCGGCGCTGTCACCGCCGTCGATCTGCATGTTGTCCATGATCAACGTCACATCGCCCTGGCCGGGATCCACCCACACGGTGCCGCGCATGGAGCCGGTCAGGGTGTAGGTGCCCGCTTCGCTGATCAGCAGCCGCCCGTTCTGGGCGTTCAGGTTCACATCGGTCTGGGCCAGGGCCGCGGCAGGCAGCATACCCGCCAGCAGCAAGGCCGATACGATCAAAGACAATAGCTTTTTCATGTTCATCATCCTTTCGGTTTTTATCCGGGCTTTTGCCCTTCACCCTCTTTAGCGTGCGTGGAAGTAAAAAAACAGGGGGGCGGAAAAAAAATATTTATTGATCACTCGTTCAGAGGGATTCCGCCCACGTAGAGGGTGTAGCCGTTGGCGATCACCTGCTCCGCGCTGCCGGAAAAGGCAGTGATATAGCTGTCGCCGGTCAGCGTCCATGTGCTGTTTTCATCCAGCGTCACGGTGACATTCCCCGCTTCACCCGTTTCATTGATCGCGCCGGTGTAAGCGGAGTTTTCCAAATGAAGCGCCAGGGAGGAGATGGCGTCCACGGTGATATCGCCTTCCAATGTCTGATCCTTTGCATTCAGCGTGCAGTCGCCGCCGTTGCGTCCGTCCTTGCCCCAGCGTCCGGCGGAAACGATCAGCAAGCCGCCGTCCTCCGACAGGTTCAGCCGGGCGTTTTGCAGGTTGATGACGCTGTCCGTGTTGGTACAGTAGAACATGGCCCCGCTGCGGCTGGTCATTTCGCCGCCCGTCATGGTAAACACGCTGGTGCCCTCGCTGGCGTCGCCGGACGCGCTCTGGTACAGCAGCACGTTGGCTTTCACGCTGCCCTCCTTGGTGGATTGATCGTTGCCCTCGATGGTTACGTTTTCCAGGGTAACGGTGTTCTTGCCCTCGATGATCACGGCGCGGGACTGCTCCGACACACACAGGGCGTCGCTCACTGTGATATCCGCCGTGCTGTAGATGGCGGGGCAGCCGTTTTTGCCGGTGGAGGTATATCTGCCGCCGTCCAGGATCAGGGTGCCGCCGCCACGATCCGAGCGGATGGCGGCCTTGCTGGCGCTGGTGACGGTCAGATTGCTGCCGATCAGCGTGCCGCCTCCCGCCACCTGCACGCCCCCCGCGCCGCCGCCGGTGACGGTCACGTCGCAGTCGGAAATATAGACCGTGCCGTGATCATAGGCGAACACGCCGGTGGCATTGGACGCGGTGGCCGTGACCGACGAACCGGAAATCGTCAGCACGGCGCTGTCATACACCCGGATGGCCGCGTTGACGCCCCGGAAGCTGGCCGCATCCGCGCTGGACGCGCCGCCGTCCGTCTTTTGCACCGTAACGCCGGTGAGCGTCAGCTGCTCCGTACCGGACACGTCCACGGCGCTTTCGTCCTCCAGCGTCGCGGTATACACCTTGGGCTCCGCCAGGGCGGAGGCCGCCAGCGTCAGACAGAGAAGAAGAATCATTGCAAACCGTTTCATGGGGTTCACCTCCTTGGTTATGCCCATCATTCTATGCATGAACCTTTAAGCTGGCTTAAAAGGAATCCTTTCCCCAAAGAATCAACGGGCAAACACGACTCGGAGCTTTTTTACAAGGACACTCAAGCCTGCGCAAAATACAACAGATGCGCTGAATGCAGCGCTTCATCACCTCGCGATCACGCGGTTTGGTACCAAACGTCCCAAAACATAAAAAAGTCCGAAATACCGGACTTTTTTCTTGCGGAGAAGGAGAGCTCCGACTTTTCCGCGCAATTTATCATACTGTGGTTCTGTCCTCCATGCAATCCCGGAAGCTGATGGGTGAAGTCAGCGCAGCTTCCGTTGCATCCAGGGATTTTTTGATCGCCGCAGGATCGTTTCCCGCTTTCCTGAGCTCCTTCACCGTGGTGTACCACAGCGGCTTCAAACAGCGGTAGAGCATCAGCGCGGTATCCTTTTCGAGCTCCGAAAACCGGTACTCCTCCGCGGCGATCTTCAGCGCCTGGCGGATCCCGGAAACGCCGCGGCTTTCCCGCATCAGGTAATTCAGGAACACGTCCTTTCCGCACAGATTGAAATCATAGACCCCAACAAATCTTCCCGCTTCGTCCAGCAGGATATTGGAGGCGTTCAGATCGGCCTGGAACACCGAGGCAGGGAGCTTGTGGTAGACCTTTTCAAGCGCTGCCCTGTTCTCCGTCCAAAGCCGCCAGATCCGCTCAGTCTGCTTGCGGAACGCCTCGGGCAGGGTGTCCGCGTATTCCTTCCAGGCCAGGGCGTTTTCCAGCACCTCATCCGTTTTATCGCTGGGACAGAACGTTTCAAACAGGCAGTATGCCGAGGGATATTCCGTATAATCGAGGTGCAGCGCGGCGACCCTGGACGTCATCCGCCAAATATCCCGCATATAGCTGTCATACAGTGCATCGTTCTGGCCGTAATCATCCGAAAACCTGTCCTCTACAGGCCGATACGGCGCGTATTCCTCTGCGTAGGCCGCGCATTTGTGCCCGCAGTAATCGACAATTGGAAAGCCGCCGGATCGATCCCGGAAAATCCTCGGGCAGAAATATCCGAGTTTGCGGTACTCCTCCACCGTCCGCTGCCATACGGCGATCTTCTCCGGGAACGTAAAATCATTCCCGGCAAGCTTCAGTACATATTTGTTTCCCAGATCCGTTTCGACAATGAAGGTCACCCTGAAATCCGCGTCCCCCCGGCTGGTATCGATCCTTTGCTCCGCAACCGGAGCCTCGTTAAAAAACCGGGAAAAAATTGTTTTGATCGCGTCCTCCATGCCTATCTCTCCTCACCAATCCCGCTTTTCCGTTTCCTGCCCAGTATACCATGCATCCCCATTTTTCACAACAGAAAAGAATACCCGCATAGCCGCCCCCAGAAACAAAAATATAGTGGCGTCGATTTATGACGTCACTATATCTTTGGCGGAGAAGGAGAGATTCGACTTTGCCTGCGGGCAAAGCCTGTTCGCGGCTCTGAGGCCCCACCGGGGCCTCTGGGCATCGACAAAGTCGATGCCCCCGAAGAAAATGAAGAATCATTTTCTTCGGATTGCAAATTTTCGTGTTCGCCTGACGGCTCACGGCCAGAAAATTTGAGCGGAATGAAAATTCCCTCTCGGCCGGGCAAACGGGCCTTCGGGAATTTTCTCCTCGGCGGCGTACACGCCGCCGCCTGCGGATTAAAAATGAAGGGGCTGCGGCCCTTTCATGCATCCCGGGTTTTAACAATAGGTTTGTTGATGGTCTGAGGCCCCACCGGGGCCTCATTCACTCCCGCTCCGTTCAAA
>JAFUHB010000247.1 GCA_017469085.1 Clostridia bacterium
CAGTTCGCCGCCAGCGCCACCACCGGCGAGGACTTCTCCGCCGACCAGGATAAGTTTGCCGACTATGTGGGCTACGATCCCGACAAGGCGCTCGAATATTTCGAGAAGGCCAAGGAAGAGCTGGGCGTATCCGAATTCACCTTCACCATGATCTATGGCAACAACGAGGGCGACGAGGTCGCCAAGGTTGCCCAGGCCATCAAGGAGGACGTCGAGGACGCGCTGCCCGGCCTGACCATCAATCTGCAGCCCATGACCAAGGCCGAGCGCCTGGATAAGATGCAGAACGACAACTATGACGTGGCGCTGACCCGCTGGGGCCCCGACTACGCCGACCCCATGACCTACCTGGGCATGTGGATCACCAACAACTCCAACAACTACGGCTTCTGGAGCAACGCCGAATACGATCAGCTGATCGCGGATTGCACCACCGGCGCTTATATCGCCGATTACGATGCCCGCTGGGCCGCGATGTACGAGGCTGAGACCCTGGTGATGCAGGAGGCGGTGATCGCTCCGCTGTACACCAAGGCCAACGCCAACCTGATCGCCGCCGGCGTGACCGGCATCCAGTTCCACCCCGTGGCTCTGAACCGCGTGTACAAGGGCGCTGTCGTGGAATAATCGTTCCTTACAAATATGTGCAGGGGCTGCTGCTTGCATAGGGCAGCAGCCCCCTTGTCATTGACGATCACACGCAAGCAAAGGACTGTCAACATGCTGAAATATGTGGTGAAACGGATCGGCATGGCGTTGATCACGCTGTTGATCATCGTCTTTCTGCTGTTCATCCTGGTGCGGATCATGCCAGGCAATCCCTTCCCCTCGGAGCGCATGAGCGCCGAGCAGATCGCCAACAAGCGGGCTGAAATGGGATTGGACGACCCGATCCTGACGCAGTTCGCCCGGTATATGGGCAATCTGCTTCAGGGGGATTTTGGGAAGGGCACCTCGCTGTATAACGGCGCGCCCATCAAGACGGTGCTGTCCACCTGCATTTCCAACAGCTTCCGTATCGGCGGCATTGCTATTTTGCTGGGCACTGCGGTCGGGCTGCTGCTGGGCATCGTTGCGGCGCTCAACCGCGGGCGGTTCATGGATGGCTTCTGTACGGTTTTTTCCATCATCGGCGTGTGCGTGCCCTCCTACGTGTTCCTGATCTTCCTGCAATATAACTTTTCGTTCAAGATCCCGTTTTTCCCGTATTTCTTTGACCCGAGCCGCTTCCTATTTTCCTCGGTCATGCCCTCCGTTTCGCTGAGCCTGTTCACGATGTCCACCATCGCGCGCTTCACACGCAACGAAATGGTGGAGGTGTTCGACAGCGATTACGTGCGGCTGGCCGAGTCCAAGGGCATGTACGGCAGGCGGCTGGTGACCAAGCATGTGCTGCGCAACGCCCTGATCCCCATCGTAACGGTGCTCGCGCCCCTGGTGGTGGACCTGCTGACCGGCGCGCTGGTGGTCGAGAAAATCTATGGCATCAACGGCATCGGCAAGTTGATGGTGGACGCGATCGCCGGCGAGGGCATCGACTATAACTATGTGCTGGCGCTGGGCATCCTGTATTCCGCGCTGTATATCGGGATCATGCTGGTGGTCGATATCCTGTATGGCGTGCTGGATCCGCGGATCCGCGTGGCCGCGAAGGGCGAGGAGGCGTAAACGATGGAAAAACAGGCAGCCGGCAAGCAAATTTATGTACCCCGCAAGGAGGATTTTGTCCTGCTGGGCAACCGGGACATCACGACAGACGCCAATTTCGCCTCTCAAAGCTACTGGAAGGGCGTGTTCATCCATTTCTTTAAGAACCGGCGCGCCGTGGTCGGGCTCGTGATCATCACGCTGATCGTTTTTTTCGCGATCTTCGGGCCCATGATGAACAGCTTTGGCTATAAGGACATCGTGTCCTTCCGCAATGAGAAAAACCGCAAGGTGGTCGCCAAGGGCATATCTCCCCGGATCCCGGCCATTCATAAGCTGCTGACAGGGGAGGAGTATGACGACAGCTTTGCCGAATATACCTTCCTTTTCGGCACGGATGATTTGGGGCGCGACCTGTGGACGCGCACCTGGTACGGCGCGCGGGTATCCCTGCTGATCGCGTTCGTGACCATCATCATCGATATGATCATCGGCATGAGCTACGGCCTGATATCTGGCTATTTCGGGGGAATGACCGATAATATCATGCAGCGCTTCGTGGAGGTGGCCAACAGCGTTCCGCGATTGGTCATCGTATCCGTGCTGGCCATTTTCATGCCCAAGGGCATGGGGCTGGTGATCGTGGCGCTGCTGCTGACCGAGTGGATCGGCATGAGCAAGATCGCCCGCGCGGAGATGCTCAAGATCAAGGAGCAGGAGTACGTGCTGGCTTCCCGCACGCTGGGCGCCCGCAACGGGCACATCATTTTTAAGGAGATCCTGCCCAATACGATCGGCCCGATCATCACGCAGGTGATGTTCTCCATCCCTACGGCCATCTTCACCGAGGCTTTCTTAAGCTTCGTCGGCGTGGGCATCGTGCTGCCAGAGTGCTCGGTCGGCACGCTGATCGAGGACGGGTTCAACAATATTACCACCCTGCCCTATCAGATCCTGCCGCCCATCATCGTGCTGGCCCTTCTGATGCTGGGGTTCAATTTTATCGGCGACGGCCTGCGCGAGGCGCTGGCGCCCAAGCTGGAAGATATGTGAGGAGGGACGGTATATGAGCGAAGAAGCGAAAACCATCCTCGATATCAAAAACCTGGATATATCCTTCCGCACCAACGCGGGCGTCGTTCACGCGATCCGGGGCGTCAACCTGGACCTGCGCAAGGGCGAAACCGTGGCGATCGTGGGGGAATCCGGCTCGGGAAAGTCGGTCACCATGAAGGCCGCCATGGGTCTGTTGGACAGCAACGCCACCGTCAACAGCGGGGAGATTTTGTACACCTTTACCGATGAGAGCGGCCGGGAGCAGACGGTCGACCTGCTGAAGCTGCCCAAAAAGCAGCTGCGGCAGAGCATCAACGGCCAGCGCATCGCGATGGTTTTTCAGGACCCCATGACCAGCCTGGACCCGACCATGACCATCGGCAAGCAGATCATGGAGGGCATGTTCCTACACAAGGGCATGAGCAAGGAGGCGGCCCATGCGCGGGCGCTGGAGCTGCTGACGTTGGTGGGCATTACCGATCCGGAAAAGCGCTTCCGCAACTACCCCCATCAATTGTCCGGCGGGATGCGGCAGCGGGTGGTGATCGCGATCGCGCTGTCCGCTGATCCGGACATCCTGATCTGCGATGAGCCCACCACGGCGCTGGACGTCACCATCCAGGCCAAAATCTTGGAGCTGATCATGGATATCCAGCAAAAGATGAAGCTGTCCGTCATTTACATCACGCACGACTTGGGCGTTGTCGCCAAGGTGGCCGATTATGTGGACGTGATGTATGCCGGCAAGATCGTCGAGGTCGGGAACGTCAACGAAATTTTCTACAAGCCCAAGCATCCCTACACCTGGGGCCTGCTGTCCGCCATGCCGGATATGGATACCGACGACGACCGCCTGTACTCGATCCCGGGCAGCCCGCCCAACCTGCTGCATGAGCCCGAGGGAGACGCTTTCGCGGCGCGCAATCAATTCGCGCTGGCCATTGATGAAAAGCTGGATCCGCCGCTGTTCAAGGTCAGCGAAACGCACTATGCCGCCACCTGGCTTTTGCATCCGGACGCGCCGCCCATCGAGATCCCCAAGGAGCTCAAGGCGCGTATTGCGCGCGCCCAGAGGGAGGTGGAGAAATACCTATGAGCGAGCCCCTGTTGAAGGTGGAAAACCTGAAGCAATATTTTCCCATTTCCCGCTCCTATACAGTCAAGGCGGTCAACGGCGTAAGCTTTGAGATTTATCCGGGGGAGACCTACGGTCTGGTCGGCGAATCCGGCTCGGGCAAGACGACGATCGGGCGCAGCGTGATCCGGCTGTATAATCCGACGGGCGGGCGCATCCTATTTGACGGCAAGGATATCACCGGCAAGCTGGATCGGCCCACGAACGAAATGCTGCGGGCCAATATGCAGATGATCTTCCAGGATCCGATGGCCAGCCTGAACCCACGGAAAAAGGTAGCCGATATCATCGGCGAGGGGCTGGATATCCATCATCGGTACGCCTCCCGGCAGGACCGGGCGGACCAGGTCAGCGAGATGCTGAAGAAGGTGGGCCTGTCGCCAGAGCACGCGGCTCGTTATCCGCATCAGTTTTCGGGCGGGCAGCGGCAGCGCGTCGGTATCGCCCGGGCGCTGATCATGAACCCTAAGCTGATCATCGCTGACGAGTGCATCTCGGCCCTCGACGTATCGATCCAGGCCCAGGTCGTCAACCTGATGAAGGACATCCAGGAGGAGACCGGCTGCGCGTACCTGTTCATCGCGCACGACCTGAGCATGGTCAAGTATATTTCGGATCGGATCGGCGTGTTGCATTTGGGCTACATGGTGGAGGCGGGCACCAAGGAGGAGATCTTCGAGCATCCGATCCATCCCTACACCCGTTCGCTGCTGTCGGCCATTCCGCATCCCAATCCCGAGGTCGAAAAGCGCCGCAAATCGGTGAGCTATGACTATGCCGCCAGCGGCATTGATTACGCCAAGGGCGCTGAACGTCTCGTTTCCGGAACGCATACCGTGCTGGCGACCCCGGAGGAGTTCGAAGACTGGACAAGCCGCTGAAAATCCGGATCGCGTGTACCAGGTGTACGTCGGCATCTCCCGCGTGGTCTATACAGACGGCACGGTGGAACGAACGTCCTCTCCGGCCTATTCCTACTGGGTGATCAAGGAATAGCGCACGATTCTGATGTGAAATAGACGACATCAAAAGCATCCTCCCGGATTCGGTGAGGATGCTTTTGTGTGAAAATGTCATTTCCGTCTATATTTTCCCATCCATAAAAAGATGATAGGCTTCGGCGTGGAGTTGCCGGCGGAAGGGGAATAGGCCGGGATTGTCGCGCGTGGGGTAGACGCGGTTGGTGAGCAGCACGACATAGAAGCCCGTTGCAGGGTCGATCATCATGCTGGTGCCGGTAAAGCCGGTATGGCCGAAGCAATCGGGCGGCACCCGGTCGCTGAAAAAGCAGTCGGGCGAGCCGGCGATCTGAAAGCCGAGGCCGCGATGCTGGTCCTGTCCTGGCGTGCGGTTGCGGATGGCGTTGCGCAGGATGGCTTCGGGAAGATAGCCCGAGCCCATCTGGGCGAGCATGGAGGCGAAGCGAACGCCCTCCTTCAGCGGCATGAAAATGCCGGCGTTGCCCGAGACGCCGCCCTGAAAGCGCGCGTTTTCGTCGTGTACGACGCCGATATAGGGGAGGCCGCTGACGGGGTCCTTTTCGGTGGCGGCGCAGCGGGCGGAGTCATCAGGGCAATAGCCCGTTTGGGTCAGGGCGATGGGCGTGAACACCTGCTCCTTCGCCAGGGTGTCCAGCGGCTTTTGAAAGCGCCGCTCCAGCATTTTGGCCAGCAGGATAAAGCCCATGCAGGAATACATGGCCCGAACGCCCGGCTTTTCCGCCAGCGGCGCGGCCAGGATGCAGGCGGCGGTGTCCGCCGGGTCGCTGATCCGCTGATCCAGCCGGAAGGAGGGCTCAAAGCCCGCCGTATGCGTCAGGAGCATCAGCTGGGTGATATCCGCCTTGTCCGCCGGAGCGTCCGGGAAAAAATCGCGGACGCGTTCATCCAGCGACAGCCGGTTTTCCGCCAGCAGCCGCAGAACGATCATGGTCGGCCCGATCACCTTGGAAAGGGAAGCCATGTCATAGAGGGTGTTTTCATCTACGGGCCGGCCGCCGGGCTCGGGCGCTTCGCCGGTGAAGGCTCGAGCCAGCACCCGGTCCCTGCAACCGATCGCGCAGGCCGCGGAGGGAAAGCGTCCTTCCATGCGGCCTTGCTTTAGCTTGTCCTCCAAATAGGCCTGCATCCGATCCATATATGTATATCTCCGATCAAAGCGGGTAACTGATGGCAGCCGCTGCGCTGCGATCAGCGGTCAGGCGGCTGGTTTTCAGCACCTCAAAGGAGCCCTTCAGGTCGCGCCGTTCAAACAGCTCGCTGATGCCCAGGCGCTTGACGTCCTGCGCGAATCGGTCTACCCGTTCCCCATGGCCGGGCTCATCAGGGGCTTCCTGGGCCAGGCGGACATAGCGCAGGGACAGCGCTTCCCGCTCCAGGCGTTCATGGGCTTTGCCCGTCGTCAGGGAGAGCGCCTCGTTCAGGCAGGTCTCAGCGGCGGACAGCGTCTCTTCGTTCAGATAGCCTGCGTCCGGCGTGTCGTAAATGCTCATGTGGTAAGGCCGGACCGCCTCCTGCCACAGCCGGATGTACCGCAGCATGGCGGGCGCGCCGGCCTCCCAGCAGCCCGCGGCGAAATCGCGGATCATCGGCTCGACGGCCTGATCCGGATCCCAGAGAAGCTTGGCCAGCAGGTACACCTTGAGCTCGCCCAGCGCCGATACGCGGCCCAGTGAAAAATTGCCCTGCTCCAGCACGCCGGCCACGCCGAAGCGGCGGAAGGTGCGCAGGTTCTCAGCCAGCACATCGAGGTTCGGGAAGGGCTGGAGGTAGTTGGCGTAATTGGTGGTGTAATCCCAGATGAACAGCTGGTCCCGGCAGATTTTGCTCCAGCCGCGCAGATCCTTCATGAAGCTGGATTCGGCGCTCGCGTCCCCCTGAAAAGCGTGGCTCGCGGCGTCCTGGATGGTGATGGGCTGGGATTCGCAGCCGCATTTTTCGATCGGGTGGCTGTAACAGCACTCGATCGAGCACAGCCGGATGATCACTGCGGGATGGGGCTTGGTGAGGCGCGGGGGCTTCCGGCAGTACAGGTAGGCGAAGGTGTGGATGCGGACGTCCGGATAGACGGCTGTGACGGCCTCAGCGACCGCGTTGACAAAGCGGAGCACCGTCCCGGCTGGGCTGCCCTCCTCATCATCCACCTGACAGCACGCAGGGCACTCGCAGTTGTTGCGCCAGTCGTTCATAGAGACGGAGAAATACTGGTATTCCGGGTGCTCGCGCTTCCAGCGCAGTACGCCGTCCACGCACAGCCGAAGCACGTCCGGGTTGGTCAGGCACAGCTGGGTATGCTTCTTGATCCGCACGCCGTCCCGCATGGAAAAATACTCGGGATGGCTGTCAAAATAAATATCCGGGCTGACGAGCCGGTCAAAGGAATGACTGAAATTATAGAACATGGCCTTACCGCCCTGCTCCGGCGTGATGGAGGAGCGGGCGGAATTGAGCCGCAGCTTGACGGCGAACGCGCCCTCCATCGCCGAGCGCCAGAACACCTCGCGCACACGGAAGGCGGGGCGCTCCTCCGTCTCGCCAAAGGGCAGGCGGAGGGGAGGCGTCGGGCGGACCTCGCAATCCGAGGTCAGAAAGCGCCACCCCAGCTTTTCCAATAGGGCGTAGGTGCCATATACCAGGCCGGAGGCGTCGCCGCTGACCAGCAGGATCCCCTCTGGGGCAACGGTATAGCGGAAAGCGCCGTCCCGCAGCCCCTCCGTGCCGTCCCGCAGGCGGATCGGATAAGCGCCGGGGATATCCTCTGAGGATACGATCGCGGTGATGCCGACGTCTGCCAGGCACCTTGCCCATTCGCGGGCGGCGTAATGCGCCGGGCCGGAAAGAGCGCAGGGGAGCACGGCGATTTTATCTGGAAGGATCAATTCAGTCGGATAATTCATGCGATCGCTCCATCCCGCTTTGCTTTGGACAGCCGCTTGGCCAGCGCGCCGACGGCCAGCTCGTCATACTGCCAGGCGTCCAGCTTCCAGACGGTGTCGGGCAGGTCGCGCAGGCAGGTCGGGGTGTACAGGGAAACGGCGATCAGGGGGACGCCCTGCTTAATGAGCGCCAGCGCCATATCGACGGTCTTTTGCGCCTCCGGATGTCGGCCGATCAGCACGACGGCCGCCTTGGGCGGCTGCGGAGGAAGGGCCTCGATATACGGGGCCCCAATGACGCGCGCCAGGGTCTGGGCTGCGTCGAAGGGCACGTCGTCGTTGACCAGGGCGTTCCTGCGGGCTTTGGTGCCGAACACGACGGTGTCGCCGTCCAGGGCCGGCAGAGGCTGGCCCCCCGGCGCGTTCAAAACGCGGATAGAGGCCTCCATGATGCGCCCGGCGTCAGCGCGCTGGGTCGGGCTGGCAAAGGGGTGCTCCTTGCCGTCGTCGAAGGGATAGCGGAGCTTGGCGCTTTCGATGCGGGTGAAATGTGCGTCCACATCCTCCTCCGTCATCCTGCCCTGGCGCATCTCCTCCTCCAGGAGCAGCATGGTCTTTCCCGCGTCCTCCGGCTCATGGCAGATCAGCACGATATCCACGCCGGCGTGGAGCGCGCGCACGCAGCCGCCCGGAACGCCGTAACGGTCCATCACGGCCTTCATTTCCATGCCGTCGCTGATGATGAGCCCGTCGAAGCCCAGGGTTTCGCGCAGCAGCCCGGTCATGACGCGGCGAGAAACGGTGCCCGGCACATCGGGCTCGATCGCCGGGAAAACGATGTGGGCGGACATGATGGCGTCCACACCGGCCCGGATGGCCGCTTCAAAGGGCACCAGCTCCACCCTGCGCATCTCGTCCATGGATTTTTGTACGGTGGGCAGGGCCAGGTGAGAGTCGACCGCCGTATCCCCGTGCCCGGGGAAATGCTTGCCGCACCCCAGGACGCCGGCCTCCCGGAGCCCCTGGATATAGGCGACGCCAAAGCGCGCCACGGCCTCTGGATCGCTCTCAAAGCAGCGATTGCCGCAGACGGTGTTGTCCGGGTTGGTAAAGCAGTCCAGCACCGGGGCAAGGGTCATGTTGGCGCCGACGGCCCGGAGCTCGTCGCCCACCAGGCGGCCGATGACACGGGCGTTTTCGGGATCCGCCGTGGCCCCGATCGCCATTGCGCTGGGGGTAGGGATCGCGATGTGCGCCAGGCGGGACACGCTGCCCGATTCCTCATCGAGCATGATGAAGGGCTCCAGCCCGGTTTCCCGGCGGATCAGGGTCCGCAGGTCGCGGCAAAGCGCCGTCAGCTGCTCCCTGTCGCGCACGTTCCTGCGGAACAGGATGATGTTGCCGATCTTATATTCCCGTACCGCGTCGATCAGCTCCTGGGGAATGGTAAATCCCTCGAACCCGGCGCAGAGCCGCTGCCCCAATCGCCGTCTGAGTTCCGTAGCGTTCATAATGATGCTCCTCCTGTTAAACGGTTGGCTTTTCGGTGTTGGAAAACCGCGCCATGCGCCCGTATACGGTATTTTCAGGCTCGCTTTCGGGGATGGGGACGGCGTGGACGGTTTTTTCATAGAAGGGGGCGGCCTCGTTGCACCAGCCAATGACGGCGTAGCCGTATCCGGCCTCGCGCATGCCAGCCAGGCAGTCGAGCAGCAGCTCGCGGCCTACGCCCTCGCCGCGGAGGGCTGAGGAAACGCCGATCGGCCCAAAGTATCCGCGGGCCGTGGCGTCGTAGCACGCAAAGCCGATGATCTGGCCCTGCCGTTGCGCGATATAGCAGGTGGCTGGCTGCTGGGCCAAGGCCGCCGAGCACTCGGAGCGCCAGCCCGCGCCGAACTGCGCCTCTACCCAATCGAGCACCCGGAAGCTGTCGGGGGGCAGCACGCGGCAGACGCGGTAATCCTTCCGCTCCCGCGGCGCCGGCAGGGTATACAGGTTGACCAGCATGTCCATGATAACACACCTCTCCCTTTGATGGACGCGGGGCGGTACGGCCTCCGCGCCTTGTCTGCGGCTACTATATCATAAGCGGCGATATATGTCCAGCGTCCTGTGACTTATGTCCGAATTTCCGCGATAAAAATATATGTTGACAAGCCTGAGGGGGGGTATGATATAATACTTCTATCCAGAACTGCCCGACGGCAGTATATTCCGGCGAAATGCCGGAGAAAGCAAAGAAGGAGGAACCTGAAGCATGAAAAAATTCCTGTCCCTGTTCCTGGTGACGGCGATGCTGCTTTCCCTGTGCAGCTTTGCCGCCATGGCGGATGAAGCTCCGATCAAGATCAGCATCTATTATTCCGACAACTCCACCCTGCCCTTCCGCGCAGACTGGCGCGTGATCTCCTACCTGCAGGAAAAGTACAATGTGGATCTGCAGTTTGAGCCTATCCCCATGACCGACTATTCCACCAAGGTGACCAACGTGCTCACCACGCAGGGCGACGATACCCCCGACGTGATCCTGGGCACCAGCACCTCCGGCGGCAACGCCTCCCTGGCTCTGAACGGCGCGGCCTACGCGGTTTCCGCCAATCCGGATTGGACCCCCAACTTCAATGCCCGCGTGGCGGAATTTGGGCTCGAGGATGAGGTCAACACCCGCAAGCTGGGCGACGGCAACCTCTATTACCTGCCCGCTCTGTACGACATCCCCTTCTATGATGGCGGCCTGATCCTGCGCGAGGACTATCTCGCGGCCAAGGGCTCCGAGGCTCCCAAGACCTTCGACGATCTGTACGCGATCCTCAAGGCCTATAAGGAAGATTATCCGGAATCCTACCCGCTGACCACCATCGTGCGCCTGAGCGTGCTCCAGCGCATGACCATGCCCTCCTGGGGCGTCAGCGTCGGCGTCAACGGCGCGACCGGCACCCGCGTGCTGAGCTGGGATTATGACACCAAGACCTACTTTGCCGGCGCGATCAGCGAGCAGTATAAGGAGTATGTGACCTTCTTCAACAAGCTGTATGCGGAAGGTCTGCTGGACCCCGAATTTGCTCAGGACGACGCCTCCACCACCCGTAAGCTGGCTACCGGCCTGGCGATGGCGACCTACGGTTACTACGATCAGATCGGCGGCTGGGAGCAGGCCAGCGAGATCGAAGGCATCAAGCTGAACATGTATCCCTCCCTCGAGGGCCCTGGCGGCGCGCATCACCAGCCCAAGAGCTCTACCGGCAGCGGCATCCTCTTCCCCGCCAAGACCATGCAGCGCCCCGACTTTGAGCAGGTCGTCCGCAAGATCGACGAGATCTTCTTCTCCGAGGAAGCCGCCAAGGTCTGGTGCATCGGCATTGAAGGCGAAACCTACACCATGGACGGCGACAAGATCGTGTTCAGCGATGAGATCCTGGCCGCTCCGGAAGGCATCTACAAGTACATGCAGAACGCCTATGGCTGCGGCTGCGACGGCACCCAGCTGGTATGGTACAACGCCCGTGAAATGACCAAGTACGACGAGAACTACGCCGAGATCAACGCCGCTGTGGCCGCGATGGGCGATGTGATCCAGTACGTGCCCGCTACTCCCGCCTTCGACGATGAGGTCGCCGAGGAGGTTGCCCTGCTGCAGACCACCCTGTTCGACGCGTTCAACGTCTGGGACGATGGCTTCCTGCGCGGCACCAAGAGCATCGAGAACGATTGGGATCAGTTCGTGCAGGAGATGAAGGACCTCGGCATCGAGAAATTCCTGGCACTGCACAACGAGTACAACATCTATAAGTAATCACACGGCATTCAGGCATGGGGGCCCCTGGGGCCCCCATGCCCTTTCGACAGGAAGCCGGAGGGGGACGCATGGCCAAGAAAAAAGAACTGCAATACGTGCATAAGACGACCTTTAAGCATTACATGGGCCGATATTGGCAGTTTTATGCCATGATGCTGCTGCCCCTTTGCTATTTCATTTTATTCAAGTATGTGCCCATGCTGGGCAATATACTGGCCTTCCGCCATTATAAGCCGCTGGGCGGCCCATATGGCGATCGCTGGGCCAGCGCGGGCAAGGTTTGGCCGGCGCCGCTGCGCTATTTTGAGCAGTTCCTTCTGCAGCCGCAGTTCTGGTCCGCCTTTACCAACACGCTGATCATCAGCCTCGAGAACCTGATCATTAACTTCCCGTTCCCGATCATTTTCGCGATCCTGCTGAATGAGCTGCGCAATCTGAAGGTCAAGAAATTTGTGCAGACGGTCAGCTATGTGCCGCGATTCGTATCCACCGTGGTGGTCATTTCGATCCTGAGCGAGCTGCTTTCACCGACGACAGGCATGCTGAACCGGGTGCTGGATTCGCTGTTCAGCACAGGTCGGCCATATTACATGAACGAGCCGGAATATTTCCGCACGCTGTATATCATCACGGAAATGTGGCAGTTCACCGGATGGACGGCGATCATTTACTTGGCCGCCATCACCGGCATCAACAGCGATATGTTCGAGGCGGCGCGCATCGACGGCGCCACCCGCTTCCAGCAGATCATTTACATCACGATCCCCACCATTTTGCCGACCATCATGGTCATGTTCATCCTGAATGTAGGACACCTTTTATCCCTGGGCTTTGAAAAGGTGCTCCTGATGCAGAGCGCGACCAACATGTCAGTGTCCGACATCATCGATACCTATGTGTATCGTTACACGCTGGGCTCATCCTCGCCTCAGTATTCGCTGGGTACGGCGATCGGCCTGTTCAACGGCGTGATCGGCCTGATCCTGGTATCCTCGGCCAATTTCCTGTCCCGCAAGCTGACGGGCAACAGCATTTATTAAGGAGGCGCTTATGAGTACTTTGGAAAAGGCCAATAATAAGCGCCGCATCAAGGAGCATAACCCGATCCTGAATTTCTTTACGGCGCTGGTGATGATCATCGTCGTGGTTTGCTGTACGGTGCCCTTCCTGTATATTATCGCCATGTCCTTCTCCTCTTCCGTGGCGATCACCAACAACCGCGTGTTCCTCTGGCCGGTGGATTTCAACATCGAGGCCTATCGCAGCGTATACGAGTATCCCAATTTCTTCCGGGCATACGGTTATACCCTGCTGTACACCTTTGGCGGCACGCTGATCTCGCTGATCATGATGGTGCTGTTCGCCTACCCGCTCAGCAAGGAATGGCTGAAGGGGCAGAAGTTCGCCATGCGGATCGTCGTGTTTTCGATGTTCTTCTCCGGCGGCATGATCCCCAACTTCCTGCTGATCAACAGCCTGCACCTGGTGGGCACCATTTGGGCCATCCTGATTCCCTTCGCGATCAACCAGTTCAACCTGATCATCCTGATCAACTTCTTTAAGTCTCTGCCGGTAGAGATCGAGGAGGCCGCGGTCATCGACGGCCTGAGCTATTTCGGCATCCTGGTACGCATCGTGCTGCCGATGTCCGGCGCGGCCATCGCCACGGTGGGCCTGTATACCGCCGTGTTCTTCTGGAACAACTGGTTCAACGCGCTGATTTACCTAAAGAGCAGCCAGTATCCCGTCATGATGCTGCTGCGCAATATTGTCAACGGCCGCACCATGGTGGTGGACAACGGCGGGATCGGCGAAAAATCCTCCCTGGCCATTGCCATCAAATCCGCCGTCATCATCATTTCCTCCCTGCCCATCATCATGCTGTATCCCTTCCTGCAAAAGTATTTCGTCAAGGGCATGACCGTCGGCGCGGTCAAGGGATGATAGCCTGCCTGATATAGTATGCAAACAGCCTCCGCTCGATTCGATCAGCGGAGGCTCAGACCATCGACAAAGTCCCGCCATACGGCGGGATTTTGTGATAAAAAAGAGAAAAAACCAAAAGGAAAAAAGGGGATGAATGTCGAATACAACAAAGAGAGAGGTGAAAGAAATGCTGAGAGAGAAAGCAAGCGTACAACAAAGCGAATATGAAGTCGTGTTATTGGAGGAATTGGTACCAGAAGATCATCTGCTTCGGAAGATAGATCGGGCGGTAGATTTCAGCTTTATTCATGATTTATGTAAGGATTTATATTGCCTGGATAACGGACGACCGGCCATTGAGCCGGAGCTGCTGTTTCGGATGCTGTTTTTAGGATACCTGTATGGGATCAGGTCGGAAGTAAAGCTGGCACAGGCAGTCAATGAAAACATCGCGTTCAAATGGTTTCTGGGATTGAAGCTGACCCAGAAAGGGCCGGATCACGCCACGATCAGCGCAAACCGGGTTCGGCGGTTCAGGGACAACAATATTGCGGAGAAGATCTTTAACGAGATTCTACGGCAATGTGTGGACAAAGGGTTGGTAGGTGGAAGGATTCTGTAATCCTCGCTGCCAAAGGCGGCGGCTGAGGCATCGTTGGCGAACCTGCACAGCCGCTTCGGATGGCCCGTGGAGTGCGTGGCCTCGTGGAAGGCGGCGCTGTAATACTCCGGCATGGTGCTGAATTGCTCCCGCAGAGGAAGCACGACGCAATCCTGCGCGGGGCTGTAATAGGTCCTGTTCTGCTTCTCGTTCCTGAAGACAACGCCTTCCCTGGTGGTGTAGTCCGCGATCACAGCCTCGGCCCTTTCATCTGGCGGGGTGTCGTTCAGCTCTTCGTTCTTCTCCCACTTCGGGCTGATGCCCTCGCAGTCGCGGATGTGGAAGACGTTACTGTACCGCAGATAGGGGACCTGCTCAACCATCGCCCGTCCCTGATCGTCGAAAACGACGGCCCCGCTTTCGTCCTTCTTCTCGTAGGCCAGCCATTTCCAGAAGACGACCATCCTGCTCTTCGCGCCTTTCTTGACATGACCTCCGGCTTCGAGGGCTTCCTTGAAGCTGAGGTATTCGCCGGGTTCTCCCAGCAGAAGCTGGTTCAGCAGGCTGTACGGCTGACCGTTTCTGTACTTCACCGCGCCCTCGGACACCTGGAGCCACGGCTTCATCCACGGGATGACCCCGCCCTCCATCTCGGCGATCATGCGGTCTGTGATGACCTCATAGATGTCAAACTCCTTCGTCATAGTGCTTCCTCCTCGCTTCGGCTCCCATGAGCCATTGATCGTAGATGTAGCTGTACTCCGTGCCGATGATCTGAGCCAGCTCCTCGAAGCATCGTTCTCGGACAAGGCTGTCGCCAACACCCAGCGTCTTATACACGTCCTGATAGCTGTCGAGGGCATCGAACAGTCCTTGGAACGTCAGCTCCATATTCATGTCCGGGCCGAGATCATCTTCCGGGAACGTCGCGGTGTACCAGTCGCGGACGCTCGTTTCCATCGTTGCCATGCTTTTACCAGCCTTTCGCTACTCGAACAGTCTCGAAGAATTAAAATAGACGATCTCCCCTGGCCGGGCCTCCTGTACCGCACTCCAATGAAACGCGCTTCTTGAGATGCCTGCGAGAAACTTCCTGCGTCCAAGCAGAGCCAGCGCCTTTTCCTGGGAGATTCTTTTCGCTCCCAGCTCATACGTCGAGCGCCTGATCGCTTCTTCAATCTGTGGGAAATCCCTTTCGGTGTACCCCCAATCTTTGAGCAGCGCCTTGTCTTCTTCGGTCAGCTTCATGGTCGCCCCCTTTCAAATGACCCCGAAGCGTTTCTGGTGCTCGATGTGCTCCGTCAGCGGCATCGGGTGATAAACCTCCTCGCTGTTCGGGTTCGGCCTGTAAATGGTGATCGTCTTACCATCGTTCACAAAATAGCAGGTGACGATGCTGCCGTTGCTCAGGCCCAGGAACGGCTTTGCGCCTTCCGGCAGGTCAGACAGGTGCCAGAAGCCGCCACCCAGCCCATCGACGAATTTGTGGCTGAGATCATACTCCCAATAATGGATGTACCTGCCACCCCTCTGATACTTGCGCAGCGTGTAGGTGAAGCCCATCATGCGGGCGAACTCATCCAACTGCTCCTGCTCATAGAACTCTGCCAGATAAAACCCGTTCCCCCTGTGGAGGATGATCTCGCTCCGATGGTACTTATCTATCCGCGAAACCTTGGATAGGTAATTGACCGAGTAGTCCGTCCTCTCTTTGCCCTTTTCACTCTTGAAGATCGTAAACTCCAGCTTGCCGCCTTCCAGCTTTTTGATCGCTCCCTCCGCGAGATCGAGGTGGCCGATCTCCATGTACGCCTTGTGCCCGTCTGCCTTCACAAAATACATCCCGTGCAGCTCACCGTTACGCAGGAAGCTGTTCAGAGCGTTCAGGCTCTCGTCCGAGACAATATCAATCGCGCAGGTGAACATAGCTCCTTCTCCTTTCTGCCGGGGGCTTGCGCCCCCCGGCCTCCCTTTTCTTACTTCGTGCCGAAATATGCTTCTGCTTTCAGGATTCTGGCCTTGATACCTTCCAGGTACTCCTTCTTGCTCTTCAGGGAGCGGTTGATGCGGACCGCGTTCGTAAAGCTGATGTCTGTCGGTGTTTCGGCCATCAGAACGATGGTCTCCGCGCTCTGCCTCATGTTCTCCTCCGTGGCATCGATCTCACTTTCCACCATCTGCCGGAAGTCGCACAGATCGTCAGGACCGAGGATGCGGCTGGCAAGCTCTCTGTTCTTTTCTTCCAGCTCACTCTGCTTCGCAGAGGCGCTTTCCTTGGCCGCTTTGATGGCAAGACGCAGATCGCGGTTTTCCAGCTCCAAGGTGGCAGCCCTTTTCTCTGCGCTTTCTACCCGCTGCTTCATGGAACAGGCAAAGTCGTTCTCGATGTTATACTCCGCATCCTCGATGCAGCCCTCAAACGCGGTGCCGATGTAGCTGTTTTCTCCGAGGCTGGCAATGATTTTCTTGATCTGATCCAAAGCCTTGCGTTCCTGCTCCTTCGTCGTCATGGTCTCCGTCCTCCTCTGATCTGTCGGGTGGTAGGTGATCTTTCATCATCTTTATTATACCAAATTATAAGATAATTGTCAATAGGAAATAGCGCAAAAATGATGAATTTTCGAGATTATCGGGCAAAAAAATAGCAGCCCTTCGAGGCTGCTATTTGCGATGCTCACAAGCTCTTTTCGTCGAGCCATTTCTCGCCAGCTTCCACCAAGATGCTGGTGGTCGTGCGGTTATACTTCTTCGATGCCGCAGTCAGCCGCTCACGCAACTGCTCCGTCACCGAGATCGTGATGGTGGTCTGCCTCCCAGTCGGCCTTGCCTTGATGCCAGCTTCCTGAAGCAGCTTCAGCGTGGGCTGGTCGTTCACCGCGACCGTCGCGCCCGTGGCCGCAAAGGATTCCAGGTCGTAGGGCATACCGCCCGTTACAATGATCGGCTTCTCCCCGGACAGGTCGAGGTCGCCGTATGTCTTTTCTCCATCCTCGAAGATGATCTTCACTCGTCTGCTCATAACTCCTCCTTCCGCATCGCCCATACATTATACCTCCTTATCCTATATTTGTCAACTGTGCAATTATGTGCTGTGCGGTTTTACTCCCGGTTTCAGCCGGACCAGCGGCTCGTGATCCTGCTTCCACGCATCTGCCATTTCTGCGCGTTTCTTCTCGACGGCCTTCCTGTTCTCCTCGGCGATTCTATCGCCTTCCGGCCAGGGCAGATACCACTCTTCGATCACATCGACCAGCATCGTGAACGCTTCCCGGTATCTGTCCTCGGTCTCCGCAGGAATGAGGCCAGCCCGGACATAGTGTTCCCCGTCATGCCGTGCTGTGCCCTTTTTCTTCAGGGCGTAGTTGTGGGTAATATGGTCACAGATCGTCAGCAGGCACTCCTTCAGCTCGGTGACGGTGTGTCGATAGCTCACCGACCCCGTGACCTGGTATTTGTCCCTGGGAAACAGCTTCTCCAGGCGGTACATCTGCTGCTCAATGAGCTTTTCTTTCCTGGCTTTGCTGTCCCTTTTCTTCAGCTCACGCTTGATCTGCTCGATTTCCTCCTCCGTGAACTTCTCCAGCACTCCGCTCCCTCCTTCACGCAAATGCAAGCACTTGTTTGCAGATGTTTTCAAATTCAGACGGGACGCTGTATTTCTTGAAGAACGCCTGACGTTCCGTCTCGCTGACCAGCAGTTTGTCCGTGAACAGGTCCGCGATCTCGTCGCGGCTCATACCCGTAATCTTTTCGATTGTGTCGCCGATCTCCTTTATGCGTCGGAACGTATCGCTCCAATCGTCGTCCGAGAGCGGCGCAAACATGACTTCGCGCACCTTGAAGATGTTGTATGTAAACCACTCCTGCGTAATGCCCTTCTCTTCCAACTTGGAGCGGATGCTGTTCTTCGTCATACAGCCGCCCCCCTCATTCTGCCTTCTTCAGCGAAGCGACCAGCGTCAAATTCCAGCGCCTCGGCGATGGATGCCGCCTGTTCCGGGGTGGGGTCCCTATAACCAAGCTCGATCTTCGAGTACATCCCCTGGGAAATTCCCGCCATCGCAGCTACCCGGTCCTGCGAGTATCCTTTGGCGACACGAATTTTCTCCAGCCATTCGAGCTTGCCATAATATGCCATTTACATCCTCCTCTCTTGCTTTCGAGCCAATCAGGGTGTATAATTGGCTTGTGGTTGTGATAATCATAACACGAAACTTCGAGTTTGTAAAGGGGTAAATCTCGAATAGCTCAAATTTAATTTTGGAGGTGCGCCTATGATTGATCGAATCCTCGAACTTCTGCACGAAAGAGGCATCACTCAGAAACAACTCGCCGAGGCGATAAAGGTCTCGACGGGCAATATCTCCGACTGGAAGGCTGGGAAAGCAAAGCCTTCCATCGAGGTGCTGTCTCGAATCGCCGAATACTTCGGCGTATCTATCGACTATCTCGTGGGCAGAACCGACGTGCCGAACACCGCCGACCTCATCGACCTGTATAACATCGGGGTCATGCGCTGGATAAATGACCGTGCCTTCAAACCGGAAGAAGCCGCCGTCCTAAAGGACAACTTCTTCGAGCTGCTGCTTCGGTACAAAACAGCCATCAACAAGTTGGCGAACTCCATGTACTCCGACAACCGCAAAATGCTCGTAGCTTCCGGCGCATCCTGCGAGGAATTGAGCCTTTCTGTCTGCGATATCATCCGGCCACAGCTCCGTGATCTGATCTGCTGGATCGCGTCATTCCCGTATGATTTCAACAAACGTGCCCCTGCTCAGAACGATGATCATACCACCCTCTTGCACTCTCTGTATGAGATGCTGGGCGTAATGCCTGACGGGACCGAGCCAGACAGTCTCCATCTCTCCGAGGATGAGCGCGATCTGCTGTCCATCTGGCAAATGCTGGATAAGGACGGACGGCGCGTTGTTCTTGGCGAAGCAACCACGCAAAAGCAGAGGGTCCTTGCTGAACAGGGGAGCGAGGCGAACAAGACCGCATAAAATCCTTTACCTGACCGATTTTCTGAACAAAAAATGACCGCAGCAGCGTGGAGCGGTTGGCCGCTCCGCGCTAATAGTATTAAATCGAATATCGTATATCGTTTATCGAATATCGAATATCGGGAGAATCTGCATACATCTGTTTGCAGATGCAAACAAAAACAAACGGGCGCTGGAATATGCCTGCAAGGGTGTGTATTATATGGAAGAAAAAAAGACCCGCAAAAAGCGGGGCGAGAGGAAGGACGGGCGCATCCAGGTAACCTACACGGACGGGTATCGGAAGGATGGGAAGCCCAACCGCATATCCTTCTATGGGCACAGCCGCGCCGAGGCAGAGCGAAAACGCGACGAGTATAAGGCTCACGGTCCGCAGCGTGTGACCGGGGACGATCTCACCGTCTCCGAGTGGGTCGAGCAATTCAAGGGCCTTTATCGCTCGAAGGTGAACCCTGCTTATCTGAACATCGACGACGTGCCATATAACCGTCTCTGCAAAGCCATAGGCGCGATGGTGCTGTCCTCTGTCCGAGAGGCTGATCTCCAGGACGCGCTCAACCAAGTTGCAGGGATGTCGGAATCTACCATCGACAAATACAACCAAGCGATCAAACGGGTCTTTCTGCGTGCGGAGAAAAACAAGCTGATAAAGAGCAACCCGGCCACCGATCTGATCGTCCCTGATGGGACCAAGGGTACTCACCGCGCACTTGACCGCTGGGAAACCGACTGCATCCTCCAAAACTGGCAGCAGCATCGGGCTGGCATTTGGGCTATGCTGATGCTTCTCGCCGGGCTGAGACGCGGCGAGGCTATGGCCCTGCGCTGGGAAAACGTGGACATGGACACGCGCCAGCTCACCGTCTGCGAGGTGGCCGTCGTGCTGAAGAACGGGACCAAGATCGAGGAACGAGCCAAGAGCGAGGCTGGCATCCGCGTCATCCCGATCTGCCGCCCTCTATGGGACGCTCTCAACCAAACCCCAAAGGAAAAGCGCACCGGGCTGATCTGTGTATCTGCCCAGGGCAAACAAAACACGGAATCGTCCTTCTCTCGCGGATGGGACGGCTTCAACCTTGCCATGCAAAGAATTTTGAACGGAGAACCCGTCAACCAGCAGGGAAAACGGGTGTCTCTGGAGAAAAAGATAGAGGATGCAGAAAAGCGCGGCGAGGTCTATATCGTCTTCAAGACGAGGGCGCACGACCTCAGACACACATTCGCCACGGCGCTATTTGACGCAGGGGTCCCGGCGAAAGCGGCGCAGTATTATCTCGGACACGCAGATATACGGATCACGCTTGACCTTTACACACATCTGTCGCGGGAGAAGGAACGGAAGACGCGGAGCCAGCTCGTCGGCTTCCTCGATGGATGGCTGAAACTGCCAGCAGCGGACTAAAAAAATGACCACACAGAGCCTTAATTTTCGCTCCGCGTGGTCAAAACGTGGTCAAAACGCGACGGTGCTTTCTGAAAACCCAGTATTTACAAGGGCTCTGGCCGATGTGGTGGCTTGCTTCGGGAAGAAACACCCAAGGAATATATGCAGGAATTGAACGAACAAATCGACCTGGACAGAAAAATTCTTGGAAAAAAGCCGTTTGACCATGGTGACGATGATCCCTTGTCAAAGGGTGGCAGGCAAAAAGCACAAAGCCTGACAGACCCGGAGAGCGGGCAGCAAAGCCGGGATGGGAAACCGGATGGATTCCATTACAGCGAACACCGGACAGTGGACAGCAAAAACAAAGTCATTGTCAATGTGGATATAGAACCGGCCAATATCAACGATGTAACTCTCTTGCCGGCAATTCTGAAAGAAATAGAGAACCGATTGGGATACTTGCCTGACTATATGGGATTGGATGCGGGATACCACAGTGCGGCAACGGCACACCTACAGGAAAAGAACAAAATACAAGGCGTGATTGGATACAGGCGGCATACGCATGCGCAGGAGCATTACGGAAAGTATCGATTCCATTACGACTTTGAGCACGACGTTTATATCTGCCCGGAAAAACAATATCTGTACTGGCGCACCACTACCCGAGAAGGTTACCGGCAATACTTCAGCGACAGCAAGCTCTGTCGGAACTGTCCGAGACGACAAGAATGCTTTAGCGCAAGAGCAAGCAGAAGGATAGTGGAGCGGCATGTATGGCAGGATTCCCTGGACGATATTATACTCTTTACGAAGACGCACAACGGAAAGTGGCTTTACAATTGGAGAAAGCAGACAATTGAACGATCCTTTGCGGAGGCGAAAGAAAACCATGGCCTCCGCTATGCCCGCATGCTCGGCATCCAGAACATGCGGGAACAGTGCCTTCTGACCGCCGCTGTACAAAACATGAAACGCTTGGTCAAGGCTTTATTTTTGTGTTCCTTTCTCTGCTTGATACGTCAAAACCCCTGCTTCCTTCTGAAAACAGGGGTTTGTTGATGGTTTGAGCCTCCGCTCGATTCGATCAGCGGAGGCTGTTTGCATGACAGGCTGTGCTTATTTCACCTTAGGCAGCGCGGCCTCGTGACCCTCGTCCTTGAGGACGGTTTCGATGGGGGTCTCGAGCAGGGCGGGATCGTTAAAATAGCGCATGGCGTTGCGGATCATCATGCCGAATACGCGGCCGGCGGCCACTCGCTCGTCGATGGTCACGCCGATGGGCAGATAGCGCGCGCGGACGGGCTTTCCGTCCTTGTCGATCTCTACCTTGCGCTTGATGGTGCCCATGGACCAGAACATGGAGGTGGTCCCGAAGTTATAGATGTGGTGGTTGACCGCGGGCAGGCCTACCGAGCCGTTGTTCGTCAGGAACAGGCCGGTATGGAAGGGGCTGGCGTCGATCACGAAGCGGGGCATCGCGCCGTGCTTATCCATCCACATCAGCAAGGCGACGGCAGGGCGCATCACCATCGGGGTCAGCAGCTTTTCGGCCACCTTCATGGTGGGGTTATCGGCGTCGGGCTTTCGGGCCTGCTCGATGGTTTCGGTTACGCGGCGGGAAACGTCGAAAATGGTGTCGCGAGGGTCGAAGTAACATTTGGTGGTGTTCTCGTCGACGTCGGCCACGTTATCGCCGTTGCTGCGCAGCACCGCGAAGGACACGGAGACGGTCTTGCGGGCGTAGGTGCGCTTATTGACCACAAAGCGGTTCAGCTCGGGCAATTCGGCGATGGAGCGCACATAAGCGGCGATGATGACGTCCATGAAGCGGATATCGTGGCCCTCGGCTTTCTTTTCGGCCACATAGCGCATCAGCTTGGTGTAATCGATCTCAAAGTTCATCATCACCTGCGAGTCTACGCGCTGCGGCATAATATAGGGCACGACGGCGTTGATGGGGTCGATCTGCTTGATCAGCCAGCCGTCTGAGCGGCGTCCAAACATGGAGGCTTCAATCCTTTCCTGCAAAAAATCATACGGTTGGCACAAACGCGCCACGTTCAGTATAGCGCAAGGCGGCTTTTTCGTCAAATATGGGAAAATGTACAAATCATTATTCCTGCAAGGCCTTCTCGGAGGGATGGACGCGCAGCTGCCAGAAGGCGATGGCGGCGGCGGCCGCGACGTTCAGCGAGTCGATGCCGGCGGCCATGGGGATCATCGCGATCCGGTCGCACTGACGGATGGTCGTATCGCGCAGGCCGGTATCCTCCGTGTCCAGATAAACGGCAAGGGGCGCGTCGCCGGTAAGGCGCGGGTCGTCCAGGGGGAGGGCGTCGTCCCGAAGGACCAGGCCCACCGTTTGAAAGCCCAGGCGCTTCAGGAGAGAAAAGCCGTGATCTTCTTCGGTGCGCGCCCAGGGCACCGTAAAAACGGACCCCATGCACACCCGCACCGCCCGCCGGTGCAGCGGGTCGCAGCAGTCCGGGGTCAGGAGTACGGCGTCCGCCCCCAGCGCGGCGGCGGAGCGAAAGATCGCGCCTACATTGGAGGGCTCGGTGATCCCCTCGAGCACGGCCACCCGGCGGGCGTTTTGAAGGACCGATCCTGCCTCCTTTTCCGGGGGCCGACGCAGGGCGCAAAGCACCCAGGAGCGCTGGAGCTTAAAGCCGGTCAGGGAGGCCAGGGCCTCATCGTCCGCGGTATAGATAGGGATATCCCCGCAGCGCCGGATGATGGCCTGACCCAGGCTATCGATGAACTTCCTGCGGATCAGGAGGGAAAGCGGCTCATAGCCCGCGTCCAGCGCCGTGAGAACCACCTTGGGGCCTTCGGCGATGAATACGCCCGCCTCGGGCTTCTGCCTGCTGCGCAGCTGCGCGTCCGTCAAATGATAAAACAGCCCCGTTCCGGACGAGGACAGATCGGTCAGCTCGATGATCGGCATGATGTTCTCTCTTTTTCTTGCGGTCAGATCGCCTGTCGGGCGGCGTTGGCGTTGACGAGGATCAGGGCGTCGGGATGATTTTGCAAAAGGGTCACGGGGAAGGCGGAGGAAACCTCGCCATAGGCGGCGCGGCGGACGACGGCGCGGTGCCAATCGCGGAAAACGCCGAGGCGCACCTTCCGGGCGGCCAGGATCTGGCGGATGCCGATGGTGACTGCGTAGGGCGGCATGGCCTCGATGGCCCCTCCCAGATCGCCGATCGCGTTGGCGGTCAGCGTTTCGCGGCTGATCCGCAGTACCCGCGTGCCCTGCGCCGCGAAGGCCTCGGGAGACAGCGCCGGGTCGGCCTCATTAAAGGCCAGGTGGCCGTTGATGCCGATGCCGCCGAAGCAGATGTCCGCTCCGCCCAATTCTTCCAGCAGCCGGTCGCCTTTTTCCGGGTCATGCGGGTCCGGGAAAACGCGCTGCGCCTCCGGCATGACGAGCGCGGGATCGATTTTGCCGTACACCTCGCGATCCATGAAGCCGCGGAAGCTCAGGGGCTCCCCGCGGTCGATCAGCGCATCGGGCGAGGTCATATATTCGTCCATGTTGAAGAACCAGACGTTTTTCAGGGACAGCTTTTTTTCATTGACCAGGCGCACGAAGATCGGATACTGCCCGACCGGGCCGACCGGCACGATGAATACGGTGCGGCGGTCCGAGACGTTGTTGCGCTCGATTTCCGAAACCATCTCCAGCGCCAGCTCATAAAACACTTCTCCCGAATCGCCCAGCGTTTTTAAGGGGATCTTTGCCCCCTTGCCCAGCTCGCCTGCGGGGATGCGATAATAATCCGTCATTGGCTTGACTCCTTCCTTAACCTATGGGCCCAAGACCCGATCTGTCCTGATTATAGCAAGGCGCGGGGTCCGGAACAAGGGGGAAAAACCATCATACCGAGCGGCAGATGGTTTTTCGTAAAGGTTCCCTATTCGATTGTTTTTATCATCCCAGGCGCTCCGTCCGGTAATTTTTCACCAGCGCGGGCCAGTCGGTCTGGATGACGTCAAAGCCCATGTCCATCAGACGCCCCCAGCCTTGGGCCGGCGTCTCGCTGATGGAGAGGTCGTCGTCCAGGCCGCCGTACAGGGCCTTGTAGGGCTGCACGTCCGTCAGCGTCAGGGCGTTGACCCAGCAGAAAAGCCCCTTGCTGTGGATGTATTGGATCGCTTCCTCACGGAACAGCTCGTCCTCGGGGGTAAAGGCGATCAGCTCCACGCCGACGGTGTTCAGATTCTGATAGGCCAATACTTCGTCCACGTCCTTCAGGCTGTAACAGATCGGCATGAACATGTACTTGACGGGGTGATCATCCAGCTGGTCGAGCACCCAGCGCTCGGAGAGCGGCGCCTTGAGGATGGCCTGCTTCAGCATGTGCGGATAACGGTCCAGCAGCGGGACCACCTTGCCGTCCGCCCTCCAGGAGCGGTCGATGTTCAGCAGTTCGCCGTGCCGCAGGAAATCAAATACCGCTTCCAGGGGCTGAACGTGGTGCGAGGAGGGCTCGCCCAGCGCGTTCAGGGGGGCAAGGCTTCTGAGCTGCTCCGCCAACAGCTTCCGACTGTTGCGGTTCCAGCCGAACAGCCTCGGCTCCACGCCGTCGTGGATGGAGAACACCTCGCCGTCCACGGAGACGGTGGTATCCGTTTCCACAATGTCCGCGCCCTGCATGAGGGCGGCCTTATAGGCCAGGGGCGTATTCTGGATCACGTTGCCGTGCCAGCTGCCCCGGTGCGCGCAGATCAGGACCTGCTTTTCAGCGAATTTTTGATTCAGAAGGGCATTGATATCCGCGTAGCGGCTTTGTCCGAATGGCATTGCGCGTCACTCCTTTATGTTGTCCCTGCCGCCGCGGCCATAGACCAGGTACAGCACGATGGCGGAAATGATCATCATCAGCACGGCGTATACGAAGGTCAGCGCGACGCCGTCCGAGCTGTTGCCCATTTCGTCCGTCAGGCTCTTGATCTTGACGCCCAGGGTGGGGTAGGCGGGGCTGTACAGGAAGGCGGACATATCATAGTCCGTCAGCAGGCCGTTGAAGTTCAGCGCGGCGATGGCCATGACCGTGGGCAGCAGCACCGGGAAGATGACCCGGCGGAAGGTATAGAATTCTCCCGCGCCCAGGTTCTTGGAAGCGTCCTCCAGGGCGTCGTCCAGGCCGAAGAAGGCGGCCTTGGTCATGCGCATGGTAAACGGCAGCTTGATGATGACGTAGCCGATCAGCAGCAGCACCAGCGTCGCCACCAGCGTCCGGTTAAACATATACCAGCGCGGCTGGCTGTAATTCATGATCAGGCTCAGCGCGATCATGGTGGAGGGCAGCAGCCAGGGCAGCATCAGGCCGTATTCCAGGGCCGTGCCGCTGGCGCTGTTGCGGTGCTTCTGGATAAAGCGGCAGGCAACCACCACCAGCAGGCCCACGATCACCGCCGCCAGCGCCGAATAGCAGATGGACACCAGGAACGGCCGGTAGGACGAGGTCTTTTGCAGCAGCGAGGCGTAGTTTTGCAGCGAGAAGGTGGAGAAGTCCAGCTGGCGCGTCGAGATATGCGAGGAATCGGAGAGGGAGAACAGCACGATCAGCACCACGGGGATCACGTAAATGATGAACAGCACATACGCGTAGATGTGCACCAGCACGCTGACCACGGGGTTGTTGATCTTCTGCTTGACGATCTTGGTCTTGACCTTGGACACCGACATATAGTGCCCCCGGCGCTCGATGGCCGTCATGATGGCCAGCAGGATCATCGTGGAGATGCCCAGGATCAGGGACAGCGTCGCCGCCAGGGATTTTGCGCTGGTGGTCGTCATATCGGCGAACTGCTTGATCATGGGGTTGATGGTCTGGAAATTGGTGCCGCCCACCATCAGCGGGGCGCTCATGGCGCACAGGCCGGTGATGAAGGTCAGGATGGTGACGGCGAACAGGCTGGGCAGCAGCACGGGCAGCACCACGCGGCGCAGGATGTACCACTGGCTCGCACCCATGTTCCGCGCCGCCTCCACGGTCTGGAAGTCCACCGACCGCATGGCGTTGCGCAGGAAGATCATGTGGTTGGAGGTGCAGGAGAAGGTCATCGTGAACAGCACCGCCCAATACCCGGTGAACCAGTTCTTATCCATATTGGGGAAGATGGAGGCCAGGAAGGTGGTCAGCACGCCGTTGTTGCTGTATACGAACTTATAGCCGGATACCAGCGTCACGCCGCCGTAGATCAGGGTGGTCATGTAGCCCAGCCGCAGGACCTTGGAGCCCTTGATATCAAAGTATTCGGTGATCAGCACCAGCGAGATGCCGACCAGGCCGACCGTCAGGGACAGCGTGGGCGCCAGGATGAAGGAATTCCGCAGCGACTTCATGGCCTTGGAGGATTTGAACAGCTTCTGGAACGAGACCAGGGACAGCGATCCGCCGTCAAAAAAGACGTTCCGCAGGAGGTTCAGGATGGGCAGGATCATGCAGGCAAAGATGAACCAGATGAACACCGCGCCCATCACGCAGGTCAGCGCGATCTGCCCTGGGGTCATGCGCTTGAGCCTGGTTTTCAGGGGAATTTTCACCGCTTGCATCGTGCGCCTCCTTAATAAACCATCAGGTCGGAAGGATCGATGGAGATCTCGACCGTGTCGCCCTTGCGCAGGTACTGACGGCCGTCGTTCTTGTCGATGCACTTGAGCGTCTGGCCCTCGAATTCAAGCTGATACTTGATATAGAGGCCAAAATATTCGTTGCCGGTGACCTTGCCCTGGAAAATGGCGCGCCCCTCGTCCCGCGTGCTGTTGACGTGGATGCGCTCCAGGCGCACATAGGTGGAGGCCTCGGGGTTGAACTGGCGGCCGGTCTGGGCGGCGATCTGGCTGACGGTGGACGGGCTCAGACGGTTGATATCGCCGATAAAGTTGCAGACGAATTCCGTCTTGGACTGGGAATAGATCTCGTTGGGCGTGCCGATCTGCTCGATGAAGCCCTTGTTGAACACGGCGATGCAGTCGGACAGCGTCAGCGCCTCCTCCTGGTCGTGCGTCACGTAGACGGTGGTGATGCCGAACTTGGCCTGCATCTCCTTGAGCTCCTCGCGCAGCTGCACGCGCAGCTTGGCGTCCAAGTTGGAGAGCGGCTCGTCCAGGCAGATGATCTCGGGGTTATTGACCAGGGCGCGGGCGATGGCGACGCGCTGCTGCTGGCCGCCGGAAAGCTCGGCCACCTTACGGGCCAGCTGCTGCTCCGTCAGGTCCACCTTGGCCGCCATTTCCTTGACGCGCTGATCCATCTCGGTCTTATTGACCTTTTTTACGCGCAGCCCGAAGGCGATGTTCTCATATACGCTCATGGTCGGGAACAGCGCGTAATTCTGGAATACCATGCCGATGTTGCGTTTTTCGACCGGCAGGTGCGTGATGTCCTTGCCCTTCACCTTGACGGTGCCCGCGGCGGGCTCGATAAAGCCGGTAATGGTGCGCAGGGTGGTCGTTTTCCCGCAACCGGAGGGGCCGAGGAAGGTGTAAAACTGGCCCTCCTTGACATGGATGTTGATGTTCTTCAAAGCCGTAAAATCGCCGAATCGCACTTCAATGCCGTTCAGCTGGATCATTGCGTCGTCCTCCCATCAGTTTTCTTCAAAAAAGGGGCAAGGTTTCCCTTGCCCCAGGAATTACATTACAGATATGCCTTCAGCAGCGTCGCTTACAGAGCGATTACTGCATGTACTCCAGCATGATCTTCTCGCACCAGGCGTCGATATTCTCGGCCACCAGTGCCCAGTCGATGTTCTGAGCGGGGATGGAGCACATCGCGACCTGGCTGGCGGGCGCCTTATCGGCGGCCAGCTCGTTGGCCGGCATGGTCTGGAACTTCTCGCTCCATTCGCCCTGAATCTGAGCGGAGCCGAACCATTCGACGAAGCGCTTCGCTTCTTCCAGGTTCTTGGTATAGCTGATAACAGCCACGCCCTCGACCGCGTAGGGGATGCCGACCTCGGGGGTCGCATAGCCGGTCTTGGTGCCGTAGGTGGCGTCATACTGATCGGCGCCGGAGGACCACATCTGGCCCATCAGCACGGGGGAGGCGTCGTTGACGATCTGCGCATACAGGTCGGTGCCGTCCACCACGGGGGTGCCGTGCGCGAAGAACGCTTCGATCGCGGCCCAGCCCTCTTCGGAAACGCCCAACTCGCCGTTGGGGTCAACATAGCGGGTCAGGATGCCAGCCAGCACGTTGCGGGTGGTGCCGCCGGTCAGCTTGATCTGGGACTCATACTTGGTCCAGAACTCTTCCTTTTCCCACAGGTCCGGCCAGTCGGTCGGGGCTTCCTCGGGGGACACCTGGTTGGTGTCATAGGCCAGCAGGATCGCCTGCTTGACGATAGCGTAGTAATAGCCGTTGGGGTCGTTCAGGCCCGCGCTGACCTCGTCCGCCCAGGAGGGAGCGTCGATCGCGGTCACGATGCCGCGGGAGATCAGGTCGTTCCAGATGATGGCGTTCAGGCCGAATACCACGTCGCAGGGGGTGGCTTCGCCTTCGTTGATCAGGCGCTGCTGCACGGCGCCCGCGCCCTCTTCCAGGATGGTCAGCTTATAGCCGTCCTGCGCGGCGCGCTCGGTCAGCCAGTCGGCGCGGCCGGAGGTACCGGAATTGGTGTAGATGACCAGTTCAACGCCGGTGCCCTTCACGTCGGCGCCCTTGGCTTCCTCGGCCAGTGCGGCGGACAGGGACAGGACCATGGCCAGGGCCAGGAACAATGCGAGGAACTTCTTCATAAGTTTCGCTCCTTGATTTTTTATTTCATAAGGAACTGTCTCCCTTTCGTTTGGAAAAAACAAAAAGTTGACCAATTCGATATGATTTCAAACCGAATTATACTTTCCAAATCCGTATTTGTCAAGTGAAATTCGAGGACATCTTGTACAAATCCGGTTTATGATAATGCGCCGTTCTTCATTCAGACATGCATCCGTCCGATGATAAAGATATGAAAAGGCGGGGCGACGCGTCGGCATCCCCCGCCTGGATGAGAAACGAATGATTACTTCGCGGCGTTCAGCATGTTCTCAAAGAGCACATAGTCGGACACGGGAACCTCATGCTCCACCGCGCCGGACTTGAGGAAGCCCTCCTGCTGGACCTTGTAGTAGCTTTCCATGGTGCCATTTTCGACCAACTCGACGATCTCGGCGCTGCTGGGCCAGGCGGCGTCTCCGGTCTGGGCCTTGGCGGTTTCGATGTCCACGCCGCACTGCTGGGCGACCCAGGCGGAAACCTGGTCAAAGTTGTCGGGGTTGGAGGCGAAGTCGATCGCCTTGTACAGGGCGCGGGTGTAGCGGGTCACAACGTCCTGATGCTCGGCATAATATCCGGACAGCACGATCCAGCTGGCCAGGGACACGTCGCGGTCGGCGAAGTCGATGTTGTGGCAGAGGGCGAAGACGTCGCCGTTGGAGTTGTTGATGATGGTGGCGGTGGAGGGGCTCCAGGCGGCGCAGGCGTCGATGGTGCCGCTCAGCATGGCGGTGGCCAGGGCAGAGGCGTCCATCTCATAGGCCTCGATATCGTCCCAGGTCAGGCCGGCGTCCTGCAGGCAGTAGCGCAGGATCATCTCGGAGCTGGTGCCGGAGGCGTAGCCCACCTTCTTGCCCTTCAGGTCGGCGGCGGTCTCGATGCCGGCCTTCTTGCTGGCCAGCACGGCGTCGGAGTTGCCGATCTGGCTCATGCAGAAGATCTGGGCGCGGCCGTTGATGCACAGGCGGTGCGCACCGGGTCCGATGTAGCCCATATCGATGGAGCCGGATTCCATGGCGGCGATGATGGTGGGGCCGTCGGCGAACTCAACGAGGGTCACGTTGAGGCCTTCCTCGGCGAAGTAGCCCTGCTGGATGCCGGTCACGGCGGACCACAGGGAGGCGTAGTTGGGCATGTAGGCGATGTTCAGATCCTCAGCGGCCGCGAAGGCGGTCACGGACAGGCACAGCGCCAGCATGAGCAGGATGGCAACGAGCTTTTTCATGGGGGATCCTCCTTTATGATGGTGAGTATCAGCTGAACAGGCCGCGGCCTGTTGGCTTTCCGGTTACTTCCTGACCTCCAGGTATTCCTTGTACACCTGCTCCCAGATGTGGTTGCGCAGCTGCATGAACTCGGGGGTCAGCTTGGTCTCCTGGTTGCGGGGGTAGGGAATATCGACAGGCACGATCTCCTTGATGCGGCCCGGACGGGCGGACATGATGATCACCTTCTGGGCCAGCAGGATGGCCTCGTCCACATCATGGGTGATAAAGAAGCAGGTTTTCTGATCCTTCTCCCAGGTCTCCAGCAGCTCGGACTGGAGCTGCGTGCGGGTCTGGGCGTCGAGCGCGCCGAAGGGCTCGTCCATCAAAAGCACCTGCGGGTCGGCTGCATAGGCGCGGGCAATGGCCACGCGCTGCTTCATACCGCCCGAAAGCTCCTTGGGGAAGTGGTCCGCGAACTTTTCCAGGTCCACCTTGCACAGGTATTCGAGGGCCATTTTGTCGGCTTGCTCGCCCTTGATGCCCCGCATGTTGAGGGCGAAGATCACGTTCTTTTTGACGGTCAGCCAGGGGAACAGGGCGTACTGCTGGAATACGACGCCCCGCTCGGTGCCGGTGCCGGTGATTTCGTGGCCGCTGCAATAGGCCTTGCCGGAGGTCGGGGCCTGCAGGCCGGCAATGATGTTCAGCAGGGTGGATTTGCCGCAGCCGGAGGGGCCGACCACGCAGATGAACTCGTTCTCGTAGATGTCCAGGCTGACGTCCCGGAGGGCCTCCATGGGGCCGTTGCGCGTTTCGTACACCTTGGAAACGTGATCGATGCGCACCTTCAGATTTCGCGCTTCTCCTGCCATGAGGTGAGCCTCCTTTCCAAGAGCTTGATCAGCTTTTCGATGATGATGCCGATGATGCCGATGATGATGATATACAGCAGCATGGGTTTGGTTTCAAAGTTATTGTTGAGGGATCGGATGCGCATGCCCAGGCCGGCCATCGCGCCGGTGGATTCGGCGGCGATCAGCGTGGTCAGGGCTACGGAGGCGCCCAGGCGGATGGCCGTCAGGATGAACGGCAGGGAGGCCGGGGCGATGACGCGCACGAAAATATCCCGATCGGAAGCGCCCAGCACCCGCGCCGCCTTGATCAGCGTTTCGTCGATGTTGATGACGCCCTGGTAGATGGTGATGCACATGGTCAGGAAGGTGGCCAGGGTGATGACGATGATCTGGGGCTTGCGGCCGACGCCGGCGGCGATGACCACCAGGGGTACGTAGGCCAGCGGCGGAATGTTGCGGATGAACTCGATCCAGGGCTCGATGATGTTGCGCACCGGCTTATACCAGGCCATCAGGATGGCGACCGGCAGCGCGATCACAAAGCCGAGCCCGAACCCGGCCAGCACCGAGATCATGCTGGAGCCGATGTCCTTCCACAGCACGCCGCGGTTGATCATGACCGGGATCTGCTTGAGGGTTTCCACCACGTTGGGGAAGCAGCGGGCGGTGGCCGGGATGATCGAAAGGATGTACCACAGGATCATGGCGGCGAGGAAGGAAATCAGCAGCCACAGCTTATCCGGGATGCGGAAGCCTTTTTTTTCGCCCTCCTGACCGGGCCGGGATTTCATCATAGGTCGGGACCTCCTTTGGGGGAATGACAAATGGGGATCGGATAGTATCATCATTATATTCGATCCTCACGGATTAAAAAAGTATGATGTTTTTTCCTCCTTTTTCTGTTATACTGGAGGGGCAGGCAAAAAATAGCGGGGAAGGGAGAGGCCGGCGCGATGGAAAAAAAGGTGACGATCCGCGAGGTGGCGAAGTTGGCGGGAGTATCCATCAGCTCGGTTTCCCGTTATCTGAACGATCCTACCAGCATCCGCCCAGTGGCCGCCTACAACATCAAGCGGGCCATCCGGGAGCTGGAGTTCGAGCCCAGCGCCGCCGCCCAGAGCCTTAAGCGCGGGCAGAGCCGCATGATCGGCGTGATCGTGCCCCATATGCGGGTGTTTTTCGAGGTGGTCAGCTCGGTCATCACCGATTATTTTTATGAGCGCGGCTATATGACCGTGGTATGCCTGAGCGACGGCGAGGAAGAGAAGGAGCGCTCCTTCGTGGAGGGGATGCTCCGCCAGCAGGCCGCCGGCATCGTGATCGCCCCGAGCGGGCGGAACACCGATTTCCTGCGCGGCGTCGCCGAAAAAAAGAGCAACCTGGTCGCCATCGACCGGGCCGAGGAGATCGGCTGTCCCGTGGTGCTGGAAAACCACCGGGAGAACGCTTACCGCCTGGTGAAGCATGTGCTGGCCGCCGGCCCCTGCGACCGGCTGTTTTTCCTGCATGGGTGGGAAAACAGCTTTTCCACCAAAATGTGCCAGGCGGGAAGCCGCCGCGCGATGGAGGAGGCGGGCTTTGCCAAGGAGCGGGTCTGCGAATACTTTACTCACAGCAGCCAGCCCGGCGTCGCGGCGGCCCTCCGGCAGTTCATGGGCTCTCTTGCGCCAGCGGAAAGGCCGGCGATCGTGGCCTACGGCACCGATATGCTGGAATACGCCGTCATGGGCCTGCATCAGCAGTATCCGGAATGGGCCGGTCGCGTGCGTTTGGCCGGCTTTGCCCTGCCGGGCACGCGGGAAAAGCTGGGCATCCCCTGCTCGCTGGTGATCAAAAACCCCCAGCGCGTGGGCGCGGCCGCGGCCGAGCTGATGTATCGTAGGCTCCAGGGGCAGAGCGTGCCCCAGGACGTCGTCGAGATCCCCGTTGAGTATAGTTTCTAAGAAATCAAGGAGGAACCTCACATGCAAGTTTCAAAGGAATTACTGCAAAAATACGCCGAGCTGATCGTCCGGACCGGCGCGAACGTGCAGCCGGGCCAGGTGGTCAGCCTGGCGGTATCCGTGGAGCAGCACGATTTCGCCGCCCTGGTGATCGAAGCCTGCTACCGGGCGGGCGCAAAGAAGGTGAACGTGGATTGGACCTTCGACGTGCAGAGCAAGCTGAATTTCCTGTACGCGGAGGAAGAGACGCTTGCCGCCGTGCTGCCGTGGGAGGAGGCCAAGATGAAGCAGATGACGGAGGAACTGCCCTGCCGCATCTACATCGCTTCGGACGACCCGGACGCCATGGACGGGGTGGACCCGCAGAAGCTTTCCGCCGTCATGCAGAGCCGTTCCCGGGTGATGAAGCCCTACCGCAACGCCATTGACGGGAAGCATCAATGGGTGATTGCCGCCTACCCCTCCGTAAAATGGGCAAAAAAATGCTTCCCGGCGCTCAGCGACGAGGAAGCGGTGGCCCGGCTGTGGGATGCCGTCCTGACGACGGTGCGGGTCAGCGAGGACAACGACCCCGTGGCGGCCTGGAAGGAGCATACCGATTTTATCGAGCGCAAGGCGGCCTGGCTGAACGCACAGGGCTTTTCTTCCCTGCGTTATTACAGCGCCAACGGCACGGATTTTACCGTGGAGCTGATCCCCGGCGCGCGCTGGGAGGGGGCCGGCGCGGTCAACAGCGTCAACGGCGCGTTCTATATTCCCAACATGCCCACGGAGGAGATCTTTACTTCTCCCCTGGCCGGGAAATGCGAAGGGACGCTGGTGGCCGTCAAGCCCCTGTCCTGGAACAGCCAGCTGATCGAGGATTTCGCCATCACCTTTGAAAATGGGCGCGCTGTGTCCTGCCGGGCAGGCAAAGGGCAGGAATTGCTCGAGCGGATGATCCATATGGACGAGGGCGCGGCCATGCTGGGCGAGGTGGCGCTGGTGCCCAAGGAAAGCCCGGTCAACCAGTGCGGCTTCCTGTTCTATGAAACGCTGTTCGATGAAAACGCCTGCTGCCACTGCGCGCTGGGCATGGGCTTCAAGGAGGTGCTCCCGGGCGGGGACGACCTGACCATGGAGCAGGCCCAGGATAAGGGCATCAACGATTCCATCATCCATGTGGATTTCATGATCGGCGCGGACGACCTTGCCATCGACGGCGTGCGTCCGGACGGCAGCACGGCCCCCATCTTCCGGAACGGCACCTGGGCATGATACTGTTCTTTAAGAATCGCGCTCCTGGATGTACTGCACGGCGCTCTGCGCGGCCAATGTAATGTAGTCGGCCAGGGGCAGATCGGCCACGCCGACGATCTGCGCTCCGCAGCGCGTGGCGGGGATCAGGATCTTGTGCGCCCTGGCGCTGCCCACGGCGGCGGCCATCCGGGGCGTGACCTCGCCCAGCATGGCGTTAGCGATGAGCATCCCGATCGGGGCCAGGATCAGGTCGGCGGCGGCCGCCGTAACGCACACGGCGTTTTCGCCGGTCGCCGCCTGATCGGCCCCGGCCTTGCGCATGGCCGCGGTCGCGGCGGCGTTGGTCCCGATCGCGATCAGCGGCTGCTGCGGCAGCGCTTTTTTCATTTGCTCGACGAACATGCGGCCCACCCCGCCGCCCTGCGCGTCCATGATAACGACCTTCATACGGTCACCTCAACTGTAAAATGAATGATAGCAAAGCCGACGGCAGGAAGCTCCGCCGTCGGCCTTGATCATATCACAGACGCGTAAAAAAGGGAAGGGCAGCCCGTTATTCACCCGCAGGCGCGCCGACTTCGTTATGGCCGATTTCGTGATGTCCCTTGGCCCAGAGCTCGTCGGCCACCGGCGCCCACTGCGCGGCGGCGTTTTCGCACTTATCGGCCAGGCGGTCGATGTCCTCGGGGCTTTCCAGGTCGGTCGAATGGGCGCCGGTTTCGTGCACGATGCCGCGCAGCTTTTCCGGATTGTCCAGCAGGGGGCAGGGCCGCAGGAGGTTTTCGTTGAAGGGCTGGCCGTGCTTATAGGCCATGAACAGCGGGCTCTTGAAGGCCTCGAGCAGGGTCTTTTCATGGATGTTGGAGTCGCTGTAATGGATGAAGGCGCAGGGCTCGATATCGCCCGCGGCGTTGATGTGCAGGTACTTGCGTCCGCCCGCGATGCAGCCGCCCACAAACTCGCCGTCGTTCCAGAAGTCCATGGTGAAGATGGGCTTGGTGTGGCGGAACTTGCGGATCTGATGATACATAAATTCGCGCTGCTCGGGCTTGGCGATCAGCTCGGGCACGGCGGCGTTGCCCACCGGCATATAGGTGAAGAACCAGGCGAACTTCGCGCCCATCTCGATCATATAATCGAAATATTCCTCGCTGCCGATGGTATCCACATTCTTGGAGGTGTAGCAGCAGGAGATGCCGAAGGGCAGCTTGCGCGCCTTGAGCCGTTCCATGGCGGCGATGATGGCGCGGTAGGTGCCCTTGCCGCGGCGGAAGTCAGTGTCCTCCTCAAAGCCCTCGATGGAGATGGCTGGGTAGAAGTTCTTGACCCGCAGCATGTCGTCGGCGAACTGGTCGTCGATTAAGGTGCCGTTGGTGAAGGAGAGGAAGGCGCAGTCCGAATGGGCCTCGCACAGCCGGATCAGGTCCTTCTTGCGCACCAGGGGCTCGCCGCCGGTAAAAAGGAACATGTATACGCCCATGGCCTTGGCCTGGCGCACGATCTCGTCCATCGTGTCGTAGCTCATGTTGAGCTTGTCGCCGTATTCGGCGGCCCAGCAGCCGGTGCAGTGCAGGTTGCATGCGCTGGTCGGGTCCAGCAGGATGGCCCAGGGGATGTTGCAGCCCTCGCGGTCGCGGATCTCGTCGGCGACGGCGCAGCCCTTGATGTTGGCGTTGATGAAGAAATTGTTGAAGATGGTCTTGCGCACTCCGGGATCGCAGTCGGTCCAGAAGGAGCGGATCAGCCGATACCAGTTGTTGTCGGGATGATCGATGACGTTGTGAAAGGCGACGCGCTGAGAGGCCCACTTATTATCGGTGTCCAGCTTATCCACCCAGGCCAGCAGCCGGGGGATGTTCTTGTCGGGATCCTTGTCCAGGTAGGAATAGGCGGCCTGCAGCCCCAGGGATTTGAGCGTATCGGAGAAGGACATTCAAAAAGCACCTCACTTTTCGTCCGGTGATCGGCGTGAAGATATTAAACAGATGTACAATATCCATCACCATTATAAACCGAACGGGGAGGCGCAACAATAAACAGGCGCTGAAAACTGTCAGGACAAAAGGGGGTCGGTGTCCAAATCAGGCGTTTTGATGGCTGTAATAGGCAATGGCGGGCGGCAGCGTCACGCGGATCAGGGGGTCGATGCGCTGGCAGAGCGTCTCGGGCTTTTCCCGCATGCCGTCCCGGATCCAATCGTTCAGGAAGCCGTGGAGGATGTATTGAGCGCTGCGGCTGAGGAATTCAAAATCCCCGTCCGAAAGGCTCACGTCCAGGCGGACGGCCTCGGCGGTCACGATCATGTTGGTCAGGTGACGGCTGATCTTATATAAATAGCGGTCCATCACGGAGCTGCTGACGGAGGAATACAGGTTCAGGACCAGGCTCTTGTTTTTCAGCATCTCGTTGACGACGGTCAGCAGCGCCTTCGTCCAGCTGCCGCTGGTCGGGGCAAGGGGCAGGTTCTGCTCGGCGTAGTGATCCACGATCCACTCGATCAGCTCGTATACGTCGTGAAAGTGATAATAAAACGTTTGCCGGTTGTAGCCGGACGCGTTGACGATGTCCGATACGGTGATGTTGTTGAGGGTTTTGCTGCTCAGCAGCTTGACCAGCCCCTGCGCCAGCTCTGACTTGGTGTTTTGCGCCATACCGTGAACCACCCTTCCCGATCCTTCCAGAATGCCTGTAATGCCTGTCCGTGATCATTCTACGGCGGAAATGTGAACAAATGATTGACAAAATCGAACGAAAATAGGGCATCGGGCTGAAAAGGGGATGCCGTCAAGGCCGATCCGGGGGGTTATTCTGCGACAAACCGCCCTTTTTATTCATGGCGCGGGGCGGCGGGATTTGGTATAGTAAAAATGTATATGCCTGAGAAGGGCGAGGGGCTCAAGCGGGGAGGAGCGGCATGGCGGACGTAGTGGAGATGTTTGGCAGGGCGATCGACGCGCTGGCGGCGAGGGACCCGGACCAGGGGAGACGGCTGATGCTGACGGGGCTCAGGCTGTTTGGGCTGAAGCTGCGCCATCTGCCGGACCGGCGGCTGCCGCCTTCCCGGCAATACAGCGCGGCGCTCATCAACCGAACGGTTTGCCGGATGCTGGCCCATCCGGAGCAGGCGGCGCTGGTCAGCGTATTCCAGCCCTGCGAGCTGCTGGAGGCGATGGACGTCATCCCCATGTGCGCCGAGCTGTTTTCCGCCTTTGTGAACGGCTGCGGGGCGGAAAGCGCCTTTGCCCAGGCGGCGGAGGTCGAGGGCATCGCGGAGACCTACTGCTCCTATCATAAGGTGCTGCTGGGCAGCGCATTTTCTGGGCTGCTGCCCGCGCCCAAATTGATCGTCAACACCTCGCTGGTGTGCGACGCCAACAACCTGACCTTCCGGACGCTGGCGGAGCACTACGATGTTCCCCGGTTTTATGTGGACGTGCCGCCCCGCCAGGATGAGACGGCGCTGCGCTATGTGGCCGAGCAGCTGCTGGCGCTCCAGGGCTTCCTGGAGGAGCAGCTGGGACGTAGCATGCAGGAGGAACGGCTCAGGGAGGCGGTAGCCCGCTCCGGCCGCACGGTGGCCGCGCTGCGCGCCTGCATCCCGGAAAAGCGGGAACATTCCCTGCCGGGGGACCTTACCTCGGAGATGTATGAAATCTACCTGTCCCATAACGCGCTGGGCAGCAGCCAGGCCGAGCGTTACGCCGCGATGCTGCTGGACGACCTGAAGGCCGCTCCGCGCGCGCGGGGCATCCGCCTGCTGTGGCTGCACACCATCCCGATCTGGCAGACGCCGGTCAAGGCGCTGTTCGATCTGAACGACCGGTATCAGGTGATCGCCTGCGATATGTGCATGGAGAGCCTCTGCGAGGTCGACCCCGAGCGCCCTTACGAAAGCATGGCGCGCCGCCTGGTGTTCAGCCCCTGGAACGGCGGACAGGTCCGGGTGGACAGCTCCGTGCGCCTGGCCAAGGCGCTTGGGGCGGACGGGGTGATCTGTTTTTGCCATTGGGGCTGCAAGCAGACCATGGGGCTGTCCGCGGTGCTGAAAAACGAACTGGAAAAGGCCGGTTTCCCTACGCTGATCCTGAACGGCGACGGTTGCGACCGGCGCAACGCCTCGGACGGACAGACGGCGACCCGACTGAACGCTTTCCTGGAAATGCTGGAGGGACAAGGGCATGGATGAGCCGATCTATTACGTGTGCAAATATACCCCGATCGAGCTGCTGTCCGGCTTTGGGCTCCGGGCGGAGCGACTCGACCCCGCGCCGGTCAGCTTTGAGTGCGCCGACGGCTGTGCTCACCCGAACCTGTGCGGCTACGGAAAGGCAATCCTGGAGGAGACGCTGGGACGGGGCATCCGACGGCTGCTGCTGGTGGATTGCTGCGATGTGTGCCGGCGCGTATACGATGTGCTCCTGGCGCGGGGCGGGATGGACTTTTTATTATTGCTCTCACTGCCCCATCAAAACGGCCCGGCGGAGCGGGCGCTGCTGGCCGGGGAGCTCCGCCGTCTGCAGGCCGCATTGGAGCGCCTGACCGGGGACAATGTAGATCGGCAGGAGGTGTCTCGGGCCTGGCGAAAGGCCGCGAAAGCGCAGGAGCAAGTAGAAGGCGGGCCCTATATTGCTCTGACCGGGGCGCACGGTGGGGCGCTGCTTTTGTGCCTCCTTTGCCAGCGCGCTGCCTTGCCCGTTCGGGACCTGACCTGCACCGGCATACGGACGCTCCCCGGGCCGGAGGAGGAGACAGCCGATTTTTTGACGGCCTACGCCGCCGCGCTGCTTGGGCAGGAGCGGCCCTGCATGCGGATGCAGTTCCGCCCGCCGACTGAGACGGCCGGCGCTGTGGGGGTTGTCTGTCACACGGTCAAATTCTGCGATTATTACGGGTTTGAGTACCGGGCGCTCAAGGCGCGAAAGGAGCCGCTGCTGAAAATCGAAACGGACTGCACGCCCCAGAGCGGCGGGCAGCTGCGCACGCGGATTGAGGCGTTTATGGAAATGCTGGGGGAAGGGGAAAGAAAGATGGATCCAAAGAGCGATCGCGGCCAATATGTGGCCGGAGTGGACAGCGGCTCGTCCAGCACGGACGCGGTAATCCTGAACCGGCGGGGCGAGATCGTCGGCTCCGCCATCCTGCCGACCGGGGCGGGCGCGGCCGCCGGCGCGGAAAAGGCTCTGGAGGCCGCGCTGCGTAACGCGGGCCTGACGGCCGACCAGCTGGGCGCCGTCGTGACCACCGGCTACGGCAGGGAGGCGATCGGCGGGCAGCGCTCCGTGACGGAGATCACCTGCCACGCCAAAGGCGCGCATCACCTGGCTCCCGAGGCCCGGACGGTGATCGACATCGGCGGGCAGGATTCCAAGGTGATCCGCCTGGACGAAAACGGTCAGGTGATCAACTTTGTGATGAACGACAAATGCGCGGCGGGCACGGGGCGCTTCCTGGAGATGATGGCCCGGACGATGGAGCTTTCGCTGGATGAAATGAGCGAGCTGGGCCTGCGCTGGCAGCGCGACATGCAGATTTCCAGCATGTGTACGGTGTTCGCCGAATCGGAGGTCGTTTCCCTGATCGCCGCCAATACCGCTTCCTCGGACATCGTGCACGGCCTGAATGAGTCGGTGGCGGCCAAAACGGTTTCGCTGGTCCGCCGGGCGGGCGGAGAGCCCGCTTATGTGATGACCGGCGGCGTGGCGCGGAACCGGGGCGTCGTGCAGGCCATTGAAAAAAAGCTGAGCGCCGCAGTCCGCGTGCCTGAGGAGGCGCAGCTCTGCGGCGCGCTGGGTGCGGCGCTGATCGCCCTGGAGGGAATATAGCCAGGTCGTTCGGAGCCGGGATGGGGCTACAGGCCCAACAGGTCGGAAAAGGCCTGCAAATGCCAGGCGGCCCGCGGATCGTCCTTCGCGTCGCCGATCGCGGCGCAATCAAAGCCGCCCGCCACGGCGGCCTGGACGCCGGCGTGGGCGTCCTCCACCACCAGGCAATGCTGAGGCGTTAGCCCGATCAGGTCGGCCGCCTTTAAGAATACCTCGGGATGGGGCTTGGAATGGGTGATGCCGTTGCCGTCAGCGACCGCGTCAAAGAAATCGCTGAGTCCGATGCGCTCCAGGATAAAGGGCGTGTTCTTGCTCGAGGAGCCGATCGCCAGGCGCAGGCCCTGCGCCCTGAGAGCCTGCAGGGTGCTGCGGACGTCGTCCGACAGGTCCGCCGGGGACATATTGCCCAGCAGGCTGCGGTACAGCGTGTTTTTTTCCTCCGCGAGGGCGGTCTTTTCGGCGTCCGTATAGGCGCGGTCGCTTTTTTCCAGGATGATGGACAGGCTGTCCATCCGGCTGACGCCGCGCAGCAGGCTGTTGCGCTCGCGGTCAAAGGGGATGCCCAGGCGGTCGGCCAGCGCTTTCCAGGCAAGGAAATGGTATTCGTCGGTCGAGCAGATCACGCCGTCCAGGTCAAAAATCACGCCTTGATATTTCATTTCATTCCCTCCGGGCAGGTCGCTCAGTAAACGCAGATCTCGGCCGCCTGCGCGCCGCCGGTGCGCGAGGAGGAGTTCATGGTGAAGATCACCTTCACATAAGCCGCCTCGGTCGGCTCAAAATCGATGCGGACGCGGTTGCCGGTGGCGGCGTCAAACTGGTATTTTTCGGCGGGGGAGACCTCCGTGAAGCTTTCCCCGTCCAGGCTGACTGCCACGGCGATCTCCTGGACGCGCGGCTCCCAGATGGAGGAGGGGTTCAGGCAAACGGCGACGGTGGACACGGAAAAGCTGCCCTGAAGGTCAAACGTGATCTCCGCCGGGAAGCCCTTGCTTTCCCAATAGGTGTCGGTCTTGCCGTCGTTGACGTTCTTATCCACATAAACGTCGGTGTGCGCGCCGGAGAGCACCGGCTTGCCCTGGGCCAGGTTTTCGGCGTCGGGCAGGGGGATGAAATTGTCCGCCGGGTCGGGGAAGCATGGCGGACGCTCCGCCTTCGTCTGCTCGGGCGCGGCGACAACGGTGACGATGGTTTCGATGGTCTCAATCTCCTGGGCAAGGGCGGCGCAGGGGAAAATCAGCAGCAGCGCCGCGGCCAGGCACAAAACGGTTTTTACGATACGGCTCATATTCCGGCTCCTTTCTATTGGCGTCACGCGCGTCACTCGATCGTGATCGCTTCGCAATACTCGTTGACAGACAGCTTGAGGGCCTTGAGGTCGGTGATCCGGTTGCCCAGGATGCTGACGTTTTTCAGCGTGACGTTGGTGATGCGGTTGTCCTCGCTTTGCCCGGAAATACGGGAGGCGGGCACCTTGCCGTTCGCCGTGTTCAGCACGGTCAGGCCGTCGATCAGCACGTTGTCGATGGAGCCGAACTCATCCCGGACGGTGGACCAGGAGGAGTTTTGCAGCGTCATCTCGATGAGCTCCTTATTGAAGCCGTTGTCGCCCTGCATCAAAGCGTTTTCCACCACGATGTTGCGGTAGGTGATGTCGTGCACGAAGGCGTCGTCGCTGTTGTGGATGCTGATGACCGGCTTATGGAAGTTATACAGCACCGTGATATCCTCGAACAGCACGTCGCTGATCTCCGGGTCCAGGGTGAGGCCCTTATCGGTTTCATAGCCGATCTCCATGGACTGGGCGAGGTCCGTCCAGACCTGCATATGGCGGAAGGTGATCTCCTGGGTGGAGCCCGAATAATTCTTGATCACCAGGCTGTCGTCCCAGGTGCGCGCGAAGGAATTGGTCACCGTGTGGTCGATGCAGGACTGGAAGGTGAAGCCGTCCCCGTTCTGCCGGCCGGAGATGATCTTGACGTTGTCGATGCTGACCCGGCGGGAGGAATAGGAATTCAGGTTCCAGCAGTTGGAGTTGACCAGGGTGATGCCCTCGATGGTGACGTCCTTGGCGTGGTTCAGGTCGATGGGTACGCGGGCGTAGGAGCCCGGCTGATTCCAGGCGGGGTAATCGCTGCCGTCGATCATGCCGCGGCCGCAGATGCGAACGTTCTGGGCATCGCTGACGGAGATGATGGAGTGGAGCACCGCGCCGCCCGAGAGATACAGGGTCTGGTTGTCCTGAAGCGCGATCGCGTCCATCACCCATTCGCCAGGGCCGATGTAAAACACATCGGGATCGTCGGGATCGGGCACGTCGGTTTCCAGCGGGTTGGCGAAGATGTGGACCGCCTGGTTGACGCTGCCGTTCAGCACGACGGTATACTGGCCGGGCTCGGTCACGGTAAAGCGGACCGCGCCGTCCCGGACCTCGGGCGTGATCCCCAGGGAAAGGGGAAGCACCTCGGCGCTCTCCACCGGATGACCGAGGCCGGGCATCGTAAGCTCGATCTGGACGCGGCCCTCAAAATCAAAATAGGTCATGGGCGTGGTGGTGGGCTGGGTATTGGCGTTCCAGATGTGCTCGTGATTGACCATGACGTCGTACACGAACAGCTCGTAGCCGTTGACCAAAACAGTGGCAACCGGGGAGGTGACCATGGTCTTGGGGCCTTCATAAATGGTCAGCAGCGTGGGCTTGGCCTCCGCCAGGCCCGGAGTGGCGTAAGCCGCCGTCAGGCAGGCCAGCATGCAGGCGATCAGCAGGGCAAGGGGTTTCCTTCTCATAAGCGGTTCTCCTTCACATGGATTTCGAGTGTCAGGACATTCCGGTAAGTTTAGCGTTAAACTGATGCTGATTCCATTATACAGGCTCCCGCGCGTTTGGGCAAGCGGAAAAAGTGATTTTCGGGAATTTTTGATGACGCGACCGAACAATGATGAAGAAATTCTCCCCGCATACGAAACGCCGCCTGAAAAAATCCGGGCGGCAAGCTAAGACGTCAAAGACTCAAAGCGGTATCAAATCACAAAATCCAGGCTGCTTTCATTCTGTTTTTTCGCGTCCTCATTGAACAGCAGCATGGCTTCCCGCACGCAGAACGCGCCGAGGCTGTAATTGGTCAGGCCGGGGGCGTTGAGCGCGGCGGCCCGCACGGCGCGGTTGGCGCGGAAGGGGTCGTCCAGCACCCGCACGGTCCCCTGCAGGGTGCGTTCGTCCCGCAGCAGGGCGTCGCCGTCGCACCAATAGGGGTCAAACAGCGAGATCTCGTCCTCCCGGATGCCGGTCAATAAAACGTAGTGCGGGTCCCCGCCCAGATAGCAGCGCACCACGGCAGCGCCGCCCAGTTGGAGGGCGGATACCAGTTCGCTGTTCTGGCTGACGGTCACATCGCTCTCGGTCAGGAAGGCGCTCGACAGGGGGAAGGCGTGCGTGCGCCCGTATTCGCCGAACCAGTTGCTCAGAAACTGCATGGCCATCCTGGAGGTGCCGAACTTGCCTATCTCCCCCCGGTCGTTGAAGGCGTCGAGGGTGTACAGGGTGATGGCGCGCAGCAATTCCGGGGGCAGCTGCTCCCGGTCGAACAGGTAGCGCAGCGCGTTGACCAGGCTGGTCGGCCCGCAATCGTATTCGCTGGACTGATAATTCAGGATGTTTCTCATGGCTATCGGTCGTTCCTTGGGTCGAGCGCGTCCCGGAGGGCGTCGCCGACAAAATTGATGCACACCACCAGCAGGATGATCAGGCTGCCCGCCGGCACCCACAGCCAGGGCTTGGAGGTCAGGATGGTGATGGACTGCGCGCCGTTGAGCATGTTGCCCAGGGAGGGCGTCGGCGGCAGCACGCCCATGCCCAGAAAGCTCAGGGCGGCTTCATCCAGGATGGAGATCGCAAAGACGCTGGTCGCGTACACCAGCACCGGGGCGATGGTGTTGGGCAGGATCTCGGAAAACAGGATATACCGCCGCGGCATCCCCGCCGCGATATCCGCCTTAAAGAAATTGGTTTCCCGCAGGGAAAGCACATTACCCCGCACCAGGCGGGCGACGCCCGGCCAATCGACGAACCCCAGGATCAGGATGATGCTCCACATCCCCGGCTCAAAGATCGCGGCGGCGACCAGCACCAGCAGGATATAGGGGAAGGACATCACCATGTCGGTGAACGCCATGATGCACCGGTCCACCCAGCCGCTGAAATAGCCGGACAGGAGGCCCAGCAGCACGCCCACCGCCGTGGAGATCAGCGTGGCCATCAGGCCGACGGTCAAAGAGGTGCGCATGGCGTACAGGAGCCTGCTCAGCACGTCCCGCCCCGACTGATCGGTGCCCAGCAGATGCTCGGCGCTCGGCCCCTTGGAAAAGTCCTTGGTGACCTTCGTCGGGCCGTAGGGGCTGATCCAGGGGGCCAGCAGGGCGGCCAGGATCAAAACCGTCAGGATCACCAGACATACGGCGGCGGCGCGGTGACGAAGGAAGCGGCGCGCGATATGCCTTAAATTGGATTGCATGGGCGCCTCCTCAATATTTGATCGTCGGGTCGGCCAGGGCATAGAGGATATCGGTGATCAGGTTGGCCGCCAGCACCACCACGGCTGACAGCAGGCTGACCCCCATGATCACGGGATAATCCCGCCCCGTGATCGCGTTCATGGTGATCAGCCCCAGGCCCGGCCAGGAAAAGATCTGCTCGATGATGATGGACCCGCCGAACAGCACCGGGATCTCCATGCCGATCACCGTGATGATGGGCAGCAGCGCGTTGCGCAGGGCGTGCTTGTTAATCACCAGCCGCCGTCCGATGCCCTTGGAGCGGGCCGTGCGCAGGTAATCCATGGAGAGGATCTCGAGCATGGCGCTGCGGATGTAGCGGATGTTGTTGCCGGCGATCGAGAGGGCCAGCACCAGCGCCGGCATGGCCAAATGCTGGAGCACGTCCCAGGCGTCGCCGCCTGTGCCCGCCGTGGACATGCCGAAGGAGGGAAGCCACTTGAGCCGCACGGTGAACACATAGATCAAAAGGAGGGACAGGAAAAACCCCGGGATGCTGGAGCCCAGGAAGGAGGCCGTCACCACGGCGTAATCCCGCCTTTGATAGCGGTGTACCGCGCTGTAGATGCCCGCGGGCACGGCGATCAGCAGGCCGACGATCAGGGCGGTGCTCGTCAATAACAGGGTGGGGCCCAGGTGGCTGCCGATGATCTCGGCGACGGGCTGGTAGCTTTTGTAGGAATAGCCGAGGTTGCCCTGGAGCAATTGACCCAGCCATTGGAAATATTGGATCACGAGGGGCTGGTCCAGGCCCAGTTGCTCCGCCTTGAGCGCCTTAGCCGCCTCCGTCACGCGGGGGCCGCTCATCATGGACAGGGGGCTGCCCGCCAGGTTCATCAGCAAAAAATCGATCACCGTGATGCCGATCAGCACGGGCAGGGCGGTCAGCAGCTTTTTGAGGATATATTTTTTCATGCGCCCGTCCCCCCGTTCAGCGCGCGCGTGCAGGCGGAAAAATGGCCGCCCCCCAGCGCCTTCATCGAAAGGTCGCGCTCGCAGCCCTCCGTCCGGAAGGGGCAGCGCGTGCAGAAAGCGCATCCGTTAGACCAATCCTCCCCGCCCGCCTCTCCGGCGAGCACGATGCGCTTGCGGCCGCGCTCCGCGTAATCCGCCGAGGGGGAGGCGTCCAGCAGGGCCCGGGTATACGGGTGCGCCGGGCGGTGGAACACATCGTCCGCGCTGCCCGTTTCCACGATCCGGCCCAGGTACATCACGGCGATCCGGTCGCTGACGTAATGCACGGCGGCCAGGCCGTGGGCCACGAACAGGCTGGTCATGCGCCGGGTTTCCTTGAGGTCCCGCAGCAGGTTCAGGATCTGCGCCTGCACGGATACGTCCAGCGCGCTGACCGGCTCGTCCAGGATCACGATATCCGGGTCCAGGGACAGCGCCCGCGCCAGGCAGACGCGCTGCCGCTGGCCGCCCGAAAATTCGTGAGGATAGCGGTCGGCGACGCCCTCCGGCAGGCCGACGAGGCCGAGCAGGGCTTTGACCCGCTGGGCGGCCTCGCTCCTTTCGCAGACATGATGGTACAGCATGGGCTCGGTGATGATGTCATAGACCCGTTTCCGGGGGTTCAGGCTGGACCCGCTGTCCTGAAAAACCATTTGAAATTTGGGCCGCAGCGCCGCCAGCTCCCGGCCGGACAGGGTGTCCAGCCTTTGGCCGTTCAGCGTGACCGAGCCTTCCGTCGGGCGCTCGAGCAGCATCAGCATGCGCGCGAGCGTGGACTTGCCGCAGCCCGATTCGCCCACGACGCCGAAGGTTTCCCCTTCGTAGATCTGAAAGGATACCCCGTCCACGGCCCGCGTCCGGCGGCGTCCGGTCAGGCCGTCCCGGTAGGTCATGGCCAGTTGCTCCACGCTGATCACAGGGGCGGATTCAGCCATCTTGATCCCTCCCGTCCGCAAGGTCCGGCGCGCAGTAGGCCCGGTGTCCGCCGCCCAGGTCCAGCCACACGGGCTTTCCGGCGCAGCGCTGCCCGTTGGGGCAGCGGTCCCGGAAGCGGCAGCCGGAGAGGGCGTGATAATCCTCGGGCACCTGGCCCGGAATGGAATAGAGGCGCTCGCTGCGATCCATGTTCAGCGTCGGCACGGCGCGCATCAGCGCCCGCGTGTACGGGTGCCGGGGCGCGGTCAGTACGCTCTCGGCCGTGCCATCTTCCACACATTGCCCGGCGTACATGACCACGACCCTGTCCGCCATCTCCGCCACGACGCCGATGTCGTGGGTGATCAGCAGCACCGCGGTGTTCTCCTCGTCCCGGAGACGGCGCAAAAGCGCCATGATCTGCAATTGGATGGTGGCGTCCAGCGCGGTCGTCGGCTCGTCGGCGATCAGGATCCGGGGCCGGCAGGCCACCGCCATGGCGATCATGGCGCGCTGCCGCATGCCGCCGGACAGCTGGTGCGGATAGGCCCGCATCGCTTTTTCCGGCTCACGGATGCCTGTCTTACGCAGCAGTTCCACGGCCCGCTGTTCGGCCTCCGGGCGCGCCATGTGAAGGTGTTTGCGCATCCCCTCGGTCAGCTGGTCGCCGATGCGGAAAACGGGGTTCATGCTATACATGATATCCTGAAAGATCATGGAAATCTCGTTGCCGCGCACCCGGTCCAGCTCCTTTTCGGGCAGGCGGACCAGGTCTTGGCCGTCGAACAGGATCTCTCCGCCCGTGATCCGCCCGGCGTCGCCCAGCAGGCCCAGGATGGAAAGGGCCGTCACGCTCTTGCCGCAGCCTGATTCGCCCACCAGACAGAGGATCTCCCCTGGATATAGCGAAAAGCGCACCCCATCGGTCCGGGGCGTGCGCTTTTTGCCGGAGAAAAACGAGATTTCAAGGTCGCGGACCTCAAGGATCGGATCGGTCATCTGTTTGCTTCACCCGTAGAATTTGGGATTACTGGATCTCCCAGTCCTGAACGTTCACGAAGGTCCCGTATACGTCCAGATTCACGTTCTTGAGCTTATCGGATTTGGTGCCCAGCGTGCTCAGCACATAGGCGGAGATCATGGGCGCGTTCTCGACCACGGCCCGGTCCACGATCAGGTACTGGGCCTTGATGGCCTCAGGATCGGTCAGGGCCTGGCTGAGCGTCAGCGCGGCGTTGACCGCTTCGTCATCATACTGGGTCCAGCCGTCGGCGGACAGCAGCCAGGCGACGTCGGTGTAGGGGTCCAGCGGGTTATAGGAATACTGGACGGACATGACCTGGATCTGGTAATCCCCTGCCAGGGCCATCAGCTGGTCCAGGTCGACCGGGCGCACGTCGATGGTCAGGCCGATTTCGGCGAACTGGGCCGCGATAAAATTGACGGCGTTCAGGAAGGTCTCGTCGCCCGACCAGGCGTGCCAGGTGATCGCGGTGTCCGCGCCGTCCGCCTTGGCCTCGGCGATCAGGGCGGCCGCCTTGTCCGGGTCATAGGCCGTCACGCCCAGCTCCTCGCTGAAGTAGGGGCTCACGCTGGACAGGAAGGCGTCCACGATCTCGCCGTTGCCGAAGAGGAAGCCGTCCAGGATGGTCTCGCGGTCGATGCCGTACAGCAGCGCCTGACGGATGCGCCGGTCCGGCACGTTGTTCACGTTGATGAAGATCGACTGGTTGGTGATGGGGCTGCCGGTCACGTAGGTATAGCCGGGCAGCGCGCGGACGGCGTCGTAATCCTCCATCAGGATGGCGCCCATCGTCGGGTGGATCAGGTCGATCTCCCCGGCCTGCAGGCCCGCCAGCAGCTGGGAGGACTGCAGGACGTTCAGGTTGATGTATTTGATCTTGGGCGCGCCTTCAAAATAATTTTCGTTGGCCACGTAATGCACATAGTGGTTCAGGTCGAAATCGCGGATGAAATAGGGGCCGGACACCACCTCGGGCCGGTCGAACCAGCCGCCGGTCAGCAGCTGATCGAAGGGGATGTCCTTGAGCGCGTGCTCAGGCAGGATCAGGATGTAGCGGCCGATATTGTTTTCAAAGGTAAAAAGCGTGGTCTCCCACTGGGTGGCGATGGTCAGGGTCTTATCATCCACCACGGTGACGCCGGCGATCTGATCGGCGCCCTCGGGCAGGTAGCCGTCCTCCAGGCCGACGATGCTTGAAATATCGACGCCGTAAGCGCCGGTGGCCGGGGTCGCCCAGGCCAGCAGGGTATAGACGACGTCCGCGCTGGTCACGGGCTCGCCGTCCGACCATTTGGCGTCCTCGCGCAGCTTGATGGTGAAGGTCAGGTTATCCTCGGTGGTGATGGACTCGGCCAGCTGGGGGACGAACTCCAGCTCGTTGTTCAGCTCCACCAACGGCAAGAACACCAGGGACTCGGCGTACTTGACGACCTCGGTGTTGTCCATGAGCAGGGGGTTGATGGTGCCCAGTGTGGAGGTTACGGCGATGTTGACGGCCTGATCCTCCGCCAAAGCGGGGAGGGCGGCCAGGCTCATGAGCAGGGACAGGGCGAGCGCCAGGCTCAGCAGCTTCTTCATAACAGCTTCTCCTTCAATCATAAATAAGTTTGTTCGTATGAGAAAGGACTTATCCAAAGAACGCGAGGGGAGCGTCGAGGGGGCACACCCTCGACGATAATCCGCAGCAGCGACATGCGCGGTGCGAGGACCAAATCGCGTAAGCGATTTGCACCTTGCGCCTTTTCCGCCCGGGAGGCC
>JAFUHB010000248.1 GCA_017469085.1 Clostridia bacterium
ATTGGCGTGCTTAAAATAGGTGGACAGGAGCCCGCCGCCCAGCAGATCCACCACGCCCCAGCCACGGGCGCCGTTCAACAGCTCCCGCGCCGCGCGAAGGCTGTTCAGGGCCCTGTCCCCCGCCGCCAGCGCCTCTTGGATTTCTCTGTCACGATCCGGCATATGATCCCTCCTTGTCACGACATCAGGCGCTTACAGCGCGGTCCCCGCCTCCCGCGACAGCTGGGCCGCGTAAATGTTGCCGTTCCGCCAATAAAGCACGGTCACGGTCTGTCCCGCGGAAATCGCGGCGGCCGCCCGCTTCATGGAGGAGCCGCCAAAGATGCGCACGTCGCCGACGGCCAACAGGATGTCCCCCGCCTTGACGCCCGTCTGGTCCATCGGGCAGCCCGGCTCCATCGCCGTCACCAGCAGGCCCTCCCGGATGTCATAGGCGGCGGCCAGTTCGCCGTCCACATACCGTCCGTCCGCGCCCAGGCTCCAGGCCTCGGACAGGCTGTTCTCCTTATCGGTCAGCGGGGTCACCAGCTGCTCCTGATAGCCGGCCGTTACCCCCTTGCCGAAGGCATACCAGCTCAGCTGATCGTCGGCGTAACGCACGGTCGCGCCGTCGGTGGTGTGATAGCCGGTGATCGCGATCATGCAGCCGGCAAAATATACCCGGCCCATATCCATGGTCATCTGCATGGTCTGCCCTTTTTTGATGGTGTCCCGCTCCTCCGAGCTTTCAAAGGCCTGCAGCTCGTCGCGGATGGTGATCTCGTCATACAGGCTGCGCAGGGTGAAGCGCTCGCCGTAGGTGTTGTACAGCCGCAGGATATAGTTGAACGCGTCGATCTTGTCGCTCCCGCTGTTTTTCAGCGTAAAGGAGATCGTTCCGCCCCCGTTTTTATTGGCCTTGACGGTGCCCTTGCTCAGCTTCAGCGGGCACGCGGCGTCGTAGATCGCGCCGGTTTTATCCCGCGCGGCGGTGGAGAACAGCATCGCCTGCAGCGCCGCCGTACATTCGCCGTCCTCGGTCAGGCCGTTGGCCTTCTGGAATTGCTTGATGACCTTGGCCATGTCCTTGCCGTATTTATTGTTGGCTGCCGTGGTCAAAAAGCCCAGGGCGATCAGGCGCGTTTTGACCGCCTTGACCGCGTCGCCGGAATCCCCGGCCTTGATATCGCTGTATTTGCCCGCCTCCATCGCGCCCGGCAGCGTCAGGGGGTCCACCTGCCCCGAGGCCTTGAGCACGGGATAGGCGTTCTCATTGGTCACCTGCACGGTTTCCCCCGTCCGCGGCGCCTCGCTGACCGGCTTCAGTGCCTTTTTCGCGATCACCAGATCGACGTCGTCCGCCAGGATGTACCCGGTCTTTCCGCTGTCCTCCAGCGTGACCTGATACCAGGTGAAGCCGCCCGTTTCGTCCGGCTGCTCGCCGTTCACCACCAACCGGGTGCCTTTGGCGGCCACTCCCTCGCTCAGCGCCTTCTGAGACGCGCCCATATAGAGGCGGGTATCCTCATTGCAGTAGCCGTATTGAAGCTCTTCGGCAAAAGACGGGATCACACCAGCCGCCAGCAGCGCCGCAAGCAGCAGACAAACAAGCTTTTTCATTCCCTTTTCCTCCGTTTCATGTTCATGAAGCGCGACAATGATGACGTATTGCTCCGTCCATTCGGCAAAGCGTCGGGAACCGCTTAAGGAAACGCTGATTTAATGAGGTGGCCAGATGGTGCATGGATCATTTGGTCTGATAAAGCCGAATGAAAGGAGGCGTAGCAGCGCTACGTTGACCGAAACGAGGCAAAATCAGACCGAATGAGACATGTGCCAGGTGCGTCGCCGAATTAATCAGCGGTTCCTTAAAACGTATATTTAATTATACACGCGTTTACCCCGCTTTGTAAAGCGTTCGAGAGGTCCGCCGCCTATTAGATCAGCCGAAAAGCGTGTCACGGCCGCGTCTTTCCTCACTTGTAAAAAACGATGAGCAGCTCCTGAAAATTTGCGTGCGCAACTTGTTGACAAACCAATTTATATTTGATACAATTAAATTGCTTCAAATATTTCTGAAGTGCGCATGATCCATATCATAGAAGGAGGATTCACTGTGAGCGTATACGATTATTCCGTCACCTCCCCCAAGGGAGAAGCAATTTCCCTCAAGAATTACGAGGGCAAGGTCCTCGTGATCGTCAACACCGCCACCGGCTGCGGCTTCACCCCGCAGTACAAGGACCTGGAGGATATGTACGAAAAATACCACGACCAGGGCCTGGAAATCATCGACGTGCCCTGCAACCAGTTCGCGGGCCAAACGCCCGGCACCGACGAAGAGATCCACGAGTTCTGCACCCTCAAATACAACACGCAATTCCCGCAGATGAAAAAGTCCGACGTCAACGGCGAAAACGAATTGCCTCTTTTCACTTATCTCAAAAGCCAGAAGGGCTTCGAGGGCTTTGGCAAGGGCCCGCAGGCGCTGGCGATGGGCATGATGCTCAAGACGATCGACAAGGATTATAAGAACAATCCCAAGATCAAGTGGAATTTCACCAAATTCGTGGTGGACCGCCAGGGACAGGTTGTCGCCCGGTTCGAGCCGACCGCCAATATGAAGGATGTTGAACAGTGCGTGACCTCCCTGCTGTAACGCCCGCCGAGGAAGAAGCGCTCAAGCTGTCCCATCAGCTGTGCTTCCCGCTGTACGCCGCGGCGCGCCGGGTGGTTGGGCTCTATACCCCCTACCTGGCCCCGCTCGGGCTCACCTACACCCAATATATCGTCCTGCTCGCGCTGTGGGAGGAGGACGGCCTCACGGTCGGCGAGCTGGGCAGCCGCCTGTTCCTGGACAGCGGCACCCTAACCCCCGTGTTCAAGAAGCTGGAGGGCTCTGGATACCTGCTCCGGGAGCGGGACAGCCGGGATGAGCGCAGCGTCCGCGTCCGCCTGACTCCGCAGGGCGCTTCCTTCCGAAGCCAGGTCAAGGATATCCCGGCCCAGGTCGGCAGCTGCCTGCCCCTCTCCCCGACGGAGGCGGGGCAGCTGTACCTGCTGCTCTATCAGGTGCTCCGGCAAGCGTAGAGCCTGCCGTTATGACAGATCGGGCGATTTGATGATTCTCAAAGAGCGGCAATCATCATTGACACACAGAATGGATTATTGTTAAAATGACGCACAGCCTATCAAAGGCGAAACTTTCAGGAGGTACTTTCCATATGAAGAAAGCACTGTCGCTACTTCTCTGCGCGGCGATGCTGCTGACCGCCGTCGCGGCGTTTGCCGAGGACGGCGTGTTCCAGGGCGAGGCCGCGGGCTTCGGCGGAACGATCACCGCCGAGGTCACCGTAACGGACGGCAAGATCGTGGACCTCACCCTGGTCGGCGAGCAGGAGACCCCCGCGATCGGCGGCGCTGTCCTCGAGCCCCTCAAGGAAGCGATCCTGGCTGCCGGCACCGTGGACGGCGTGGACGTCTACGCCGGCGCGACCTGGACCAGCAACGGCGTGTTCGCCGCCGTGAAGAACGCCCTGGGCATCGAAGAAGAGGCGGAGGAAGCCGCCGTTTCGACCGCCAGCGCCTCCGCGCTGCGCCACGGCCTTGGCGTGGTGGTCACCCCCCGTCTTGGCCCCGGCAAGGACGATCAGGAAGTCCCCGTCTATTCCTTCAACGTGGTCGTTTCCTACGTTGTTTCCGACGCTGACGGCAAAATCGTTGATCTTGAGACCGATATCCTGGAGATCATCACACCTAACCACGACGGCGCGGAGGACAATTACCTCGCCGGCTGGCCGGGAGCCACTTACAACAACGACAGCGACGGCGATGGCAAGGTGGACGGCGTCTTTGAGCAGACCGCCGAGAATTTCACCGAGCAGCTGGTCGGCTGGAAGACCAAGCGCCAGCTGGGCGACGCCTACAAGATGAACAGCGGCACCTGGACCAGCGAAATGGACGTCTTTGAAGCCTTCTTCCAAGGCAAGACTGCCGAGGAGCTGCAGGCCTTCTTCGCCAAGCAGTGCTCCGACATCAACGGCCGCGTGATCCGCTCCACCGCCACCAGCGAAGCCGATCTCGCCAAGTGGAACGCCCTGACCGAGGACGAGCAGGCCGCAGTCGACGCCCTGACCGGCGCAACCCTGTCCCTCTCCGACGCCCACGGCGACATCCTGGGCGCCATCGTCAAGGCGCTGGACAATCAGGTTGCCGTAGAGGCGAAGGACGTTGCCAGCCTCGGCCTGGGCGTGGTGGTCACCCCCCGTCTTGGCCCCGGCAAGGACGATCAGGAAGTCCC
>JAFUHB010000249.1 GCA_017469085.1 Clostridia bacterium
CCATGCGGTTGTTGGTCGTCGATGGCATGGAACCGGACAATTCCTTTTCATTCACGCCATACTGCAGGATAGCAGCCCATCCCCCAGGTCCGGGGTTTCCGGAGCAGGCCCCGTCCGTGTACAGCGTGACGCGCTTGAGCGGTTTGGCAGCATCCTGTGTCGTCATGGTGTCGTTTCTCCTTTGCTTTCGGATTCTATTTCGATAAACTGTTTCATCACATAGCCTTCGATCACGTCGGTGCGTACCTTCAGCCAATCTCCAAGCTCCTCGGTTACAATCAAACGCTGGCCGTAATACAGCCGGATGAGCACATCAGATACGGTGTCCGGTCGCTCCCGAAGGTTCAGGGATGAATTCTTTCCGATTCCTGTAACGATGGCAATCACATCCGTTGTATCAGCCGTAATCGGCATGAGCGTCGGTCGCGGCGTGGGTGTTGCGGCAGGCCCGGGCGTTGCCAAAAAGGCGGATGAGACGGCTTCCGGCAGCCGGAAGGAGTAGGTGGCGCGCGTCAAGGTCACATCATGATAATAGAAATGCAGGATGCGCTGGTAGCTCCAGCCGTATTTTTCCGCCATTAGTTGGGCGCCCCGCTGGCTCAGACCAACGCCGTGGCCAAAGCGCCGTGCCTCGATCGTAAAGCTATCTTCGTCCTCTGATACGGTATATACTTCGTTATTGGCGCCGTTGATGGACAGGCCAAAGGCTGTTTCAAAATCCGGAAAGACAGGAATGATTACCTCAAAGGTTTTCCCGATCGTCTGAAAGCCAGATAACTGTTCATCAGAGCCAGTCGTTTGCGGAGAGGAAGCATCAGAGAGGCCGCTATCCTCAAAATAAACCTCTTCCTCGCCATCGGCGCCGAGGAGCCGTTTGCCGGCAAGATGAAAGCGGATTAGGATTTGAGGCTTTCCGGTTTTGATGTTGTTTTGCGTTTCTATGGACGAAAGCTCGGTGAGATACAGATTTTCCTGATCGTCGGAATAGCCGAGCCGCGTCAAATCATCTGCAACGGCGGTAATCAGGAAGTCGGATAGCTTTTGCAGCTCCGGTGTAAGCGCCGATCGTTCTTCCAGGGTGATCTGCTTGGGAAAGGTAACGCTTTTAACAACGCTTTCATAATTTTCAAGGTCATATGGATCGGACTTCTGTATCGAATAACCGCTGTCGGCTGTCCCCCAGACATTTTTCGCGCTTTCAATAATCCCGCCGTTGCTGGCCGTATAGTAGGCGGTGATCAGCTTACCGTGGTAATACGCGCAGATCCCGGTTGTTTTTTCAACGGCCTCGCAAATAATCGGCGCGGGATCGGAAAGACCGGCGAACACCTGATCGGTGGTATTGTCCTCGACATCGTATTCATCGCTTTTTCCCGCCTTTTTGAGCGCATAGGTCCTGGCGGCGACAGCCTGCGCCTTCAGCGCTTCCAGCGGAAAGCCCTCGCTCATTTCGTATGGTAAAACGCCCAGGAGATACTCCTCCACCGGGACACGCAGGACGCACTGTAATTGACCGTTTTTGACCGTAAGAATCAGGTCGCCGGGATACAGCGGATAGGCATCGTTGACGCGAAGACCATTTTCCAGCTTCGGGTCCGTATCATGTCGGATCAATTCGATCCTGTTCCCGGCATCCAAAGCCAGGGCTTCATGATACAGCATCAGCGTACCGCTGGCGCAGGAGATCGTGATCCGACTGCCGCGCTGAAAGGCGATGTTTTCATAGGTATAGCTGCCGTCCAGAGAGATGTCGATGCGATCTGTCAGCTGGAGGCGGGTAAGCAATACACGGATGCGTCCGTCCACCGTATCGGCTTTAGCCGGAATGGGCCAAACCATCAACATGGTCAGGCAAACAGACAGCAGCGTAAGAATGGCAATCCTTCTTCGTTTCCAATTCATTTTCATACGAGCGGATGAAGCAGATTAAAGTCATGTACCTGCGAAAGCGGTACCCAATAGAGCGCATACGTTTCCCGGAAGCCTACTTCTTGGTTCTGGTCGTTCAGTATCGCCGAAACAACGGCGGAAGCGCGCACACATTCACGCACCTGATTACAGATGCGTTCATCCGCGCTTTCGCTGTATGGATCGGCAGCAAGGATCTGTCTTTCGTCTCCCAGGATCCGGGCGGAAAGCAAAGCAACAATGTGACCCACCCGCAGGTTTCCAAGGCCCGTTCCCCCATTATTCAGGTGCTCAAATAAAACGTCCAGGTCGTTTCGCAGCCCATCCTCGTGATAGGAAAAACCGTATGCCGTGGCCAGTCCGAATTGGCTCATGGCGTGCAGGAGCGCAGGACGATCGGTCCCGTCGTCTCCCCTGCCGCCGTTCTCGATCGAAAACTGGGCCAGCACGTCGACGTCGATATCCATACCGCTCATCCAGGAAACGGCGTTGGCAATTGAAAAAATACCGCATCCCGCGTTGGACAGCGTTGCTTGGGAGCCGAGATAGCCGTAGTCATGGCTCCAATCCCGGCAGCGCTGGTTGTAAAGACGCAGACATTTGCCTAAATAATGGACTTGGATCGATTTCCCAGTGGTTTCCATCACTCTGATCGCTCCTTATTGGTTCAGCTGATAGCCAAGAGTTTTTAGATCTTCCAGCGAATTGCGCCAATTGGGACGGACCTTGACCCAAATTTGGAGGTTGATATGATAACCAAACAAAGCCTCCATCTCCAGCCTTGCCTCCTGGCCGATGAGCTTGAGCGTTGCACCGTTTTTCCCGATAATGATGCTCTTGTGAGAAGCCTTCTCACAATACATCGTGACGTCGATCTCCGTAGAGCGTTCGCGGCGCTCATATTTGATCACTTCAATGCCGACCCCGTGCGGGACCTCGTCGCGAAGATGGAGTAGCGCCTTTTCGCGGATGATTTCGGCGCAAAGCACGCGCTCCGGCTGGTCGGTCAACATATCGTCAGGGAAAAATTTAGGTCCTTCCGGCATGCGGCGTGATAATTCGCGGATCAATTCCTCAACGCCATCCCCGGTATTGGCGCTGACCGGGAGATATGCGTCGTATCCGAGCGACTGAAATTCCTCAATCAATGGAAGCAGCGCGCCGGGCGGGACAAGGTCGATCTTATTCAGTACAAACAGCTTGGTGCCCTTACGCCGCGCACTTTCCATTGCCAGTCTGCGGTCCTGCTCGGTAACATGCGACGCGTCGATCACAAACAGAAGGGCGTCGATCCCCTTCACGGCCTCCTGTATTGAAGCGTCCATATATTCGCCGAGCTTGGTTCGCGCCTGATGGATGCCAGGCGTATCCACAAAAACGATTTGTAAATCATTTCTGTTCATTACGCCCATCACACGTGAACGCGTTGTCTGCGGCTTATTGCTGACGATCGAAACCTTTTCACCGACCAGGCGATTCAAAAGTTTGGATTTGCCCACGTTGGGCCGGCCAATTATGGCGACAAATCCGGAATGAAACGATGTGCTCATCATAAATCCTTTCCGAGTATTTCCAGCATCCCGGAATCGGGACCGAAGCCATGCGGCAGCAGCGTCCGTAACGGAGCGCTTTCCCGACGCTCGCCACAGGCAACAATCACTTCGATATCGGGAGCAAATTCAAACAGGGCCTGACGGCATATACCGCAGGGCCATGCCATGGATTTTTCTGCGGCGATCGCGATTTTGACGAATTCCCGTTCTCCCTCGCTGACCGCCTTGAACAGCGCGGTGCGCTCGGCGCAATTGGAAACGCCATAGGAGGCGTTTTCAATATTACAGCCTTGGTAGGTCTTGCCGCTTTTTGCCAGCAGGCAAGCGCCGACCTTGAATTTTGAGTAGGGTGAATAGGAATATTGCATGGCGTCCTTAGCCATGGCAACGAGCTCATCGTCCGTGATCCGGGTCATCCCGATCGCGTTCAACGCTTTTTCTTCCATGAATCGCATCTCCCTTTTCTCTTCTTCCGTCATGTGATCATAGCCGAACAAATGAAATATACCATGCACCAGCAGGTATGTAAGCTCACGCTCGCGGCTGTGCCCGTATTCCTCGGCCTGAGCATTCACATGATCCAAGGAAATGACGATATCGCCGAGAAAGCAGGCGTCCAAATCGAAATCCCAGCTCTGCCGCAGTAAACGGCCGCAGCGCCCGGCGGTTTTTCCGCCTGGAAACTGAAGCTGCGGGAAACTCAGGACGTCGGTCGCCCGATCCGTTTGGCGATACTCGCGGTTTAGGCGGTGAATCTCTTCATCGTCCGTGATCAGCAGATGGATGGCGGTACGCTCTGTAATGCCCTCCGCAGCTTCCGCGGCATCGGCTGCGGTTAGACAAAGGCTTCGCGTCTCCCGGGTCATGGCATTCTCCAGAAGCGCCGATGAAAAATCGAATTCAAGCTTCATCCAGCGCCTCCCCATCGGCCGGTTTCTCTGTCATTTCTCCCGCCGCCGGTTCCTCCGCCTGCATGTCTGAAGGGTGCAGGAAAGCGGGAGCGTTCTCTGTTTCGATTTCGACGGTATTCTTTTCATCTCCCCCATCCTCCAGGATATCATCCAGGACGACTGGCGCCTCCGTCGGCTGCGGAGAAATGAATAGGTCATGTTGTTGGGCGGAGGTTGCTTCCAAAATCGGCTCCGGCTTCTCCACGTCATCGGGGGTGATTGTTTTTTCAGGCGAGCTTGGTGTCTGCGCAGCCCGATCCGTGAAAGTAACAGCAGGTTCTTTTTTTCGGAACAGGCGTTTTCCGCCGGTCTTGTCAGTCGGATAAGCGACGCGCTCGTGATTGACACCGCGCAGGACGGTCGCGCAGGCAGAGCAGATGGCATCAATATCACTCAGCGTCAGCGGAGCGCTGTTCAACTGTCCGTCAGAAAGCTTACCGCGGACGAGCTTCACAATGTAATCCTCCAGTTCCTCGGGGGATTTAGCGCCCTTCAGGCTGCGGACCGCGGCCTCCACGGTATCGCAGATCATAATGATCGCGGCCTCCTTGCTGGAGGGGCGATCCCCGTCGTAGCGGAATTCATTGATATCGACCGGCTTGCCGCCCGACTGCTGGACAGCCTTGTGATAAAAATACATGACGGGCGAGTTGCCATGATGTTGCGCGATGATCGACTGGATGGCGGTCGGAAGATGATATTGCCGCGCCAATACAACGCCGTCCCGAGGATGAGCCGTCAGGATCTTGGCGGAGACCAGCGGATCGGTATGGTCGTGCACATTTTCCGTGCCGCTTTGATTTTCGCTGAAATAAAGCGGCCTTTTTAGCTTGCCGATATCATGGTAATATGCTCCGCATCTGGCAAGCAGCGGGTTTGCGCCGATCGCCTCCGCTGAGGCTTCCGCTAAATTGGCGACCAAGATACTGTGGTGATAGGTACCCGGAGCTTCCATCATCAGCTTTTTTAATAGCGGCTGATTGGGATTGCTCAGTTCCAACAGTCGCATCGGCGTGGGCAAATTGAACATCATTTCCAGCAACGGCTGAAATACAGCGGTCAACACACCGGACAGGAGCGCGCCTGTCATGCACCAGGCGGCGTTGCCAAGCACTGTGTCGATCGCCGCTGAGGTGGTCAGTAAGCCGAGGCAGGTTACGATCGCAAACGAGACAACGGCTCCGATCAAGCCGGAAAGCATGGCCCGGAGCCTGCTGGTACCCCGTCCCATCATGAGCGCTGCCAACGGCCCGCCGATAGAAGCGGAAACGAAGATCTGAATCATTTCCTCAGAGACGGAGGAACTGCTGCCTATTGTCAAGCCGGCAATCAACACGGCCATCAGGGCATTGGCATACAGACCCACCGTCGGGGATTCAACGGCGGTCAGCAAAATGGCGGCCATGATCACGGGGATAGCGTAGACATTGATCGTCTTGACCAGCACGCATAGCAGCATCGTGATCAGCAGGATCAGGCTCATCAATAATAGACGCTTATAATCGTGCGTCAGCTGTGGCTTCACACGATTCAGCAGTAAAAAATAGATGACCATGCAAATGATCACGAACAGCGCTCCGCCAAGATAAAAAGTGATATCGGCCTCGCTGCTGTTCAAAAGTCCCAGCGTATTGAGCATGGCGATCTGATTGACCGTGATGCGCCCCTCGCCCTTGACGACGATATTTTGCCCCTGCTTATAGACGACTGCCTCCACGGCGTTCCGCGCTTCGTTGCGGGCATTCTCTGTCGCTTCCTGGTCGATGACCATATTGGGCTGTATGCAGCTGCGCAGAACCGGTATCACGATGTTCTGAAGCAGATCGGTATCGGTCCGATAGCCGACGATCATGCTGATGTTCTGGATCGCTTCGCTTTCCTGGCCCTCGGTCACATTACCGCTCATGGTATTTTTGATGGCCGAATACAGGGAATCGTATAACTCGTCAAAGGACGCCTGATCGGTGCTCAGCAGTGTGCTCAGCTGATAATCGCGCAGCGTGATCTGCGTCAGCATGGTGGCGGCGTAATCAAGCTCCTCTCGCGTATATTGGCCGTTTTCCGAATCCAGGGTCTCTCCGTATTGCCGAACGACGCGAAGCTGCGAAAAGATCTGGTCGAACTGACTGAGCACGCTTTCTGTCACGCCCTCCTGATATCGATAG
>JAFUHB010000250.1 GCA_017469085.1 Clostridia bacterium
AAAATCGTGGTCTTCCCCGCCCCCGTATCGCCGGCGATCAAATAAACGCCCTGGGGAAGGCGGGTAAAATCGACCTCCGTCCGCCCGGCATAGGAGCCGAACGCCTCCATGATCAGTCGAAGGGGCTTCATACGTTCTTTTCCTCCTGCCGGAGCGCATAGCGGATCAGCGCCTGCGCCGCCTCGTCCAGCCCGCTTTCCCGCTCCTCCGCTTGCCGGGCCAGCGTCATCGCCCGGTCGATCAGGCGGTCGTCTTTCCCGTCCAGGGGACGGTCCGGGTAGATCGTCCGATAAAAGTCGCGGAAATAATCGGCCTCGCTTCTTTCCTCCCGACGGGCAAGCTGGTCAAGCGCCTCGGGATCGGCAAACCGCCGCTCCGCGCGATCCAGCAAGAGCAGCCGCCCGCCGCCCGCCTCGATCAGAGTCCGCAGGCGCTCCGCCGCGCCCGGAGGGATCGTATCATCCGTCAGGTGCACGTGCAGATATTCCCCCTCGCACCGATCCCGGCGGACGGCCTCCTCGACCTCGGCCAATGCGCCCGTCAGGTTGCGCATCCGATGCAGCGGGCGGGTGGGCGATAAATGAAAGCGGGGCTCGCTCCCCTTCTCAAGGAGCTCGACGAACAGGATGCCCCTGGGCGCTTTTTCCGCCGCCGGGACCTCCCCGAAATGATAATATAAGGGCGCCCCGGCATACCGTACCGAAGGACTGCCCATGCTCTGCGCCCGGTGGATGTGGCCGAGCGCCACGTAATCAAACCCATCGAGGCAGGAAGCGTCGATCGCGCCGAGGCCGCCCACCAGCGTTTCCGAGCCGCCGGGCACCGGCATCGCGCCGTTGGCCAGGACCAGCTGATGCATGACCAGCACGTTGCGCCGCGTCCCATCGATGGCCTGAGCCGAAAGCAGCAGCCGGCAAGCCTCCGTTTCATCCGCCGGCTCCTCGTCCAGGCCCAGCGCCGCCTGGACCTCCGCCTTAAAAAAATAGGGCAGCAGCCAAATATCCGTTTCGCCCCAAGCGTCCCGCAGCGTGACCTTCTGAAGCTCGCGGCCGATCCGTCCGGCGATGTGGACGCCCTGCCGGGCCAGCGGACCGCTCAAAAAGGACAGCCTGTCCCCGGAGTCGTGATTGCCGGCCACCGCCAGCACCGGGATTTTGAGCGCGCACAGGCCGCTCAAAAATTCATCCAACAGCTGAACCGCCTCCCGCGGCGGGACGCTCCGGTCATAGACGTCCCCCGCGATCAGCACGGCGTCCGGGCGCTCCTCGCCCGCGATCGACAGCGCCTGCTCCATCCAATATCGCTGATCCCCCTCCTGCGTCAGAGAAAGCCCGTGCAGGAGCTTGCCAAAGTGCAGGTCGGCCAGATGCATCAGCTTCATGTCGTTCCTCCGGAAGTTCGGTTCTTGCGCGTGACATACGATCATTATAACAAATTTTGACGAGTCCCGCTATCGGGCGGAATACAAAAACCGCGGCAATTTGGCCGCGGCAAAGCAATACCAATTCTCGCCTAATTCATGCACATCTGTCGGCGGCTTTTGCGGCATATCTTCGTCAGTCATCCTCACCGTACCTACGGGTACGCTTTCGGATGCCTTCCTTGATCTGACACAAAATCCATCCAACATCTGTACATTCATTAGGCGAGAATTGGTATAATAACGCTTTTCTTATCCCCTCCGGCTTTTGACGGCGCGGACCTCGCCGTTCCGCAGATAGATACGGGGCACGCGACGGCCGATCAGCGCAGACACCTCGTTGCGGTTCAGGTGGCCCCAGGCCCCGAATTCGTTGAGGCTGACGCCGTCCCCCAGCAGCACCGCCGTATCGCCGGGGATGATCTCGGGATGGCCGGTCACATCCACCATCATCTGATCCATGCACACCAGGCCCAGCGAGCGGGCCCGCACTCCCCTGATTTCCACCTCGCCAACCCCGGAGAGGACGCGGGGATAGCCGTCCACATATCCCACGGAAAGGGTCGCCACGCGCGTATCCCGCGGCAGGGGCTCCTCGTCATATCCCACGGCGTCCCCCGCCCGGACCTCGCGCACCGCCGTCACGCGGGCGCAGAAGCGGCCCACCGCCCGTCGGCGGGAGAAGCCGACGTAATCGGGCGGCACGTTGCCGTACAGGAAAGCGCCGATCCGCACCCCGTTATACTGCCATAAAGGGTAACGCGTCAGGCCAATCGAATCGAGCAGATGCACGATGGGGAAGCTGTGCCCCGCCCGCGCCAGGTCGCGCGCGATCCCGTCAAACATTTCATGCTGGCGGACGCACTGCTCGGGCCCGCGCAGGGCCATATGGCTGTACAGCCCCTCGTAGTCGATCCAGGGCAACTCCAGGAAGGGCAGCGCCTCCTCCGCGCCCGAAAAGCCCAGGCGATGGAGGCCGGTATCCATTTTTACATGCACGACGGCCCGTTTTTTGAGCGCCGCCGCGCAGGCCGATATCCGCTTCAATTCCTCGCCGTCGGCCGCGGTCAGCCGGAGCCCCGCCCGGATGGCGGCCTCCAGCTCGCACGGCGCGGTCACGCCCATATTGAGCACCCAGCTATCGGGATCGGCGTTGAGCAGCTCCATCCCCTCCGCCGCGCAGGCTACCGAAAAATGGCTGACCCCGATCTCCTTCAGCAGCCGCGCCGTTTCCACCGCGCCGTAGCCGTAGGCGTCGGCCTTGAGCACGGCGATCAGCACGGTTTCTGGGCGGCACAGGCTCTGCGCCTCCCGGCAGTTGGCAATCAGGCCGTCCTCGTCGACCTCCAGCCAGGCCCGCGCCCTGGCCTCTTCCAGCGTCATCATGCCAGCTCCTTTTCGTATTGCCGCAGCTCCGGCTCGTTGGCCAGCACAAAGTGGCCCGGTCGGATCTCCCGCCAGCCCGGCTTCTCGACCCGGTAATCGTGCATGCCTTCATCGTAAACGACCAGCTCGCCCTGCCGCGCGGCGTCCGGCGAGGGCTGCGGGATGGCGGACAAAAGCGCCTTGGTATACGGATGCAGGGGATGGCGGAAAAGCTCCTCCGTTTCAGCCATTTCCACCAGCAGCCCACGGTGGATGACGGCGATCCGATCGCAGATGAACCGCATCACGGACAGGTCGTGGGAGATGAACAGATAGGTCAGCCCCCGCTTTTTTTGCAGCTCGGCCATCAGGTTCAGCACCTGGGCGCGGATGGATACGTCCAGGGCGGAGATCGGCTCGTCTGCCACAATGAACTCCGGCTGCATGATCAGCGCCCGGGCGATGCCGATGCGCTGCCGCTGGCCGCCCGAAAACTCATGCGGGAAGCGGCTGGCGAACTCCGGCAGCAGGCCGACCTCGTTGAGCGCGTTGGCCACGCGGGCCTTGCGCTCCTGCTCGGAGATACCCTTGGCCACATTATACAGGCCCTCGGATACGATATAATCCACCTTCGCCCGCTCGTTCAGGGAGGCCATCGGGTCCTGGAAGATCATCTGGATCTGCTGGGTCACCCGCTTATCCAATTCCTTGCTGATGCGGCCGCTGATCCTCTCTCCCTGATAGATCACCTCGCCCCCGCTGACCGGATAAATGCGGATGATGGCCCGGCCGATCGTCGTCTTGCCGGAGCCGGATTCGCCCACCAGGCCGAAGGTCTCCCCCCGGTATAT
>JAFUHB010000251.1 GCA_017469085.1 Clostridia bacterium
CCGCAACGATCAGCATGGCGTCCAATTGGCGGGCGGCCTTGCCCATGCGCCATTCCTGCGCCAGGTTGACGGCGGCGCGTTCCAGATTACCGCCTACCTGGGTCAGCATTTCCTCGAACCGCTCGCAGAGGGAGAAGGCGTCCGAAACAGTGCCGGCAAAGCCGGTGATCACCTGGTCCCCGAAAATACGGCGCACCTTGTGCGCGTTTGCCTTAAAAATGGTATGCTCGCCCATGGTGACCTGTCCGTCGCCGGCAATAGAAGTATGGCCGTCCTTATGAACGGCGCAGATGGTCGTGGCGTGAAACTGTGTCATATATCCGATCCTTTCTTGGATAATTTCGTAACGACTTTACCATAGCATGACGGCCGAAGGATGTAAAGCTTTGGCCGGCAGATGCCGGTTTTTTGTCGCTCAGGTGTCACAATTTTCAGCGATTTCGCGCACCTGGTCAAGCGCGCGTTCACTGACTGCGAGATAGCGCTTCTTTTTATCCCGGATGCGCTGCTCGATGGGAGGCAGGAGGCCGAAGGTCACGTTCATGGGCTGGAAATTGCGGTTGGGTCGGCTGATATACGCGGCAAGCGCGCCGATGGCCGTTTCCTCCGGAAACACAATCGGCTCCCGCCCTGTCATCGCGCGCGCGGCATTGATGCCGGCAAGCAGCCCAGAGGACGCGCTTTCCACATATCCCTCCACGCCGGTCATCTGCCCGGCAAAAAAGAGGTCGGGACGCGGGATCATGCGATAGGTGTTGTTCAGCAGTCCGGGGGAGGATAGGAAGGTGTTACGATGCATGACGCCGTAACGCGCGTATTCAGCGTTTTGCAGGCCGGGGATCAGGCCGAATACCCGTTTTTGCTCCGGAAATTTGAGACGAGTCTGAAAGCCGACCAGGTTATATAGCGTATTGGCGGCATCGTCCTGCCGCAATTGCAGGCAGGCATAGGGCTCCCGGCCTGTCCTTGGGTCAATGAGGCCGACCGGCTTCATGGGGCCGAAAGCCGGCACCATCCGGCCGCGCCGCGCCATGGATTCAATGGGCATGCAGCCCTCGAACACCTGCGTTTCCTCAAAGCCGTGCACCGGCGCGGTCTCCGCGCTGAGAAGGGCGTCGATAAAGGCGTCGTATTCTTCGCGGCTCAGGGGGCAATTCAGGTAATCCTCTCCCCGACCATAGCGGGAGGCGCGAAAAACGCGGGTCATATCCAGCGAATCGGCCGTTACGATGGGAGCGGCCGCGTCATAAAAGCTGAGGGTACTGACTCCGGGCAGACGGCATATGCTTTCGGCCAGGGCGTCGCTGGTCAGCGGCCCGGTCGCGACGATCGTGATCCCCATCTCGGGCAGCTCGGTGATTTCTTCCTCAACGACCGTGCAGAGCGGGTGATTGCGGAGCGTATCGGTGATCAGCCCGGAAAAACGGTCGCGGTCGACCGCCAAGGCGCCGCCCGCTGGGACGCGCGCCAGATCGGCCGCGCGCATCACGAGGGAGTCCAGCAAGCGCATTTCTTCCTTCAGCAGACCGACCGCGTTTTCCAGCCGGTCGGACCGCAGGGAATTGCTGCAAACCAGCTCCGCAAAGCCTGCGCTTTTATGGGCGGGGCTCAGCTTCTTCGGCTTCATTTCATATAAGCTCACCGGGATTCCCCGACGCAGCAGCTGCCAGGCGGCCTCGCTGCCCGCCAAGCCCGCTCCGATCACACGAACCGGCTCGGTGATGGAAGGATGTGCTGTTTGATCGCTCATTCCTCGTCCACGCTCTCTGCCGGCACCTTATTGCGGCATTCTTCATTGGAGCACACGCGCCAGGCCTCGCCTTTTCGGGTGCGCTTGAAGGTCATCCAGCTGCCGCATTTTTCACAGCGTTCCTGAACGGGCATATCCCAGCTGACAAAATCACATTCGGGATAGTGTTCGCAGCCGTAGAATTTCCGGTTGTGTCGGGAGGTTTTTTCCAACAGCCGGCCGCCGCATTTGGGGCAGGGAGCCTGGATGTAATTCAGGATCGGCTTGGTATTCCGGCAATCGGGGAAGTTGGGACAGGCCAGGAAACGCCCGAATCGGCCCATTTTATAAACCATGTACGCGCCGCATTTGTCGCAGACAACGTCGCTGACCTCGTCCGCCACTTCGATCTTCTCGACGTCCTTTTCCGCTTTCTCCAGCATTTGCTGGAAGGGAGGATAGAATTCGTCGATCAGCTGACGCCAATCCGTCCGGTCGGTTTCAATGGAATCCAGCTGCGTTTCCAGGTTGGCGGTGAACTCCGTTTCCACGATCGGCGCAAAGTAATCTGTCATCAGCTGATTGACCATGATGCCCAGCTCGGTGGGATACAGGCGCTTTTTTTCACGCGCGACATAGCCGCGGGCAATGATCGTGGTGATGGTCGGGGCATAGGTAGAGGGACGGCCGATGCCTTTTTCCTCCAAAGTGCGCACCAGCGAGGCCTCGGTATAGCGGGCGGGCGGCTGGGTAAAGTGCTGCGCGCTTTCTACTTCCTCGATCCGGATAGCGTCGCCAACCGCTGCCTTGGGCAGCTGCGTTTCCGCTACTGAGCTTTCATCGTCCTTGCTTTCTTCATATACGGAGGTAAAGCCGGAAAAACGCTTGCTCTCGCAGCTGAGACGCAGCGTTACGCCGTCGCCCTCGGCCAGCAGGGTCATGGTATCATAAATAGCGGGCGTCATTTGACTGGATACGAAGCGCGCCCAAATCAAGCGGTAAAGGTTGTACTGGTCCTTGGTCAGAGAGGCCTTGACGGATTCCGGCGTGCGATCCACGGCGGTAGGGCGAATGGCCTCATGGGCATCCTGCGCGTTGGCGCGTCCTTTGTAGATGTTGGGCGTCTCAGGCAGATAATCGTCTCCGTATTCCGAGGGAATCAGATTGCGGACAGCAGCCAGCGCCTCGTCGCTGATCCGGACGGAGTCGGTACGGATATAGGTGACCAGGCCCTGCACGCCTTCATCTTTGAGCTCAACGCCCTCGTAGAGCTGCTGTACCACCTGCATGGTTTTCATGGTGGTGAAATTCAATTTACGGCTGGCCTCCTGCTGCAGGGAGGAGGTGGTAAAGGGCGGGGCCGGCATTTTGCGCTTTTCCCCGGGTTTGACCTGAGTGATGGTCAGCGAGGCCTTTTCTACGCGCTTTTGCGCGGCGTGAGCGTCCGCTTGACTGACCAGAGCGACTTTTTTGCCGTCCAGCTGGCTGAGCGACAGGCCGAATTTTTGCTTTCGTCCTTTTTGAGTCTGCAGCGTAGCCTGGGCGGTGACGTCCCAATATTCCTCGGGCAGGAAGGCGTCGATTTCCTGCTCCCGTTCGACCACCAGGCGGGTGGCGACCGACTGAACGCGTCCCGCGCTCAACCCTTTTTTGATCTTGGCCCACAGGAGCGGGCTGATTTGATAGCCGACCAGCCGGTCGAGGGCCCGGCGCGCCTGCTGGGCGTCTACCCGGCCCATATCAATGGGACGGGGTTTTTGCATCGCCTGCTGAACGGCCTTTTTGGTGATTTCATTGAATTCGACGCGGCACGGGGAGGCGGGGTCGATCCCGAGCGCCTGCGCCAGGTGCCAGGAGATCGCTTCCCCCTCGCGGTCCGGGTCGGTAGCCAGGAGAACCTTGCTGGCGCTCTTGGCTTCTTTTTTGATTTTTGCCAGGATAGGCCCGCGGCCATGGATGGTAATGTATTTCATTTCAAAGTGATTGTCCACATCGACGCCCAACTGGGATTTGGGCAGGTCGCGGATGTGTCCCTGAGACGCCTCGACCTTATAGCCTCGCCCCAAATATTTGGCGATGGTTTTCGCTTTGGCTGGGGATTCGACGATCACAAGCTTTGGATTCTGCGCCATGCTGTGCCTCCGGATTTGGTGATGGATCCTTTGACGGGATTCTCCTCCTATCATAAAAGCCGATTCGGCGGATCGATCACGGGATTGGCGGCTGGGGCTGTCGTGAGCCCGAGCGCCGTATTGCGAAAGATAGCATAGCTTCACAGAATTGTCAACAAACAATATATAGGAAGAAATCAATTGCCGGATCGATAGAAATCGGAAATGCCCTTTGATAAATCCGAACATTCAACCTGAACAATTGTAAAAAAGTTAACTAATAAGATACGAACACGGGGTGATGGAAGGAAGACATTAAACCGGTAAAATCAAATTATAGATAAA
>JAFUHB010000252.1 GCA_017469085.1 Clostridia bacterium
ATTTCGGAGGGCACGCAGGGCTGGCCGATCCTGCGCATGGTGTCCCGGAACAGCTCCCGGTCCTCGGCGCGCTGGATCGCGTCAATGGGGGAGCCGAGCAGCCGGACGCCGTACTTTTGCAGGGTCCCGTCCCGATTCAGCTGCATGGCCAGGGTCAGCGCGGTTTGGCCGCCCAGGCCGGCCAGCAGGCCGTCGGGGCGTTCCTTTTCGATGATGCGGCGCACGGTGGCGGGGGACAGAGGCTCCAGGTAAATTTCGTCCGCCAGGTGCTGATCGGTCATGATCGTGGCCGGATTGGAATTGACCAGCACCACGTTGATCCCCTCGTCGCGCAGCACGCGGCAGGCCTGCGCTCCGGCATAGTCGAACTCGGCCGCCTGGCCGATGACGATGGGCCCGGAGCCGATCACCCGGACCTTGCGGATCGTCGGATCCTTAGGCATGCTTGTCCCCTCCCATCATATCGGTAAAGCGATCGAATAAAAAGCCGGTATCCTTTGGGCCAGAGCAGGCCTCGGGATGGAACTGGACCGTAAAGCAGCGAAGAGACGGATATTCCATGCCCTCGCAGCTTTGGTCATTGGCATTGACGAAGGTTTCGATGCCCTTACCCTTCAGGCTGTCCGCCAACACGGCATAACCGTGATTCTGGCTGGTGATCCAGGTGCGGCCCGTTTTCAGCTCCCGCACGGGCTGATTGCCGCCCCGGTGCCCGTACTTGAGCTTGACGGTGTCCCCGCCCAGGGCAAGCGCGGCCAGCTGGTGCCCCAGGCATATCCCAAACAGCGGCTTTTGCCCGAGCAGCTTGCGGATCTCGGCGATGCAGGCGGTATTTTCCTTAGGATCGCCCGGGCCGTTGGACAGCATGATCCCGTCGGGATCGTCATTGAGAATATCCTCGGCGGAGGAATTGGCGGGCCAAACGGTGACCTCGCAGCCCCTTTGACATAAGGAGCGGATGATGTTGCGCTTGGCCCCGTAATCGAGCAGCGCGACGCGATAGCGCATTTTGCCCTGGCTGGCCCAAACGCGCTTTTGCCCGCAGGTCACGGAAGCGACCGCGTTTTGCACGGCAAAGCCCTGAATGTGCGTCAAGTCCTTGGGGACTTCGTCGCAGATCATTGCGTTCATGACGCCCTGCTCGCGGGTGATGCGCACGATTTCCCGGGTGTCCACATCGCAAAGCCCAGGAATGCCGCGCTTTTTCAGGTATTCATCGAGGGTATATTGGCTGCGGAAATTGGAGGGCCTGTCGCACAGCTCGCGCACGATATAACCGAACAGCGCGCTGTCCCCTTCAAAATCCTCCTCAATGACGCCGTAGTTGCCGATCAGGGGGAAGGTCTGCGTCACAATCTGCCCAAAATAGCTGGGGTCAGTCAGCGTTTCCAAATAGCCCTCCATGCCGGTTGTGAAAACCAACTCGCCGACACGGTCATAAGGGGCGCCGATCCGGCGTCCCTCAAATACGGCCCCATTGCCGAGTACCAAATAAGCCATAGGTTACCCTCGATCCGATGATTAGGTCAGCGTCGCGGCCATGACGGCCTTGATGGTGTGCATGCGGTTTTCCGCTTCGTCAAAAACGATGGACTGCGGGCCCTCAAACACCTCATCGGTCACTTCCATGGCATCGAGCCCGTATTGCACGTGAATCTGCTTGCCGATATCGGTATTCCGGACATGGTAGGAGGGAAGGCAGTGCATGAAGCGGCATTGCGGGCTGGCGGCGTCCATCACGGCGCGGTTGACCTGATAGGGGAGAAGTGCCTCGATGCGTTCCTTCCAGACCGTCTCAGGCTCGCCCATGGAGACCCA
>JAFUHB010000253.1 GCA_017469085.1 Clostridia bacterium
CTCCGCCGCGTCCAGGATATCCTGCGAGGGCTGCTTGCCCCGCACGAACAGGATGCACTTCAAATCCAGCATCTCGCTGGTGCGAACGACATGCGGGTTCACCAAGCCGGTGATCAGCACCGTCTCCTCATTGACAAAGGCCAGCACATCGCTCATGAGGTCAGAGCAAAAGGCCGTCTGGATATCCCGGTCCAGGCCTTCCTCCCCCATCAGCACTCTGCCGTCCACGATGTTCATCATTTCCCGAGCTGTCATGCGGCAACCACTCCTACAAATGTTAGATTTTAACAAATATATACCAGCAAGGACATGCTGTCAAGTCATTTCTTTGGCTGTGACCTGTTCCGCTATTGACAAGCGCATCCGTTTTCCCTACAATAAATCTCGTAACACCGTTATTATTTGAACGACGATCATTTCGGGGGCACATATGCGTGATCGCGCGTCGGCAATCCAAGCCTTTTTCGACAGGCAAAAATATACCCTACTCTTTCTTCTCCTTTCCGTCGGGCTTACTGCCTGCGTCGTCCTTTTGACGGGGGAGAACGCCGTATCACAGAGCCTTGGGCTGGAAGCGCCAAGGTCGATCCAGCGGGTCTCCGCCGGCGATATCCTCCTGGCGGACGATTTTCCGCAGTATTTGGCCAAGGGCTGGGAAATGCGCTTCTCCGCCAAGACGGAAAAGTTCCATCAGCTGGAGCTCGGCCGGAACTGGCGCAGTGAAAAGGGAAAATGGCTGTGCATCAGCGAAACGGAGATCACGGTAAAAACGGGCCAAGACGGCAGTAAAATCATCAATGAAAGCATCCGGCATCCTATCGATTTTCAGAAGGATATTTCCGTTCGCCTCCGTTTGGAAGACGATGGGACCCTTTCATGCGCCATACAAACTGGCGGCGAGCTGTACCAATTTCAATTCGCTTTTGGCTTTGAAAACGGCCGCGGTCCCTTCTTTGCCCGGGTATCCCAGGGCATGAGCGAGGTCGATTTTCATGTGTCAAGCCCCGACCTTGAAAAGGGCGTTTGAATCTTTGGGAACAGCGATTTCAGCGTCCATGGCAGCCGTAGGCGGTCAAGTCATCAGAAACATCCAAAATACAAAATTCAGAAAAAAACCTTGTTGACAAAGCGGGAAGGTTGGTTTATAGTTTTCACATATCAAACCTGCGAGGAAGAGAAGTAAGCAGGACGTTGGCCGGTCAAGAGAGCCGCCGGTGCTGGGAGTGCGGTACGGACAAGCTTGCTGAATGGACTTCTGAGGGCGTTCCCGAACACAGTAGGGAACGACGGGATCTGCACCCGTTATCATGGCAGCATGTGTGATGGCACATGGAGCACAAGGGTCTGATTGGACCGAATTTGAGTGGCACCGCGGATTGACCGCCTCAAGCGAAAGCTTGGGGCGTTTTTTCATCGATGGTACCGGATGAAAAGCCGCCGCCCGACGCACGCCATCAATACTTCATTCATTTTATTTGAGGAGGCATCGTCATGAAAAAGGTCATCGCTGTCGTTCTTACGCTCACCCTGTCCCTGCTGTTTGTTTGCTCCGCGCTGGCGGACAATTATGTGATCGGCATTCAGCAATTCGCCGAGCACGGCTCCCTGGACAACTGCCGCAACGGCTTTCTGGAGGGCCTGAAGGAGGCCGGCTTCGCGGAGGGCGAAAACCTGACCGTGCTTTATCAGAACGCCCAGGCCCATACCGGCGACGCCGCGCAGATCGCCGATTCCTTTGTCGCCCAGAACGTCGATCTGATCCTGGCGATCGCGACGCCGAGCGCCCAAATCAGCTATAACTCTGTGCTGAACGCCGGCAAGGAGATCCCCGTGATCTACTCCGCCGTTTCCGCGCCGATCGAGGCGGGCCTGGCGCTGGAGGACGGGCTGCCCGTCGGCGCCGTGACCGGCACCAGCGATGTGCTGCCCGTGACCGGTCAGCTGACCCTGATCCGCGCCCTGCAGCCTGAGGCCAAGAAGATCGGCCTGCTCTACACCGCTTCCGAAACGAACTCCGCCGTCCAGGCCGCCGAATACAAGGCCAACGCCGAGGCCTACGGCTTTGAGATCGTGGAGCAGATCGTCACCCAGGGCTCCGAGGTGTCCCAGGCGGTCGAAGCGCTGCTGCCGCAGGTGGACTGCCTGTCCATGCTGCTGGACAACACCGTCGTCAGCTACCTGACCGTCGTGCTGGACGCCGCCAACAAGCAGAGCAAGCCCGTTTACGGCAGCGAGATCGAGCAGGTCGTGCTCGGCTGCGTCGCCTCCGAGGGCCTGGATTACATCTCCCTTGGCAAGCAGACCGGCGCGATTGCCGCCCGCGTGCTGAACGGCGAAAAGGCGGAGGACATCCCCTTTGAGACCATTAAGGAAAGCGCGCTCTATCTGAACAGCGACGCGATCGAAATGCTGGGCCTGACCATTCCCGAGGCGCTGATCACCCGCGGTTATACCGATATGAGCGCCGCCGAGTAAACGCAAGCCGCTTTGATTCCCTCCGCCGGGATGCCGAACAATGACATCCCGGCGGAGGCATGAACAGCAATCCATCCAAGTAAAGGACTCCATCTTATGAGCATCATCCTGAACACCCTCGAGCAGGGCCTGATCTACGCCATCATGGCAATGGGCGTACTGATCACCTATTCGATCCTGGATTTTCCCGATCTTTCGGTGGACGGCACCTTTCCCCTGGGAGCGGCGGTGTCCGCCGTCATGATCGTAAACGGTCATTCCCCCGTGCTGGCGCTCTGCCTGGCCGCCGCCGCCGGGGCGATCGCCGGGCTGCTGACGGGCCTTGTTCACGTTCGGCTCAAGGTTCGCGACCTGTTCTCGGGCATCATCATGATGACGGCCCTTTACGCGGTCAACATGCACATCGCCGCCGGCTCCCTTACGATGGGGCGCGCCAACCTGACGTTCTTCAATACGCCGCGGCAGATGAAGTATGTGACGATTTTCGATAACAATGGGCTGGTCAACGCCTTTCCGGAGTTCCTCAGGCCTTACAGCACGCTGATCATCGTACTGGCGATCGTGCTGCTGGTCAAGCTCCTGCTCGACCTGTTCCTGAAAACGCGCGCCGGCTACCTGCTGCGCGCCGTGGGCGACAATGAAACCGTTGTGACCTCTCTTGCGCAGGACAAGGGCAATATCAAAATCATGGGCCTGGTCATCGCCAACGCCTTTGTGGCTCTTTCCGGCGCGGTCCTCTGCCAGCAGCAGCATACCTTTGAAATTTCCATGGGCACCGGCTCCATCGCCATGGCGCTGGCCTCTGTGATCATCGGCCTCAACCTGTTCGGGCGGCTGTCCTTCGTCAAGGGCACCACCGCGGCGATCATCGGCAGCATCATCTATAAGGCCTGCGTGGCGCTGGCCATCCAGGCGGGCGTGCCCAGCAGCGATATGAAGCTGGTAACGGCCTTCCTGTTCCTGATCATCCTGTCGATCAGCGGCGTCCAGAGAAAGAAGGCGAAGCTCCATGCTTGAGATGAAGGGGATCACCAAGATTTATAATCCGGGCACCGTGCAGGAGCTTTGCATTTTTCAGGATTTCAGCCTGTCCATTGAAACGGGAGGCTTCGTATCCGTGGTCGGTTCCAACGGTTCCGGCAAAACGAGCATGCTGAACCTGATCTGCGGCAGCATCTGCCCGGACGGGGGAAGCATCCTGATTGACGAAAGGGATATCACCCGCGAAAAGGAATTCCGCCGCGCGCGGTACATCGGGCGCGTTTATCAGAACCCGGCGCTGGGCACCTGCCCCAGCATGACGATCCTGGAGAATCTCTCCCTCGCCGACCATAAGGGGCAGAAACAGGGTCTTCGCGCCGGGACGGACAGGAACCGTGTCCAGGGCTACCGGGACCTTCTTGCCCCGCTCGGACTTGGGCTTGAAAACATGCTGCAAAGCAAGGTCGGCACCCTGTCCGGCGGGCAGCGCCAGGCCCTCGCGCTGCTCATGAGCACGATGACGCCGATCTCCTTCCTGATCCTGGACGAGCATACCGCTGCCTTGGACCCCAAAACCGCCGATATCATCATGGACCTGACCGACCGCATCGTGCGCGAAAAACATCTGACCGCCATCATGGTGACGCACAACCTGCGCTATGCCGTCCAATATGGCAACCGGCTGATCATGATGCACCAGGGCAAGGCCGTCCTGGACCAGGCGGGCGCAGACAAAGAAAATGTGGATATCGACGGCCTGCTCCGCCTGTTCAACGAAATCAGCATCGAATGTGGAAACTGAGTAGTATTGTAATGCAAGCGCCCGGCCAAACAGCTTGACCGGGCGCTGATTTTTTATGTCATTTGCATATTAAGCCCGCGAGTATGACAGAGTATGTCAAAGAATATCCTGCGAGTTCACGGCGTCCAGGTTCTGACGGAGCTGACGAAGGGCGTCCAGCTGCTGGGAGAGGGCGGCGTCCGCATTCGCCATCAGACCATGCACCTCCTGGCGGGACAGGGAACGGAAGCGATCCGCCTCGGCCTGGGCGGTGGACAGGATATGCTCCGCCTCCTGATTGGCGCGAAGGGTAATCTCATTTTCGGATACGAGCTGCGCCGCCCTCGCCTGGGCGTCCGCCAGCATAGCCTGGGCGCGGGCCTGAGCGTCCGCCACCATGGCGTTCGCCTTATCGGCGGCGTCCCGAGCCATCTCCGAGGCCTTGGCCTGGGCGTCCGCCAGGGTAGCCTGCGCGCGACGGGCCGCGTCGTCCAGGGTGGCCCTTGCCCCATTCTCCGCTTCGCTGAGCGTCTGATCGGCTTTTTGCTGGCTGCTGGTCAGGATCTCGATCTGATTGGCCAGCACGTCCTGCGCCTTTTTCAGATCCGGATCCAGGCTGCCGCGGATCTGCTCGGCGATCTGGTTGATTTCCTGACGGTCCAGCACGACGCGGTTGGTCAGCGGCACCTTGCCGGCCACCTCGATCTTCTTCTGGAGCTCCGTCACCAGATCCAATACCTGTAAGCGATAATCAGCCATCTTTCTTACCTCCTTGGAAGCGTTTGGTAATATCCGACAGGATCTGCGGGGGAACAAAGGATGAAATATCCCCGCCAAGACTCGCGATTTCCCTGACAAGGGAGGACGAAACCGCCTCCTTGCCCTGTGCTGCGGGCAGCAACACCGTTTCAAGCTCCGGGTTCAGGCGGGCGTTCACACGTGCCATCAAAAGCTCGCCCTCGATATCTCCGGCACCGCGCAGGCCACGCAGCAGGATCCCGGCATCCAGTTCCTTGGCCAGGTGAGCCGTCAGCCCTGTGGAGGACAAAACCGTCACATTAGGCAGCTCTCCGCAGCAGGCCCCGATCATCCGCACCCGTTCCTGGGCCGTAAAGCTGTTCCGTTTTTCAGCGTTATGCATGACCGCCACATACACCCGGTCATACATGGCCGCGGCCCGGACGATCAGGTCCAAATGTCCGACCGTCAGCGGGTCAAAGCTGCCCGGATAAAGCGCGATCCGTTTGTTGCCCATGCTCCCTCCCATAGAAGCTAAGTACCGTATCCCGATATTCCCTTCGCTTGAGCAGGCAAAGCCCCTCCGGCTTCGGCTCATGCTTTTTATCGTGCTCGGCGATGATCAGCCCCTCCGGGGCCAGTAGATCGCTCTCGAGCAGCAGCCCGACGGTCGGCTCCAGCGGCATCGCGTAGGGAGGGTCCAGATAAATCAGGTCGAACCGTTCCCCCTCACGCGAAAGGCGTCGGATCGCCTCGGCATCCCGCATCGAAAGCACCCGCGTTTTCTCGCCCGCCTGCAACGCCTCGATGTTCCGCCGGATCGCCTGCTGGGCGTCCCGGCTCTGATCGCAGAGCACGACCATCGCCGCGCCTCTGCTGACCGCCTCCAGCCCCACCGCGCCGCTCCCTGCGTAAAGGTCCAGGAAGCGAGCGCCGCCGACCTGGCCCTGCAGGATATTGAACAGCGCCTCGCGCACCTGATCGAGGGTCGGCCTGGTGGTCATCCCCTTGGGCGCCGTGAGCGGACGGGAGCGATATATCCCGCCGACGATCCGCATCAGACCAGCTCTTTCTGCTCGGATCGGGGCTTTTTCGCCTGCTTTTTCTTGGCGCCGCCGCGGCGTTTTCCTCCCATCGCCGCGCTGCCGTGCAGCATGGCCCGGCTATGCAGGCCGCGCACATACCCCACCGCGTAGAACAGGAAGGGGATCAGGATCAGCAGGGGCGACAGACGGTCGATCAGCAGGATGCCCTCCGCGTTCCGGGCGCCAACGATATTGATAAAGGGATATACCGCCAGATGCATGACGATCTTCAGCACCGAGAGAGCCGTGACCGGCTGCGTCTGATAATAATACTGAAGGGGCAGGGTGAAATCCCGCGCGCCGTAGGAAGAAACCCAGCTGGGCAGCGCCTGCAGGGTATAGGTCTGCTTTTGCGCGGTCAGGGCGAACACGACCGCCAGGATCAGCGGAATAGCCATCCCGCACAGCACGGTCGTCACGCCCTTGAGCGGATGAAAACAGCGATCCTTTTCCTGCTTGGTGATCGTCTGCCCCTGCTGCGCGTGGTTATACTGGATCTCCGCGAAGGCGACGTCGCCGTCCCCGACGCGCAGGCCGTCCATATAAAGCACCGCGCCGTATACCAGGATCAGCATCCCGTTGAACAAGACCCGCAGGAAGGGGCGGTCATCAAAGGAATACAAGGCCCCGATAAAGAGATTGAGCATCAGGAAAACCGCCGCGTAAACGAGCATCTTGAGGCCCCGCTTTGCGACCAGCGCGCTCATCGCGCTGCCCTTCAAATAAGGCTTTTTGATCGGCCTGATTTTCCTTTTGTTTTTTTTCTTGCCGTTTGTTTTCTGCATACGCGCTCCTTGGCATCAGGCCTTTTTCAGGTCCTCCTCACGCAGGATAACAAAGCCGCCCTTTTGGACCGCCCGCTCGGCCAGCGCGGTATCCGCCACCCCGATGATCAAGGCCGGCCTTCCCTCGAGGGTCCTCAGCATATAGATGTATTCGACGTCCAGGCCGCTCTCGCTCAGACATTCGAGCACCTGCCCCGCGCCGCCGGCGTCCTCGGGCGTGAAAACGGCCAGCACGTCGGTCAGGCAGGCGGAATAACCGCTCTCCTGCATGAGCGCAAGCGCCTTTTCCGGATCGTCCACCACGCAGCGGACCACGCCGAAGCGGCTGGTATCCGCCAGCGCGATCGCCAGGATCGAGACCTGTTCCTTCCCGAGCCGCTTCGCAAGCTCGGTCAGTATCCCCTGATTGTTTTCCAGAAAAACGGAAAGCTGCCGAATCTGCATTTCAATCTCTCCTTCGTCCAGGGATATCGTTGGAATTCAAAGCCATTATAGCACAAAGACGCGGCCGAAACAACCGGTCGCCTGTCTTTATACTGATTTCCGCTAAAGTCAGTCAGATGAAAATCAGTATTCTTCCGCCTTTGCCGAAAGGGTCTGGTAATCGCTCAGCCAGATCGTATCCAGGTATTCCATGCGCTGCTCCAGCCAGGCGCGCAGATAGGCGTAGTTCGCCTCGAAGCTGCGCCCCGTATCCACCGGCCAACTGGCGGAATCAAAGCTCGGCCACCGCAGGTAATTCATGTCCGCCGAGGCGCGGAGCATCTCGTATCTTTCTTCCAGCACCGGGATATCCGCCTGCGGCGCTTCGCCCAGCACCGCCTTCAAATAAGGCGCCAGCTCCTCATAGTACATCCGGATCACGCGCTCATAAAAATCCCGCTGCTTATACAGGGTGGGCAGCCAGCCGTTCCCGTTGGCCGCGTAAAGGCGCTTGGGGCTGGCGATATGCCGATTGTCGGCGTTATCGCACCAATCCCCCATGCTCAGGTCAAAATCCCACACCGGACCGAAGAAAAGACGGCAGCCCTCCGAGTCGGCAGGCTTTACAATGAACTGGCTGGACTTATTGGCGTCGTAATTCTTAAAAACCTCTTCCATCAAAAATTCCCGCGCCATGGAATCAAGGTCCGCCATCTCGCTGTAATGAAGCCCCGTTTCCGGGTCGCGCCCATCAGCGGCGTAGATCGCGTTTTCCAGGCGCTGGATCAGGCCGGAGATATAGGCGACCTGCGCCTGAGAGGCGAATTCCGGCGATTTGATCACGAAGCATTGGCCCCGTTTGGTGACGAAGCCCGATTTTTCCTGCTCGTAGTGATAGGACTTTTCAAACTCGATCAGGTAACCGCCCGTGATATCCTGGGGATCGTTGGGGATCTGATAGCCCTTGGAGGAGCCGCGTTCCGCCTTGAAGCGCCCAAAGCGTTTGTACTCGCTCAGCGGCAGTTCGTTCAGAGCCTCGGTCTCCTTTTCAAGATCGCGCACATCGATGCGGTTGCCCGCGATCTCCACCTTGCCTGATATTTCGTAAGTGCCCATATACCGGGTGTTCACATACAGGTCCGCATAGGCGTCGGAGCTGGCATAGGGGTCGCCCAAGTACCGCGCCGCGCCAAACACGATCTGATTGCGGATCAGCGTGCGGTCCTTGTAATTGGCCAGCAGCACCCATTTTTTCGCCTTTTCCATACCGAACAGAGAGGTCTTTTCCAGGAATTTGATCTGATATGGTTTCTTGGGACGCATGAAGGACGAATTTCCCCTGCCTTTGACATGCTCAAGCTCGGACGAGAGCGTCAGCCCGCCCGCCTCGTCATAGATCGCGACGCTGCCCGGCTCCTTGTACTTGGTCGAGGCATGGATCAGGTCAAACTCGCCGGACTCGGTGGTGATAAAGATCGTCGGCAAAAGCGCGGATTTGAGGACGCGAAGCTGCAAAGTCCTCCGCTGATAGCGGATCGTGTGCCCCTCCGTCGCGACCTCGAGGCGGATTTCCTCGCCCGATTGCACGGACTGCCCGTCGATCTCAACGCCGCACAGCTTATCGCCGTAGGTCAACACGACCCTGCCGTCAAAATAAGAGGGCAGAAACAGGGTGGCGTACTTCCCATATTCCCACACGCCGATTTTGGACGAGCAAACGCCCAAATCGCCGACACATTCCACATAGATTTCCGGAAATACGGAGGTCGTCGCCGCGGAAGCAGCGCGAATATGCCCTCCCGCCAGGAGCAGCATAGCAAAAAGCGCGGCGAACAGGCGCGCGCTCTGCTTAAATCTCATCCAGCCCGTTTTCATGAAGAAACACCCTGTCCTGTTCCGTAAGCCTTGCCTGCCCAAGAAGGTCCGGCCGCCTTGCCGCCGTGATCAAAAGCGACTGTTCCCGCCGCCATCTCGCTATTTTGGCATGATCCCCGTTCAGCAGCACCTCGGGCACCTCTTCTCCCTCGAACACCCGCGGCCGGGTGTATTGCGGATACTCGAGCAGCCGATCCCCCGAAAAGCTTTCCTCCAACGGACTGGACGCGCTGCCCAGCACGCCGGGGATCAAACGCGCGATACAGTCGGTCAGCGCGAGCGCAGGGATTTCGCCGCCGGTCAGCACATAATCGCCGATGGATATTTCCCGGTCGATATAATGGTCCAGCGCCCGCTGATCCACGCCCTCGTAATGCCCGCACAGGATCACCAGCTCAGGCTGGGCGGCCAATTCCTCCGCCAATCGCTGGGTCAGGCGTTCCCCCTTGGGCCCCATAAAGATGCGAAGGCCCCGAAAATCAGGCCCACAGACATCCTTCATCGCGTCGGCGATCGGCTGGGCCATCATCAGCATGCCCGCCCCGCCGCCAAAGGGATAATCATCCGTATTTTTGTGCTTGGAGGCGGAATAAGGACGGATATCAACCGCCCTGACGTCGATCAGCCCCGCGGCACGCGCCCGCCCAAGGATGCTGGCCGAAAGGACGCTCTCGCACATCTCGGGGAAGGTGGTCAGCAGGGTGATGCGCATAGGGTCACTCATAGACGGCGACCTCCGGCAGACGCTTTTCGTCCAGCACGATCAGCTTTTGCTCGACGTCGACGGAAACGATCACAAATTTCATCGCGGCCACCAGCATATTGCCCTTGCCCGTTTTGACGACGAACACATGATTGGCCCCCGGCGACAGGACGTCGGTTAGTACGCCCAGGTGCGTCCCCAGCGTATCCCGGACCTCGCAGCCCTTCAAATCGCAGATGAACCATTCCCCCTCCGGGAGCTTCCTGGCGTTCGCCCGGTCCACATACAAAAAGCGTCCCCGCTGCTTTTCAGCCTCGTCGCGGGTTTCCGCGCCGTTCAGCCGCAGATAGACGTATCCGTCCCCATGCACGGCGATCTCGGAAACAGGCTGGCGGACATAGCGGCCCTCCGCCTGCACAAAGACGTGATCAAGGGCAAGAAAGCGCTCCGCGTCCTCCGTGTCCGGCCTCACCTTGACCAGCCCCATGACGCCGTGCGGGCGCAGCACCTCGCCGATTTCGATATATGGATCAGGCATTTTTAGTCCCCCTGCCATGCGTTGGCCGTCCATAGGAAAACGGCCTCCCCCGCGCGTTTCACGGGAAAAGCCGTTCGTCCTGATTACTGGATTTCCACAAAAACCGGCTTGCCGTCCCGGGCGGTCGCGGCCTTGACGATCGAACGGATCGCCTTGGCGATGCGGCCCTGCTTGCCGATGACCTTGCCCATATCGTCCGAAGCGACATTCAACTCCAGAATGACCGCCTCGGGACCTTCGGTTTCGGTGATCTGAACCTGATCGGGATGATCGACAAGAGACCGGGCCAGATAAAGAACGAGTTCTTTCATGGGTGCAATCTCCTCATATCCTGGGTGCGCAAGGATCCCGAAATGAGGGGATCTTTACTTTTCGATGATGCCGCTGCGCTTGAGCAGGCTGCGGACGGAATCCGTGGGCTGGGCGCCCTTCTGCATCCAATCGAGGGCCTTTTCCTTATCGATGTTGATGACGGACGGGTTCTTCATGGGATCATAGTAGCCGATCTCCTCGATGAAGCGGCCGTCGCGCGGGGAACGCTCGTCGGCAACCACAACGCGGTAGAAGGGCTTTTTCTTCATACCCATTCTCTTGAGACGAATCTTGACCATTTCTTTTCTCCTCCTGACGGATCGATGATATATATGGTAATCATAATAACTATGATGACCGCGATTGTTACCTGCCCATTTTCCTGAGCTGGCGAAGCGCGCCGCGCTTGTTGCCCATCATGGACTTGACCATCTGCCGGGCCTGGTCGTACTGGCGGATCAGCTGGTTGACATCCTGCACCGTAACGCCCGCCCCGGCCGCGATCCGGCGGCGGGAGGCGTTCAGCACCTCGGGATGGCGGCGCTCCTGCGGGGTCATGCTGCGGATGATGGCCTCGGGCTTTTTCATCACGTCGTCGCTGATCTCGACGTCCTTGAGCTTGGCGCCGATGCCGGGCAACATGCCCAGGACGTTTTGCAGCGGACCCATCTTTTTCATCTGCTGCATCTGCTCCAGATAATCCTCCAGATCCAGATCAGACAGGTCCTTCTTGCGGCTCCTTTCGGATTTTTCCGCCTCCTGCTGGTCGTAAGCCTCGGTGGCCTTTTCGATCAGCGTCAGCACGTCGCCCATGCCGAGGATACGGGAAGCCATGCGGTCCGGATGGAAGGGCTCGATATCGGTCAGCTTTTCGCCGGTACCGGCGAACTTGATGGGCTTGCCCGTCACCGCGCGGACGGACAGCGCCGCGCCGCCGCGGGTATCGCTGTCCAGCTTGGTGACGATCACGCCGTCGATGCTCAGCAGGTCGTTAAAGGCCTTGGCCACGTTCACGGCATCCTGACCCGTCATGGCGTCGACCACCAGCAGGATCTCCTGCGGACGGACGGCCTCCTTCATGCGCTTGAGCTCGTCCATCAGCGCCTCGTCGACGTGCAGACGGCCGGCGGTATCGATGATCAGCACATCCTGGCCGTAATAGCGGGCGTGCTCCACGGCCTCCTTGGCCGTCTGGACCGGGTCCTGCGTGCCCTTTTCAAACACCGGCACGTTTACATGCTCGCCGACGATCTGCAATTGCTTGATGGCGGCGGGGCGGTAAATGTCGCACGCCGCGAGCAGGGGCTTTTTGCCCTGCTTGGTCAGGTAGGCGGCCAGCTTGCCGGCCATGGTGGTTTTACCGGCGCCCTGAAGGCCGCACAGCATATAGATCGTCGGGGTACTCGGAGACCAGGTCAGCTTCGCCACCTGGCCGCCCATCAGCTGGGTCAGTTCCTCGTTGACGATCTTGATGACCTGCTGGCCCGCATTGAGCGTGGACAGCACCTCAGTGCCGACGCACCGTTCGCTGACCTTGGATACGAATTCCTTGACGACCGTATAGTTGACGTCCGCCTCGAGCAGCGCCATGCGCACTTCCCGCATGGCCTCCTTGATGTTCTGCTCGTTCAGCTTGCCCTTGCCGGACAGCTTGCGGAACGCGTTTTGCAGTTTTTCGGAAAGGCCCTCAAAAGCCATTTACTGTTCCTCCTCCTGTCCGAGCGCCGAAAGGACCTCGATCGCCCGCCGGGCCGGGGCCCCGTCCATGGCCGAAAGCTCCCGGATGCCTGCCGCAAGCCTGCGCTCCCGCAGGGCGTCGCGGCTGATGAAGCCGAGCTTTTCCTCGGTCTGCTCCAGCTGCTGCAAAGAGCGGGCCACCGTGTCGTGGACGCTCTGGCGGCTGACGTGAAACTGCGCCGCGATCTCGGACAGCGAATAATCCTCGTCGTAATACAGGGTCGACATTTGCTGCTGCGTGTCCGTGAGCAGCGCCCCGTAATAGCTCAGCAGCAGGGACGCCTCCACCTTTTTCTCCATCAGATCACGCATTGGCCGACCTCCAGCATGTCAAGCTCCAGAGCTTGACATGGATATTATACACAGGATTCATTTCCTGTCAAGCGTTTTTCCTTGACATTTTCCCGATATACCGTTCATTCAAACAGGGAAAGAATTTCCTGCTCGGTCAAGCGGGTGGGCAGATCTTCCCCGGCGGTGATCAGCCGGTCGAACAGCTTGCGCTTTCTCTCCCCCAGCTTGAGCACCTGCTCCTCGATGGTGCCGTGCGTGACCAGGGACATCACCGTGACGGGCTTATCCTGCCCGATCCGATAGGCGCGGCTGGTGGCCTGGTCCTGCGCGGCGGGATTCCACCAGGGGTCGTAATGGATCACGGTGTCCGCTCCGGTCAGGTTAAGGCCCGTGCCGCCCGCCTTGAGCGAAATCAGGAACACCTGGCCCTCTCCCCCGTTGAAGGCTTCCGTCAGCTCCTGGCGGGTCTTGACGGGGGTCTCCCCATCCAGATACAGGGTATGGATGCCTGCCTCGCGGAGCCGCTTTTCCAGCAGGCGAAGCATGGTGGTGAACTGGCTGAACAACAGCGCCCGGCTGCCCGCCCGAAGCGCGCCGGGCAGGATATCCATCAGCAGCTCCTCCTTGCCGGAGGTCCCCAAATAGCCGTCCATACAGAGGGAGGGATGGCAGCACACCTGCCTGAGCTGGGTGATGGCGGCCAGCACCTCGGTGCGGCCTTTCGCCAGGCCCCGGTTTTCGAGGATCCCCCGCACCCGCTCACGGCTTTGATACAGTACGGCCTGATATACCCGGCTCTGCTCCTCCGTCATCCCGGCGTACAGCGTCTTTTCCAGCTTGGGGGGCAGTTCGCTCAGCACGTCGGTTTTTAATCTCCGCATCAGGAAGGGACGGATGCGCTGCCGCAGGCCGTCGACGTCCTCCCCGTCAGCGTAGCGCCGCAGGAACCGCGCGTATCCCGGCAAATATCCGGGCAGACAAAAGTCCATCAGCGACCAGAGCTCGCCCACATGGTTTTCCATCGGGGTGCCCGTCAGGCAGACGCGCGTCCTGGCGTTCAGCGCCTTGACCGCCTGGGCGGAAACGGAGGCGGCGTTCTTGATCTGCTGCGCTTCGTCCAGCACGGCGAAATGGAAGGATATCTCCTTCAGGGCCTCGATATCCCGCCGAAGCAAGGGGTAGCTGGTGATGACCACGTCGGGCCGCTCATTCCGGAGGTCCTCGATCAGAGCGCCCCGCTGGGCCTGACTGCCCTGCAACAGGGTGACCGTCAGCCAGGGCGCGAACAGCCGGAATTCATTCAGCCAGTTGTACAAAAGCGAGGTCGGCGCGACGATCAGGCTGGGCAGCCATTCCGAAGCGGCCTGCCTGCTTCCGTCGATGGCGGCGATCATCTGCACCGTCTTGCCAAGGCCCATATCATCCGCCAGGATGCCGCCCATATGCAAAGCGTCCAGCGTCATCAGCCATTCATAGCCCCGGCGCTGATAGCCGCGCAGGCCCTGCACGCGGGGCTCGGGCGCGGTATAACGCATGGCCGTCGTTTCGTCCGAGCGTTCGTCCATCTTCAGGGGCAGGCCCGCCTGCTCCATCAGAGCGCGCAGGTACATCGCCCGGTAAGAGGGCAGGGGCCTGAGATCGGGAGACGCCGCGCGGGCCGCCGCATCCGCCTCGGCCTCCATGGCCGCCTCCGCGATACGCTGCCATTCCTCCGCGCCGCTCAAATCCAGGAAAGCGCCCGAGCGGAAGCGGAAATACCTCCGCTTTTCCCTCAGCGCCCGCAGCAGGGGCATCAGCTCGTCGATCTCGCCGTATTCATCCTCAACGGTCAATACGATGCCGCCGCCGTGATACGCCATCCGGGCGGAGAGGC
>JAFUHB010000254.1 GCA_017469085.1 Clostridia bacterium
GATCATCCAGTAGGATAACGATTGAAAGGAGGCTTGACCGTGATGGATCGTGTGCGGATGCTGCTTTTCGCCTAATACATATATATCTATGATCATTTTTCCCTGACTTTGCTTTGCGCCGGCCCCCGTAGCGCTGCTACGTTTCTCTCCGTTCATCTGCGTCAGGACAAAAAATCCTTCCCACATCTGTATATGGTTAAAACGTCAATTAATATGAGTTTTATTTCATTGGTTCTGAGCCGCAATCGAATGTAACGGTGCCGCAGCTATGCGGAATGCCAGGGCCGGAAGAAATTTAATTCTCCGGCTTGATTCCTGGCGGCACTTTTCAGCATCATACATTTCAATATCATACATAAAAAAAGGAGGATCATCTGTGAGCGAAGTTGCCCGAAAACCTTCCAACAAAAAGGCCATCCGGTTGAGTATTGCCATCTTGGCAGGCCTGATTTTAGGCGCGCTGTTTGGCGTGGTAATGCCCGAGTGGGCACAGCCGGTGGTCAGTCTGATCAGCACGGTATATCTTCATGCTCTGACGATGATGATTTACCCCTTAGTGTTCTGCTCCCTGATTGTGGGCATTAAGGGAATCGGCAGCGTGTCCGCCACCGGCAAGGTGGGCGGGCAGGCGCTCTTGTACTTCATCGGTACGACGTTGCTGGCCAGTCTCCTGGGATTATTCCTGCCCAAAGCATTAAATATTGGCGTTGGCGTTTCCATCGAAATGATGGAGGCGGATGTGCAAGCGGCTCAATTCACCAGCCTGGTGGATACGCTGGTTGACCTGATCCCGGCAAACCCCATCGCTGCCTTTGTCAACGGCAATATGCTCCAAGTACTGGTGTTTGCTATCTTCGTAGGGATTGCCTGCCTGGCGTTGGGCAATAAGGCCGAGCCCTTTATAAAGCTGTGCGAAGCGGTGGATGAAATATCGGTAAAGATTGTTTCCGCTGTGATGTATACGACGCCTGTCGGCGTGTTTTGTTCTCTCGCAGGCACGGTGCATGCCAATGGCTTGCAGACCATCTTTTCTCTGGCGGCGGTGCTGGGTATTCTGTATTTGGTGATGGCTCTGTATATTGTGATTGTATACGGTGTGGTGCTGGTGAAGGGCATTGGAAAATTCGGAATCCGGCGATTCTTCGTGACCGTCTTGCCCGCCGGACTGAATGCCTTCGGCACCGCTTCTTCCTCCGCAACGCTGCCGATCAGCAAGCGATGTGCTGATGAGATGGGCGTGCCCAATGAGATTTCTTCCCTGGCGCTGCCGTTAGGCGCCACCATCAACATGGACGCCGTATCCATCGTGATGTCCTTTATGATCGTATTCTTCGCCAACGCCACCGGCACGGAAATTTCTTATGGCTTGCTGGCAGTCATACTGCTCAGCAATACGCTTTTGTCTATCGGTGCGCCGGGCGTCCCCAACAGCGCCATCGCCTCCTTTGCCGCGTTGGCGTCGATCGCTGGATTGCCTACGGGCATCATGGGAATGTACGTCAGCGTCAATATCCTGGTGGATGCCGGCGCAACCTGCTGTAACGTGTTGGGTGATCTTGCCAGTGCTGTAGCCATGAAACGTACCTGTCGGCTGCAGAAGCGTCAAAAAGACAATTGAACTGGAGTGGACAATGAAGACGGCGACAGGTCGAAGTAGGAGGCCAGCTATTATGAAATGGATGAAACGGTCCTTGTCTTAAGTATTTTTACGCTTATCTATATATAAGAAAATGTGACCAAAATCATCACTGCCCGCCGGATTTGGCGGGCGGCGCTGGTTAATGATGCTTCAGAGCGTTGGGTGGGACATGGGCAACTTCCCATGCCGCAGCCCTGCGGCTGATGATTGGATCGAGCTGGCTCAATCGACCGGCGCGAAGGCGTATTCGATTTCAAGGGGCGTCACATTGCCCTTGACGTCCGTCAGGGTGTCGATCACACCGTTGCCATCCACGTCCTCCACCAGGGCGATCACGCCGCTGCGGAACACTTTGCCAGCCGTGTTTTCTACCAGCACGGTATAGGAGCCGGGCAGGTCGAGCGTGCGGTAGCGCACGGCCTCAAAGGCGCTGGCCAGTGTATAAGCGTCGAAATATTCCTCCTGGACGGTGTTGCTGTCGTCCACATAGGTGCGCAGGAAGAATACCTTGTCCAACCCCGTGTTATCCGCCATGGAAACCCAAAGCTGGGGATAGCCGTCTTCATCGAAGCGGAAACGATGCCAGGACAGCTTGGGCACGCCATCCTTGGAGGAATTGGCACGGGGCACGGGTTTGGGCAAATTGGCGCGGGCGGCCAGTTCAGCCTGCACGGTCAGGTCCTCTGCCCACTGCTCGAGGCGGGCTTTCTCGGTCTCAAGGTCGCTCACGTTGCTTTGCAGCTCGGCAGTGGCGGCTTGCTCCGTTTCCAAAGCCTGGGCTGTCTGGGTCAGGGTGGTCTCCGTTTCGGTCAGCTTCGCGGCGGTTTCGGTCAGCTCAGACTCCTTTTGTGACAGCGTTTCCGCGGTCTGGGCCAAGATAGCCTTCGTTTCGCTAAGCTTACCGGTGGTTTCGGTCAGGGTGGCCTCCGTCTGGGTCAGCTGCTCGGTCGCCGTTTGCAGCTCGCCGCTCAGACGCGCGGCCTCTTCTTCTGCCAGGACGCGCACGGCCGTTTCCGCTTCAAGTGCGGCGGCGGTTTCAGTCAGCGTGGTCTGCGTTTCGGTCAGCTGCTGGGTCAGAGCTTCCGCGGCCTTTTCGGCTGTTTCGCGGGCGGTGGTCTGCGCCTGCAGCGCTTCGGCAGTTTCCGCCAACTGCTTGGTGGTTTCGGTCAGTTCGGATGCGGTGGCGGCAAGGTCGGCGGTCGTTTCTTCCAGTTGCTTGGAGACAGTCTCCAACTGGGTGTTCAGGCCTGCGTTTTGCTGTTCTAAGGTCTCCTTCAGTGTTTCGGCGGCGGTCAGGTCGGCAGTCAACTGATCGACCTGGCTGGCCAGCGCAGCGCTTTCACCGACGGCGGTGTCCAGGCGGCTCGCCAACTCCTCTTTATCGGCGGAGGCGGCGGTCAACTGCTCAGTCAGGGCGGTGATCTGTTCATTCAGGCTGCCATGCTCGGTGCTCAGCGTGCTCAACTGTGTGCCCAGCTTATCCAGCTGTTCGGTGACGGTGCTCAACTGCGCGCTCAGCGTCGATTCGTTTGGGTCAACGTCCGCGGCAGGCTGCTGCTCTGTATTGTTCGCAGGCTCGACGGAGGGCACAGCCTCAGTGCCTTCGTCTGTCGCGTTCTGCAGGGCATTGGTGAGCTCGTTGACCTCGCTGCTCAGGCGGTCGCGCTCGGTGCTGATCGCGGTGAGCTTATCGTTCAAATCGGCCAGCTGTGTGGTCACAGTGCTCAACGCTTCCGTCAGGGCGGCATTTTCCGCCAGCGCCTTATCCTTTTCGGCGGTCAGGCTGACATTCGCGGCGAGCGCCTCGTCCTTTTCGGCAGTCAGGCTGGCGTTGCTGTCCGTCGCGGCTTGGAGCTTCTCGCGGAGCGCGTCGACCTGCCCGGTCAATTCCCCGCTGTTCAGGGTTACTTCGTTCAGTTGAGCGGTCAGCGTGCTCAATTCGCCGGTAACGGCCTGAAGCTGCTCGCTCAGGCTTTCATTCTGGCGGATGGCTTCTTCCTTGCCGCTATTGGCAGCCGTCAGCGCTTCATTGGCCTGTGCCAGGGCGGCGGTCAGGTCGGCCGCTTCGGCGAGGGCCTGCTCCTTGGCTTCAACCTCGGCAGTCAGGGATTCGGCCAGTTCAGCGGCTTCCTTCAGGGCTTGTTCCTTGGCCGCGACTTCGGCGGTCAGGGATTCAGTCAGCCCGGCAGCTTCCTTCAAGGCCTGTTCCTTGGCTTCGGATTCGGCGGTAAGCGATTCGGCCAGCGCGGCGTTATTGGTCAGCGCCGTTTCTTTGGCGGCGATTTCGGCCTCCAGGTCGGCGGTGAGCGATTCCTTGTCGGCGGTCAGCCTCGTATTTTCATTAGACGCGGCGGACAGCTGACTGCTGATATCCTCATTTTTGCGGTTGGCATTGTTCAGGCTGACGCCGAGAACGACGATGGCTGCTATGGCAAGCACCAGGCAGACACATACAGCGATCAATCCCTTTTTCATTTGGCACGCATCCTTTCCGCCTTCGCACAAACGCGCTGTACGAAGAAATGCATTGATAACTTATTATACCGGAAGCGGAGGGCTTTGTACATTTCAATATGATTACATAATATTACGAAAATGTTACGATCAAGAATGCGCTGCAAGGGCCTCTGCTTTACATCCGCCGCGAGAACCGCTATAATGAGACGGCAAGGCGGGGGAAGGGACGCGCTTCCTCCGGCATCGTCGATAAGCAAGAACGGATCGATTTTAAGCGCAAGGACAGAACAGATGGAACAGCAGACCTTTTTTGAACGGCCGGCCAGCCAGCCCCTGGCGGCCCGGCTCCGGCCGCGGACGCTGGATGAATATGTGGGCCAGAAACACCTGATCGGCGAGGGCAAGGTGCTCCGCCGGCTGATCGAGGCCGATAACGTCTCCTCCATGATTTTTTGGGGCCCGCCCGGGGTGGGCAAGACGACGCTGGCGCGTATCATCGCCAATAGCACCAAGTCCAAATTCATAGATTTTTCCGCTGTGACCAGCGGCATCAAGGAGATCCGCGCGGTGATGGAGGAGGCGGAAACGGCCCGGCGCTTTGGCGAGCGCACGATCCTTTTCGTCGATGAGATCCACCGCTTCAATAAGGCGCAGCAGGACGCCTTTTTGCCCTATGTGGAGCGGGGCAGCATCATCCTGATTGGCGCGACGACGGAGAACCCCTCCTTCGAGGTGAACGGGGCGCTCCTGTCGCGCTGCAAGGTGTTTGTGCTCCAGGCCCTCAAGCCGGAGGAGATCGCGCAGCTGCTGCAGAACGCGCTTAAGGACGAGCGCGGCTTTGGCGACCGCAAGATTGTCTATCCGGACGGCATGCTGGAGATGATCGCCCGTTTTTCCAACGGGGACGCGCGCATGGCGCTGTCCACCCTGGAGATGGCGGTCCTCAACGGGGAAACGCAGGGGGACAGCGTCACCATTACGGAGGAGACTCTCGAGCAATGCACCAGCAAAAAGTCCCTTTTGTATGACAAGAAGGGGGAAGAACATTATAACCTGATCTCGGCGCTTCATAAGTCCATGCGCAATTCCGACCCGGACGCGGCGGTATACTGGCTGGCCCGCATGCTGGAAGCGGGGGAGGACCCGCTGTATGTGGCCAGGCGGATCGTGCGCTTTGCGGCGGAGGACGTGGGGCTGGCCGATCCGAGGGCCATGGAGCTGACCGTGGCGGCTTATCAGGCCTGCCATTTTATCGGAATGCCAGAATGTACCGTGCATCTGACGCAGGCGGTGGTCTATCTGTCCCTTGCGCCCAAGTCCAACGCGATGGACACTGCCTATATGGTGGCCAGGGAGGACGCGCTGAAGGGCCTGGACGAGCCGGTGCCGCTTCAGATTCGCAACGCGCCGACTCGCCTGATGCAGCAGCTCGATTACGGCAAGGGCTATCAGTACGCCCATGATTATGCCGAGAAAATGACGGCCATGCAATGCCTGCCCGACAGCCTGAAGGATCGGGAATACTATATGCCTACCGACCAGGGGCTGGAGCCCCGATACGCCGAGCGCCTGTGGCAGATCAAGGCGTGGAAAAAGGAACAGCGGGCTGGGAAAGAGCATACGTGACGCCGACCAAAAAAGCGACCCGGGAGGATCTGCCCCGGATCGCGGAGATATTCATTAATACGGCTTGGAGAGGCCCAGTAAGTCCCGCGTGACCTCGGCGGCGATCAGCAGGCCCATTACCGAGGGTACAAAGGAGATGCTGCCGGGGATATCGCGCCGGGCGCTGCACTTGCGGGTGGTGCCGGGCGGGCAGATGCAATGGGTCAGGCAGCTGGTGTCGTCCGATTCGATGGTCTTGATGGCGGGCTCGGTGGAGTACACGACCTTTTGATGGAGGACGCCGCGCTTGCGCAGCTCCCGCCGCATGACGCGGGCCAGGGGGCAGATCGTCGTATCGGCGATGTCTGTTACGCGCAGCTGGGTCGGATCCAGCTTATTGCCGGCGCCCATCGCGCTGATGACGGGCACGCCCAGGCTTTTGCAAGCCGTGATCAGCAGGAGCTTGGCGGTGACGGTGTCAACGGCGTCAACGACGTAGTCATAGCAGGCGAGATCGACCTGGTCGGCGGTGTCCGGCATATAGAACAGCCGATGCTCGGTCACTTCGGCCTTGGGATTGATGTCCCGGATACGCTCGGCCATGACCTCTGTCTTATAGCGCCCCACCGTGGAACGCAGCGCGATCACCTGGCGGTTCAGGTTGGTCAGGCAGACCCGATCGTCGTCGAACAGGTCGAGCGCGCCTACGCCGCAGCGCGCCAGGGCCTCCGCGGTATATCCGCCTACGCCACCTACGCCGAAGATCGCGACCCGTTTGCTCCGGAGCGTTTCGATGCCGTCCGCGCCGATCAGCAGCTGCGTTCGCGAATACCAGTTCATAGCTTTGCCTCCGATGAGCTCCGGGCCTGCGGCGCCGGGTGATGGGAAAAATATAAGCAATCGGCCGCGTTATGTCAAGGCGCTTTCGCCTTCAAACGAAAAAGAAAGCAGAGCCTTCCGCCTCATCTTGGGCAGAAAGCTCTGCTCTTTTAGCAGCGGACTCGCCGCTTGTTGGCCAAAATCAGAAGGTGAATTTGATTTGATTCTGCATAGTGGCGCCGCTTGCCGCGTCGGCATCCAGCAGGTTGATCTTGGCCGTTTCGATGGACAGGGTGTTGAAGGTGCCGACATAGCCGCTCTCGGTCACAAAGACCAGCAGCAGGCGATGTTCGCCGTTCTCACCGGCTTCGATGGTCTTGGTGGCGGTCACGGAAGCGTCGGCAGCCAGGCCCTCGCCGGCAAAATTCTCGGACACTTCGCCGGTCACCTTATCGATCAGATAAATCGCGACCACTTTTTCACCGGTGACGTTGATCAGCTCATAGGAGCCGGTCTGGGGCTCGGCGGCAGTTTCGGCAACGGCGGCGCACACGGACAGGGACAGCGCCAGGACGAGCAGCAGGGATACAAGCTTGGTTTTCATGGAAAAACCTCCCAATGAGTATTTGCGCGATGCGCTATGGCAAATTCTACTTTTTTTCTTCCCTGAGAGCAAGAAAATCCAGCCAGACTTCACATAAAATTTACACATGGTTAGTATATGCTAATTATTTATTAGGGAAAAAACGGGGAGGAATTCAAAGAAAAAAACCGCCGAACGGTTGACGCTGCCTTGATTCCGGTGTTATGATACCCAAGCTGAATAAAATGGGGTGGGAGGCTTTGCGCGTGGCTCGGACCGACTCGGATATGACGCAGGGAACGATCTGGCGGCATTTGCTTGATTTTTCCATTCCAATGGCCATCGGCCTGCTGTTCCAGCAGCTTTACAATACGGTGGACACGGTCGTGGTGGTCCAGTTTGTGGGCGAGGAGGCCCAGGCAGCCGTCGGGTCTACGGGCAGCATCATCAATACGATCGTGGGCTTTTGCGCAGGTCTTGCGACGGGCGCGTCCGTGATCATTTCTCAGCGCTATGGCGCGCATGACAACAAGGGTCTGAGCAAGGCGGTGCACACCACGATCACCCTGACGATGATCATGAGCGTGATCGCGACCGCCCTTGGGCAATTGATCATCGATCCGATGCTGCGCTTTATGCAGACGCCGGACAATGTGTATTCCGAGGCGCATGCCTACCTGTCGATTTATTTTGCCGGTGTATGCGGGGTGCTGTTTTATAATATGGGCAGCGGCATCCTGCGCGCGGTGGGCGACAGCAGGAGGCCGCTCATTTTCCTGATCATTTCCGCGCTGCTGAATACGGCGATGGACCTGCTGTTTGTGATCGTGTTCAAAATGAAGGTGGAGGGGGTCGCCTACGCGACCATCCTGTCGCAGATCATCTCCGCGGCGCTGATTTTATGGTCCCTGAGTCGGGAAAACGCTGCCTACGGCCTGCGCTGGAAGCGGCTGCGCATCGATCGGGAGGCACTTTCCGGCATCCTCAGGATCGGCCTGCCCTCCAGCATCCAAACGGCGGTCACCGCGTTCTCCAACGTCTTTGTGCAATCCTATATCAACGCCTTCGGCTCGTCCTGTATGGCGGGCTACGGCATTTATAACAAGGTGGACGCCTTCGCGCTGATCCCAAATCAGGCGATCGGTATGGCCTCGACGACCTTCGTGAGCCAGAATTGGGGCGCGGGGAATAAGGACCGCGCCAAAAACGGCGTGCATACGGCGATCCTGATGAGCGTCGGCGCGACGGTCGTGCTGGGCCTTATGGTGTTCCTGCTGGCCAAGCCGCTGCTTTTCTTCTTTTCGCCGGAGGAGGCCGTCGTGGCCTATGGCGAGCGCTTTATCCGGATCGTCACGCCCTTTTATATCATGCTCTGCTTTAACCAGATTTATTCCGGCGCGCTTCGGGGGATCGGCGACGCGACCGCGCCGACGATCATTATGCTGGGCTCCTTCGTGGTGTTCCGCCAGCTGTACCTGGCGATCACGAGATGGCTGGGCCTGGGCTTTGTATCCGTCGCGCTCGCTTACCCGATCGGCTGGGTGGTGTGCTCCACATTGATGATGATTCGTTACAGGCGGAGCGTCCTGTTCCGCGAAGCGTAGGTTTTTTGTCAGCAGAGCGGCAGCTCTACGGTAAATACCGCGCCCTCTCCGGGGGCGCTTTTTACGTGAATGCTGCCTTGATGCAGCGTGACGATGCGTTGGGCAATGGAAAGGCCGAGCCCATTGCCGACGCCGCCGCGGGAGGGGCCCTGCTGATAGAATTTATCGAAAATTCGGGCGGCGACCTCGTCTGTCATGCCCTTCCCTTGATCTGTAACGGAAATCAGGGCCGTTTGCCCCGCGCTTTCCAGCCGCAGGCTGATTTCCCCGCCCTGTGGGGAAAATTTGATCGCATTGTCCAGTAGATTGATCCAGACCTGCTCCAGCAGCTCCCGATTCCCGCGTACCTCAAGCTCCGGCCCGTCCAGCGCCAGAGACAGCTCCTTTTTTTCCCAGCGATCGGACAGCAGGACGACCGCCCGGCGCAGCTGCTCCGCAGCGTTCAGTTTTTCCACGTCCGTCAGGATCGTCTGTTTCTCCAGCTTGGACATTAACAGCACATTAGAGGAAAGAGAGGCGAGCCGTTCCGACTCCTGGATGATGATATCGAGGTATTCCTCCCGTTCCTCCTGGGAGAGATCGCTTCGTTTCAGCATCTTGGCAAAACCGCGGATCGAAACGATCGGCGTCTTGAACTCATGAGAGAAATCATTGATGAAATCGCTCCGGAGCAGCTCGACGCTGCCCAGTTCCTCGGCCATGTGATTAAAACGGGTGCTCAACTGCCGAAATTCATGGGGCCCCTTCAGATCGATGCGAACGGAGTAATCTCCTTCGGCGATCCGATCGGTCGCGTCCATGATCTTCCATAAAGGCGCCAGTGAGCGCCGGCCGAAAAGGGTGGCGAGCAGGGTGCCGATGACAACGCTGCTCAAGGAAAAATACAGAAGCGGCACGTAATTTACGCTGTCCGCCTGGATCAGCCGTCCGTTGATCAAAAGATGCAGCAGCAGGAACATAACGGCCACGGCCAGCAGCTGAATGCCAAAAATCAGCAGCACGAACAGCAGCGTCAGCCGAAGCTGCCGCAGTCGTTCCGCTTTATTATTCATGCAGGATCACCGCCTTATAGCCGATCCCGCGGATCGCGCGAATTTCAAATACAGGGCAATCCTCAAATCGCTTTCTGATCCGGCTGATATGCACGTTGATCGTAGCGTCTGCCGAGTCGGTCTCCATACCCCAGATCTCATCCATCAGCTGCCAGCGGGTAAAAATGCGGTCGGGGCAGGAAAGCAGTTTATACAGCAGCTGGAATTCCTTCAGCGGGAGCGTTTGACTTTCGCCTCTCCAGCTTACGGTTTGCGCGTCATAATTCAGCGTCAGCGCGCCGATTTGCAGTTGACGCTCGCTGGCGATCTTGGCCCGCCGCAGCAGCGCCTTGATGCGCAGCAGCATCTCATCCTCATTGACGGGCTTGACCATGTAATCGTCGGTGCCAGCCAGGAAGCCCTTGCATTTATCCTGCGGCAGCTGCTTGGCCGTGACCATCAGGATGGGCGTGGTATCGCCCCCGGCGCGCAGCGTTTCGGTGAATTCGTGGCCATTCATGACCGGCATCATGACATCCAGCAGGATCAGGTCGACGTGCTCGACATCCATCAGCTCGAGCGCGTTTTCGCCGTTGTCCGCTGTCAGCGTTTTATATCCGGCGTGCTTCAGCACGGCTTGCATCAGGCGGGAGGTCCCCGGATCATCCTCCACGATCAGGATTCGGAACATACCGTCGTCTCCTTTCGGATGACATGATACGAAAAAAAGATAAACTCAGGATTAAAGAGGCGGCGGTTGATCCGGCCCTCACATAAAAAGATCGGATGAAGCGCGATATAAAAAGAGGGAGCGCTCATGGAAAAGCGCTCCTGCGACGATGCTGCTTATAAGGCGGGCGGATACTGGCCCGCGTCGTGCAGCTTTTGAAGCTCGGCGCGGACATAGTCCTTATCCTCGCGGTAGGTGACGCCGAACCAGACGGCGTCGGTGGAGAGCACCTCCACCTTGAGCCCGACCTCGTGCATCAGCTGATCGACGAGCGTGGGCAGCACATATTCCTTTTTCAGGGGATCGCCGGCAGGATCCCGCAGGAAGGCAGCCAGATGCACCTCCGCGGTTTCAAAATACCAGGGCGTAAAGCCCCAGAAATTCATGGATACGAGGGCGTTGTCAGGCAGGACGACGCCCTCGCTTTCGCTCGCGAAATCCCGGATCGTGCCGTCCTTTGCGCGCTGGATCTTATAGGTTTCGGTGATGCGGATCAGGCTGCCGCCATCATCCGTCTCACATACGCCGCGGGTCACGGCGCCGTTCTCGGAGATGGTGTTTTGCAGGTAATAGGCCACCATAGAGGCCGCCTCCCGCTTGCCCTGCATGCGGCGCAGGCTGCCTGCCATGGCGACAAATGCGTCGCGTCCATAATAATCGTCGGCGTTGATGACGGCAAAGGGCTCATGGATGACATCCTTGGCAGCCAGCACGGCGTGAGCGGTGCCATAGGGCTTCGTGCGGTCGGCGGGCGGCGTGAAGCCGCCGGGCAGGCTGTCATATTCCTGGTAGGCATAGTGTACCTCGGTTTTTTGCACGATCTTGTCGCCGATCATCCGACGGAATACCTCGTCCATGCTCCGGCGGATCACGAACACGACCTTGTCAAAGCCGGCCGCCAGCGCGTCGTAGATGGAGTATTCCATCAGGATCTCGCCGTTCGGGCCGATCTGATCGATCTGCTTATTGCCGCCGTAACGGGAGCCGAGGCCGGCCGCCATGATCAGAAGCGTTGTTTTCATAAATGCTCTCCTCCTTGATCCTGAATCCAATGATTGACAGGATTTTTTATGATTGACTTTTATAGATGATCTCCGGAGCTTGATATGGTCGATGAAAGAAGCGTCGATCGGCCATCGAAGCAGCCCGGAATTGATCCGCTATCGTGTCTCTTCGTCCGATACTTGGATCAGGAGCAGCCGTTTTTCAAACCTGCCCCGCTTTTCGGCCTTTTGCCGCCGCAGGACGTCCAGGGCCTCGGCGGAAACGCCCCGTGCCGCGGCGGCAGCGTAAATGACCTCCAGCAGGTCGGCCAGCTCCTCCGGGGATTTGCTTTCCTGATATTCCCTGAGCTCCTCGTCGAGCTTGGCGTCCGCCCGTTCCAGAAACTCCGCCTCCGTCAGTACGCGGGTTTGACAGCTCCGCCCGCTCTGCGCGATGATTTCGGGGATACGGTCGCGCACCAGCTTATCATAATGGATCACGGACATAAGGCCCTCCCGGAAGCGTTTGAAAATCGATGTCATCTGCATTTTAGCACACAGAGGAGCGGTTGTAAATTGTTTGGGCGGAATTGCAATTTGAAGGAGGGTATGATAGAATCAGGCGAATGATCCATCGGAGGCCCGCGCATGAAA
>JAFUHB010000255.1 GCA_017469085.1 Clostridia bacterium
AACGGAGCCGGAAAATCGACTACGCTGAATACGATTTCCGGCCTGCTGAAGCCCCGGCAGGGCTCCATCTTCTTCCGCGGGCAGAACGTTACGAGCGTTCCCGCCAGTCAGATGGTCAGCAAAGGAATGGCGCTTTGCCCGGAAGGACGGCGCATTTTCCAGCAGATGACAGTCAAGGAAAACCTGGAAATGGGCGGTTATTCCCGTCCCAACAACGAGATCGAGGCTGCGCTCGAGGATGTGTTCACGCGTTTTCCCCGACTGAAGGAACGCGAAAAGCAAATTGCCGGCACGCTGTCCGGCGGTGAGCAGCAGATGCTGGCCATGGGCCGCGCGCTCATGGGCAAGCCCTCTCTGCTGATGCTGGACGAGCCCTCCATGGGCCTTGCCCCGATCCTGGTGGAGCAAATCTTTGATATCGTCAAGGAGCTGCACAAGAGCGGCGTGACCATCCTGCTGGTCGAGCAGAACGCGCAAATGGCGCTGTCCGTGGCCGATTACGCCTATGTTTTGGAAACGGGCGAAATTTCAATGAGCGGCCCGGCCTCAGAGCTGCTGCACGACGACAATGTGCGCAAGGCTTATCTGGGCGAATAAAGAAAGTGAGGAAACACCGCCATGCAGTTTTTTGAAAACGGCTATGAATTTCTGGAGGAAGCCTTTAAGCTGATCGTGGAATACGGCGTGCTGATCCTGGAGGTCATCGGCGTCGTCATCATCCTGGTCACGGCGATCCATTGCATCATCGGGATCCTGAAGCATGACGAAGAGAACCTTCGCCTGAAGCTGGCGAGCGGCGTCGCGCTTGCGCTCGAATTCATGCTGGGCGGCGAGGTGCTGCGCACCGTATTGGCGCAGAGCTTTGTGGTGCTCGGAAGGATCGCCTGTGTGATCGCCCTGCGCGCTTCGCTGACCTTCCTACTGCATTGGGAAACCAAGAACGAAAAAAAGGAAGAATGATCCGGAGCGTTCATACGTCCCTTTTTTCATGCAAAAGCTGTATCCATCGTGTCAGGCACGAGATACAGCTTTTTGCTATGGATACGATTGTCCGTTTATTTTCTTAATTCCTGATGCGCTGCGGCGACCAGCGTATGGATCGCCTCGTCGGTGATCGGCGCGCATTCCTTCGGCTGTATGTCCGCCAGGAATTCGATGTTGCCTTTAGGCCCTGTAATCGGCGAATATGTCAGGCCCTGCACATACCAGCCGAAGGAGGGAACAAAGTCGCATATGCCGCGCAGCACCTGACGATGCGTGCTCTCCTCCCGCACCACGCCGTTCTTGCCGATCTTTTCACGGCCCGCTTCAAACTGCGGCTTGATCAGGGTCAAAAAACGGCCGCTTTCCCCCATGATATCCGCCGCAACAGGCAGGATCAATTTAATCGAAATAAAGGAAACGTCCATGACCGTCAGCGTGGGGCTGACCGGAAACATATCCTTTGTCAGCAGACGAGCGTTGGTCCTTTCCATGACGGTGACACGATCATCCTGGCGCAGACGCCAATCCAATTGTCCGTAGCCGACGTCGATGGCATATACATGCTTTGCACCATTGCGCAGCAAAACATCCGTAAACCCGCCTGACGCGGCGCCGATATCCATGCAGACCTGGCCGCCAACATCCGCTTGAAAATAGGTGATCGCCTTTTCGAGCTTATGATATCCTCTGCTGGCGATCTGGTCGATCTCACCGCGGATGATCAGCTTCTCATTTTCATCGAGCGCCTCGGACGGCTTGATGATCTTCTTTTCCTTTACATATACCTGTCCGGCCATGATCAAGGCCTGCGCCTGCTCCCGGCTTTTGACCAGGCCCTGCTCCGTCAGCAGGATATCGGCTCTTTTCTTCATACTGTTTTCCTCTTCAGGTCCTTCTGGATCGCTTCGGCGATCGTACCGGCATCCAGACCGGCGTCCTTTAACAGCGCTTCCCGGTCGCCGTGCGCGATAAAACGATCGGGGATGCCGAATAAGCGCGCGGGCGGCCTTACATCATGCTCTACGCACCAGGCGGCGACCTGGCTACCGAAGCCGCCGATCAGTGAATGTTCCTCCAGCGTATAATAAGGGATGTTTTGAGCGCTTACCGCATGGAGCGCATCACGGTCCAAGGGCTTGATACAGCCCGCATGCACCAGGCCGCAATCGACGTTCCATTGCTTCAGGCGTTCCACGGCCTTTTCGCCAAGCTGGAGCGCGGAGCCGGCCGCAATGATGACGCAGTCCCTGCCGCCAATGACGGTTTGCCAGCGGTGAACGTCGGCAGGATCATCCGTCCGGGTTTGACAAACAAGCTCTTGCTTTGGATATCGGATCGCGACCGGGTGCTCCTGCTTCAGGGCATACTCGAGCACCTTCAGCATTTCGCTTACGGTAGCGGGGCAAAAAATCTCAAAATTGGGGATGGGAGCCAGATAAGACAGGCCGAATACCCCGTGATGCGTGGCGCCGTCGGAGGCGCTCAGACCGGCGCGATCCAGCAAGAAAACAACCGGCAGGTCCTGAAGCCCGATATCCTCGACGAGCTGATCAAAGCCGCGTTGCAAAAATGTATCATAGATCGCTACGACAGGCTTCATACCGCCCTTTGCCAAGCCGGCAGCCATCGTGACGGCGTGTTCTTCCGTGATCCCAACGTCAAAAAGACGATCTGGGAACCGGCTTTGAAACACGCCGAAACCCGTTCCCTCCGTCATGGCGGCAGTCACGACGGTCAAGCGCGGATCCGTTTCGGCGCCATGCAGCAAATATTGCGCCGCCGTAGGGCCGAATTCCGATGCCTGGGAGGCCTGCTTGGGTTCCCCGTTTTCGACATAAAAGGGAACGATGCCGTGGAAGCGGTCTGGGTGATCCTCCGCTGGAGCGTATCCCCTGCCCTTTTGCGTCATCGCGTGAATCATGACAGGCTCATCCAGCTGCTTGGCGCGATTGAGGATCCTGGTCATGGCGCGGATATTATGGCCGTCGATCGGCCCGAAATAGCGAAAGCCCAGCGATGAAAAAAAGGTGTCGTGAACAAAAATATTTCGGATATGATCCTTAAAATTGCTGAAATGTCGGTAAAGCCACTCTCCGCCGATCGGCAAGCCCTGCAGCATCCGTCCGATTGTTTTTTTGGTATGGATCCATCCCTTGCTGGTGCGCAGGAACGTCAGGTACTGGGAAAGGGCGCCGACATTGCCTGAGATTGACATACCATTGTCGTTCAGGATAAGGATCAACCTGGTTTTGGAGCTGCCCGCGTCGTTGAGCGCCTCATAACACATACCGCCGGTCAGGGCACCGTCCCCCACTACCGCGACCACATGGCCGGAGCCGTGCTGAAGATCGCGGGCCCGCGCAAGCCCAAGGGCCGCCGACAGCGCCGAAGAGGCATGCCCCGAGCTGAATAGATCGTAGGGGCTTTCATCCGCGCGGGGAAAACCGGATATCCCCTGCCATTGCCGCAGCGTCGAAAAGCGATCCTTCCTTCCGGTCAACAGCTTAAATGGATAGCACTGATGGCCAACGTCAAACAGGATACGGTCCTCTTCCAAATCAAACGCCTTAAGGAGCGCGATCGTCAGCTCCACCACGCCTAAATTGGACGCCAAATGACCGCCGTTTTCGGATACGGTCTGTATGATGACCCTGCGCAGATTTTCGGCAAGCTCTGTAAGCTCCTCATCGCTCGCTCTTGTCAGGTCATCGGGATTTTGAAATTCCTCCAGCTTCATGCTACATCCTTCCTGTGATATCGACCCGATCATTATAATGAAAAACGATTCTTTTGTAAATCCCTCTTCCGCGCGTCGACGCCGGCGCTTTGCTTTACACCGCCTTGTTTTTTTGGTATAATTATTATGGCGTTTTGCCGATCTGTGACATGGGAGGAAACAAACGATGCGGAACAACTTTGGCGGCTTTGGCGGCCCCAACATGCAGCAGTTGATGCGTCAGGCGCAGAAAATGCAGGAAAAGCTGACGCAGGCGCAGGAGGCCCTCGACCAGAAGGAATATGAAGCAAGCTCGGGCGGCGGCGTAGTGACCTGCCGCGTGTCCGGTAAACGGGAGGTGCTCAGCCTCAACATCAAGCCGGAGGCGGTCGATCCTGACGATGTTGAAATGCTGCAGGACCTGATCCTTGCTGCGGTCAATGAAGCGCTTCGCCAATGCGAAAAGGACCGGGAGGATACGATGAACGCGATGGCGCCGGGCGGAATGGGCGGTTTGCTGTAAATGGCTTCTCAGATCGAACCGATCCAGCGGATGGCCGCCCAGCTGGCCCGGCTGCCGGGCATCGGGCAAAAGACTGCGCAGCGCCTCGCCTATTTTATTGTTTCATTGCCCGAGGATCAGGTGCACGAGCTTGCGGCGGCCATTTGGCAGGGACGCAAGGCAGTCCGGTATTGCGCTGTCTGCGGCAACTTTACAGAAAACGAGCGCTGCTCCATTTGTGAAAACGACGAGCGCCACAACGGCCAGCTCTGCGTAGTGCGGGACCCTCGGGACGTTGCCGCGCTGGAGCGTATGCAGGATTATCGGGGCGTCTATCATGTGCTCGGCGGTACGCTATCCCCCATGAACGGGATCGGGCCGGAGGATCTGCGTATTCGCGAACTTTTATCGCGGCTCTCGACGGAAGACATCACCGAAGTGATCCTGGCGACCAACCCGGATATCGAGGGAGAAGCTACCGCTACGTATATCGCTCGCCTGATCAAGCCGCTGGGCGTCAAGGTGACTCGAATTGCGCATGGCGTGCCGGTGGGGAGCGATCTGGAATATGCCGATGAGGTTACGCTTGCAAAGGCGCTGGAAGGACGCAGAGAGGTATAATCGCTTTGGAAGCATGGCTTAGCGCGAATATTGGGTTACTGCTCCTTGCTCTGCTGATTTTGAACGTCCTTTTTGCCGCGCTTCTGATCGCTTTGCTGATCCGCGTCCGGCGCGATCGGCTGGCGGCGGAGCAGCGTGAGCGGGAGAGCCTGCGCGCCGTCAGGGATATCCTGGACGGTCTTTCCCGCGATTATATGACGCGTGAAGAAATCGTTCAGCAGCTGCAATACCTCTCCCAGCAGATCGCGGCGCAAAACGCTGAGCTCGGAAGGAATGAGCAGGAACGCTTCGGCGGGCTGAACGAGCGCCTGGAGCGCTTTGAGCATGTGCAGGAGGGCCGTCTTTCACGCTATACCTCCTCCCTTGATGAAAGGCTTGCCTCCAACGAAAACCGGATGGACAAGCTGCGAGAGGCCCTGGACCAGGGGATGACCGGTCTCAGGGAAACCAACGATAAAAGGCTGGAGGAAATGCGGCAGACCGTGGATGAAAAGCTTCATTCCACGCTGCAAAAACGCCTGTCGGAAAGCTTTCAGGTCGTTTCCTCCCAATTGGAGCAGGTGGCCAAGGGTCTGGGCGAGATGCGCTCCCTTGCCTCAGGGGTCGGGGATCTGAAAAAGGTGCTCACCAATGTAAAAACGCGTGGAATTTGGGGCGAGGTCCAGCTGGGCACCCTGCTGGCTCAGGTTCTGACGCCGGAGCAGTATGACGAAAACGTCGCGGTCCGGCCGGACTCCGCGCAGCGCGTCGAGTACGCGATCAGGCTTCCGGGCAAGCAAGAGGAGACGCTCTACCTGCCCATCGATTCCAAATTCCCCCTGGAAGCATATGGCAGACTGCTGGACGCCGAGGAAAGCGGCGATGCGGACCAGACGCTGTCCGCCGCCAAGCAGCTGCAGGACGCTTTTATGACGGAGGCCAAGCGTATATCGGGCAAGTATATCGCTCCTCCCTACACAACAGACTTTGCGATCATGTTCCTGCCTACCGAAGGGCTGTACGCCGAAGCGGTCCGCACGCGTGGATTGACAGAAGAAATGCAGCGGCGTTATCGCATCGTGGTCGCGGGACCGACCACGCTGAACGCGCTGCTGAACAGCTTGCAGATCGGCTTCCGAACATTGGCCGTGGAGCAGCGGTCACTGGAGGTTTGGCAGCTCTTGAACGCCGTTCGGGGTGACTTTTCCCGTTTTTCTGAGCTGCTGGAAGTGGAGCAAAGCCGCATGCGTCAGGCGTCGGAAAGCATTGAAAAGGCGGCGAGCCGTTCCAAAACGATCGAAAATAAGCTGCGGGCCGCGGAACGGCTGCCGGAAAGCCCGGGGCAAGCGCTTTCCGAGGAAAATACAAATACTACTGGGGCATAATAACAAAAAGGAGTAATCGCGCATGGATGATAAGCAAATCACCGAGGGGCTTCGCAAGATCATGATGGCCGGTATCGGCGCTGTCACCACCGGGGTGGAAAAATCCCAGGAGGTAATCGATAAGTATGCGGAGAAAGGCAAGGCGACATTTGAGCAGACCAAGTCCGCCACAAAGGAAGCGGCCGAAAAGGTCAAAAAGGCTTAAGATGAAAGCGGGATTCCGGAATGGTTCAGCCCGGATGTAACGAAAGAGATGCTCCTGGACGCGGCGCAGGCGCTGTCGAAGGACGATATGATTTGGCTCAGGGACGCGCTTCAGGCGCTGATCGATCAGCACACTGATGATGACGAACCGGAAACGGATTCGGCATCCTCGAGCGAAAATGCGGATCAGCCGGAATGATTACAAAATGCGATAATAGGAGAAGATCGACCGATGTTTCAGTATGAGTTGCATCTACACACCGCCGAATCAAGCCGCTGCGGCAATTCCCCCGCCGCGGAGATGGTTCAGGCTTATAAGGACAAGGGATATACCGGACTTTGTGTGACCGATCATTTTGTCAACGGCAATTCCTTTGCGCGGGATATTACCACCGGCTGGAAGGATCGAATGGATTGCTATCTAGAGGGCTACCATGCGGCGCTGGAGGCGGGCAAACGCTTAGGGATCGACGTTTTTCTGGGCTGGGAATTTTCGTATCTTGGCAATAACGCCGAGGATTATCTGACGCTGGGGCTGGATGAGGATTTCCTGTATCACAAAATCATTGACTGCGATCAGTGGGATATCCAAGATTATGCCAGAGCTGTGCATGAAGCGGGCGGTATTTTGATCCATGCGCATCCCTATCGCCAGGCATGGTATATTCACAGCGGGCATATCGAACGTCCCGGCGTAGCCGACGCGATCGAGGTATATAACGGAGGAAACCCGATCGATTCCGATTATGATGACCTGGCGCTGGCGTATGCCAAGGAGCACGGCTGCCTGATGACGGGAGGCTCGGACACGCATCATGTACTGACCACCGGCATCAGCGGCGTTGCCTTTGACACGCGTCCGCGAGACAGTCGTGAACTGTGCCAGCTGATCCTGGCCGGTAAAGCGCAGGTCATCCGCAACCCTAAGACGGTTGTGGCGTAAAGCATAAGGCTGCTGAGGCATCATGAAGAAAATCTATCTGGACAACGCGGCGACGACGCCTCTGCGAGTGGAGGTTCGGGATAAAATGGCCGCCTGCGATCTGGAAGCCTTCGGGAACGCCTCCGCCGTATACGCGGATGGACGTGCTGCTCGCAAGGCGCTGGAGCAGGCGCGTCGCATCGTTGCGGAATGTCTGAAGGTTCGAGCCGAGGAAGTCTATTTTACCTCGGGCGGCAGCGAGAGCGATAATTGGGCCCTTAAGGGCATTGCCTTCCAGCATTTCAAAGAACGAGGGCATCTGATCGTTTCCTCCATCGAGCATCCAGCGATCCGGAATACCTGCCATTTCTTAGCGGAAATCGGTTTTTCCGTGACTGAGTTGCCAGTCGATGCCTTGGGCAGAGTCCGCCCCGATGACGTGCGTCAGGCGATCCGTAGCGACACCCGCCTGATTTCGGTGATGACCGCCAACAATGAAGTCGGCACCGTGGAGCCCATCGAGGAAATCGGCAGGATCGCCCGGGAGCAGGGCGTTCCCTTTCACACGGACGCCGTACAGGCGGGCGGCGTATTACCGCTGGAGGACTGGAGCGGCGTGATCGATCTGCTTTCCTTGTCCGCGCATAAGTTTCACGGCCCCAAGGGTATCGGGGTGCTCATGATCCGCAACGGCACACGGATCAAGCCCTGGCTGCACGGCGGAGAACAGGAGCAGGGCCTTCGCGCCTCCACGGAAAATGTCGTCGGGGCGGTCGGCCTTGCGGAGGCGTTGCGTCTTTCTATTGCCGATAGGGATCAGGCCGTGTCGAAGGTCAAAGCGCTGCGCGATCGGCTGATAGATCAAGTGCTTCACAACATTCCCGACGTAAAGCTGAACGGATCCCGCGATGATCGCCTGCCCGGCAACGCGCATTTTTCTTTTCTTGGCGTTCGTTCCTCCGAGCTGATCCCCCGGCTGGACCTCGAGGGGCTGGAGGCGTCAGCAGGCTCTGCCTGCACGGCCGGCACCTATGAGCCCAGCTATGTTTTACAGGCCATGCAGGTGCCTCCAGAATGGCAGGAAGGACGGCTTCGGCTGACGCTGTCCGATCGAAACACGGAGGATGAGGTGAATCAGGCCGCTGAAATCCTGTCCCATACCATCCACGCGCTGCGCAAATCATGAACCGACTCCCGGAAAGGCTTTTATGACCAACGAAGTCCACGGAAACACGACCGGCATCCGCAAATCGCTGCTGCAAGAGCTGTCGGCGCTTTATTCCCTTGAATTGGACGCCGATCAGTTTTTCTCGGCGGAGGCTGCTATCTATTTGGCTCGTCTCACCGCGCTGATCAATCGAGAGATCGCCGTCTACCTGACCCGGGGCGGCGAAGTGCTGGATGTGATCGTCGGGGACAGCGATCATGTGACGCTGCCCAGCTATCGGCTTCGCCGGTCGGAAAACAGGCTGTCCCGCGTGCGCGTGATCCATACGCACCCGCGTGCCACCGCAAAGCTTTCGGACGTCGATATCAGCGCGCTCGTCGCCCTGCAATTGGACTCTATCGCCGCCATCGGCGTCAGCGAAGCCGGCGCTCCTACCGGCATCAGCGCCGGTTTTTTGGGAGAATGGCAGGGCGCGCGTCCTGAAATTATCGAAACGGATATCCTGCCGCTTGAACGCCTTTATCGCGCTCCCTGGATGCAGCAGATCACCCACTCCGAGGAACTCATGGCGCTGCGTGAGCCGCCGCAGGAAACCAATATCGAGCGGGCTCTTTTGATCTCGATCGAAGGCGGTTTTTCAATCGATGAGCTGCGCTCCCTGGCGGAAACAGCGGGCGCTGTCGTAGCGGACGTCATGATCCAACGCAAAGATAAGCCGGATACAGCGACGTTCTTTGGCTCGGGCAAGCTCAAGGAGCTTGCACTGAAAGCTCAGAACGTCGACGCTACCATGATCATAGCCGACCAGGAATTGAGCGGCGTACAAACGCATACCCTGGAGACGGCAACGGGCCTCAAGGTCATCGACCGTACCGCGCTGATCCTGGATATTTTTGCGCAGCGGGCCAAAACCCGGGAGGGCAAGGTCCAGGTCTCCATGGCCCAGCTAAAATATCAGATGAGCCACCTGATCGGCTACGGGCTTTCTCTGTCCCGTCTTGCCGGAGGCATTGGAACCCGTGGCCCCGGCGAAACCAAGCTGGAGATGGATCGCCGTTTGATTCATAAGCGATACGATCAATTATCCGCGCAGCTTAAGGAGCTGGAAAAGCAGCGCGCCCTGCAACGCAAAAAGCGTCAGCAAAACGCCGTTCCCACCGTCGCGCTTGTCGGCTATACCAACGCGGGCAAATCCTCGCTGTTCAATCGGCTTGCAGCCGAGAACGTATATGTGCAGGATCAGCTCTTTGCCACGCTGGACTCCGTTGCACGAAGGATCGAGAGGAAGGACGGTCAACCCTTCCTGCTGGTCGACACGGTTGGGTTCATCAGCAACCTGCCGACCGACTTGGTGGAAGCGTTCCACGCCACCCTCGAGGAGGCTGTCTCCGCTGATCTCCTGTTGATCGTAACGGACGCGTCCGATCGGGAAGCGGTCCGTAAACGCATGACGGTCGCGCAGGTGCTGGAAAAAATCGGTGGAGACCATGTCAAGCGACTCGAAGTTTTGAATAAGAGCGACGTCCTGCTGCCGGAGGTGCAGGCAGCTTTTCCGGACGCCAGCCTGATCAGCGCGTTGACCGGAGCGGGCATCGAGGCTCTGCTTTCCCGGATTGGGGAAGCGCTTTCCGGCGATCGGGTGCATGCCGAGCTGCGTTTCCCTTACGCGCAAACGGGTCTTGTCCGATACGTTCGCCAGTTCGGCAGCGGCGTTTTTGAGCGCTATGAGGACGACTGCCTCATCGTCAACGCCGATTTTTCCAAAGACGCCCTGGGGCAATTGCAGGGCGCGCTCAGCCCCTTTATGACGTTTGACGAAACCAACTGTAAAATCACCGAAGTTTCGTGATTTTCGGCGTGGATTCATGTATAATCAATTGCTGAGTTCATCGATGAGGAGCCGCTCATGCTGTCCAAGCTGTTATCTCTGATCCTTATTTTTTCTTCGTTGGGTATGGACGCCGTCTGCCGTTATGAGAATCAGCTGTCGCTGGGCGGAAACTTATTCCTGGTGAACCGCGATTATCGGATCAGCGCCGATTATGTGCCGAATGATCTGGTCATGCCCCAGGTGAAGCGCACGTCGGACAGCGTGCTGCTGCGTCCTGAGGCTGCTGATGCACTGGAGCGGCTGTTCCAGGCAGCCAAGGAGGAGGCGGGCTACAGCCTCGTCGCCGTTTCGGGCTTCCGGAGTTATCAAACACAGAGCCTGATTTTCAACCGGCGTCTGAAAAGCGTGGGGCGGCAAAAGACTATGCTGTTCGTCGCCCTGCCTGGCGCCAGCGAGCATCAGTTGGGACTGGCTATGGACGTCGCGAGACAGAAGAATACCAGCCTGAACGCCTCCTTCGGAAGCTCACCGGAAGGGATTTGGCTGGCGGAAAACTGCTACCGCTTCGGTTTTATCCTCCGCTATCAGGAGCAATGGACCGAGATCACCGGGTATGCTTACGAGCCATGGCATATCCGATATGTCGGAGAGGAGCATGCCCTGCGTATCCAGGAGCTGGACATCCCATTGGAGGAATATATCTCCGCTCTCCGGACGACCATCGACCTGTTTTCCACCGAGAATGAATAAGGAGCTCAAAGTGCAGAAAAGAACGTTGATCACGCTTGTCCTCCTGTGCCTGCTTCCGCTGATCCCTTGCTTTGCGCAGGAAATGCCGGAATGGGATTATCCCCTTGACCCGGAAATCCTTGAAAACCGATCCGGGTATATCACCCTGGTCAATCGGGATCATTTGCTCCCCTCAAACTATGTGCCCAATGACCTGGTGGTCATCACGGTGCGCTGCGTTTCCTCGATCAAGGGGGATATGCTGCGAAAAACGGCCCATGAAGCGTTGAGCGCCATGTTTGACGCCGCGGCCCAGGAAGGTTATACGCTGTATGCCAAGAGCGTGTATCGCGCCTACTCCACCCAAAGCTATATGTACAACAACCGGCTTGAAAAGGTCGGCCGTGACGACGGCGTCGTCGCCTATCCCGGCTCCAGCGACCATCAAACGGGCCTTGGATGCGACATCCTGAATTACGAATGGACCAGGAAAAGCGGCATGACCGCCGCCTTCGGTGAAACAGCGGAAGCCAAGTGGATGGCGGAGCACTGCGCGGAATACGGCTTCATCATCCGCTACGAGGCGGACAAGGAGGAGATCACCAAGATCATCTACGAGCCCTGGCACCTGCGCTATGTCGGGAAGGAAGCAGCGCAGTATATGAAGGAGCATCATCTTTCCCTCGAGGAATTTGATGAGGAATGGCACGCCTATATTTCCGCCTGGGAAGCGCGGGGCGGAAATTTTGACGAGCTGCTCCGGGTAAGAGCGATCCCGGACCCGGTGATGACCCTTTATACCACCGATGAGGGTGAGGAAGAAATATCCCTCTTCTATTGACGATGCCTACGCTGCGAGATAAGCTGAAATCATACGGCACGAAGCCGGACCGACCGGTCGTCCAGAACCTTACGCGAAAGACGCCCGAGTGCTTCCGCTCGTCAGAGGAAACGCCAAGGCCGCATTACGGCTTACCGGATGTGCTGCCCGGAGATATCCTGTATCTGCTGACCGGGCAGCGCTTTGATGACGTTCCGCTGGAGAGGCTTTTATTCCTGGACACCGAGACCACCGGCCTCTCGCGCGGCGTCGGCACGATCGCCTTTTTGGTTGGGATCGGGTATTTTCAGGACGACAGCTTTATCGTTGAGCAGCTGCTGATGCGGGATTATGATGAGGAATTGCCGCTGCTTCAGACGCTGAATCAAAGATTGGCCGCAGCCTCCGTCCTGGTCACCTTCAACGGAAAGACCTTTGACCTCCCACTGCTTCAAAACCGATTCCTGATGAATGGGATCCGCACGCGGGAGACGGAAAAGGCGCACGTCGATCTGCTGCACGCCGCGCGTTCGGTCTGGAAGCTGCGGCTCAAGCGCTGCAATTTAGCCGCTCTGGAGCAGGCGGTGTTTGGCTGGGAGCGTCAGGATGATCTGCCGGGCAGCGAAGTGCCGAAGGCCTATTTCCGTTATCTGCAAAACGGGATGTTCGGCGAGCTCGAACCGATCCTTCAGCATAACGCGCAGGATATACGATCCCTTCCCCTATTGCTCAGCGAGCTGATCCGGATTTACAGCGCGCCGCTGAGCGCCAGCCATCTGCACGACATCTATTCGGTTGGCCGTGTTTTGGAAAAACGCGGGCAATACCGCCTGGCCCATAAATGCTATCGCGCGGCGGATGCCGGAAGCCTGTCCCGGCTTTCCCGCCTGTCGCTGGCCGACAGTCTGAAGCGACTGAGGCAGTACGAACAGGCCGCGGCCGTCTATCAGCAAATGATCGCCGACGGGCAATGCGATCTGCTCCCCTATGTGGAGCTGGCTAAAATCTACGAGCATCGGCTCAGGGAGCCGCAAACCGCTTTGACGCTGACGCGCAAGGCCCTCCTGCTGGCTGACCCGCGGGATGAGAATACCATGGAAGCGCTGCAAAAACGGCTTCTTCGTTTATTTCAAAAGACTGGAGGAAAATGAAATGGGAATCATGGACGCGATCAAGGTGCGGAAGGCCATCGCCCTGCAACAAAAAGGCAATCTGGATGAAGCGATGGCGGAATATGAGAAGCTTTATTCACAGAATATCCTGGACGCGGGATATCTTTTGCCATATACGGTCTTGCTGCTCAAATCCCGAAAGGAGGAAAACTATCAGAAGGTCAAGGATATCCTGAAGGCCATCGAGAAGCTGCCCAACCTTTCTCAAAGCCAGAAGCAGCAGATCCATCTGAATTATGCCTGCGCGCAATATAAGCTCGGTCACTTGCCCGAGGCGATCCATCTGCTCGAGGCCTCACACCAAAAAGCCCCCTGCGGCAACACCTATGAGGCCCTCGGTTACTTCTATATCGAAGCGAACGATGCCGAAAAGGGCCTGCCTTATAATCTGGAGGCCCTTGACTACGACGATGAGGACCCGATCGTTTACGACAATCTGGGCCAGCTTTATTACCGCGTGATCGGCGATAAAGAGAAAGCGCTGACATACTTCCAAAAAGCGCATGAGCTCAAGGAAAGTCAGATCGATACGCTTTATTTTCTTTCGCTGTATGACATTGAAAACGGCGATCTGGAGGCCGCTCAGGAAAAGCTGAAGCAGGCGCAGGAGGGACGTTTCTCTCCGCTCAATTACGCCACGCCGGAGATGATCGAGGCAAAGCTGAAGGAGATTGCCTGACCGATAGAGCAATCCGTCCTTTTTATAAATCAGGACCCCGGTCCAAGCGTGACCGAGGCCCTGATTTGCATTGGATGGATTACGGCACCTTGAGCTTTGTTTTGCTGCCGCCGCCGAGCTTCACATTTTTCAGGATATCCGATTGAAACGCGAAGCTGTTTTCATCCTTTTCCTGTTGCGCCTTGAACGCGTACTCTACCATTCTGGTGATCAGCTGGCTATAGCTGACACCCTTTTTATTCCACAGGTAGTAAGCCAGCGAGCCGGGGATCGTATTGATTTCGGTGATGTAAAAATCGCCGGTTTCACGGTCGATCATATAATCGATCCTGACCACGCCCTTGCAATCCAACGCGGTAAAAATATCTTCGGAGAGGGAACGAATTTGTTTTTCCGTGTCCTGACCGATGTCGGGGTCCAGGACCCGTCCCATGGAGGCCATTCCCTTTGCGGAAGAGCCGCCCTTGAGATATTTTTCGTAAAAGTCCAGCACTTCACCGGTGGACAAGGGCATTTCCAGGGCCGAGGTCTCCGTTGTCCCGTCGAAGCCCAATACGGAGCAATTGATTTCGATGGGCTTATCCAGGCCCTTTTCGATCAACACGCGGCGATCATACTGAAAGGCAAGCTCAAGGCTGTCCCGCAATTGAGCGCGATCGTTGGCCCTGCTGACGCCGATGGAGGAGCCCAGGCAGGAGGGCTTGACAAACACCGGATAATCAAGCGTCCGCTCGATTTCCTGAAGCACCTGCTCCGGCTCCTTCTGCCAGCGGCTCCTGAAAACGCTCGTATCCGGGAGCACCGGATAGCCCATGCCGCGGAAGAACCGCTTCATGGTGATCTTGTCCATACCAACGGCGGAGCCGGTGATCCCGGTGGAGGTATAGGGAATATTGGCAAGCTCAAAGACGCCCTGCAGGGAACCGTCCTCGCCGTGAAGGCCATGGAAAACAGGCACAAAGCAATCGATCCTGGCAACAACCTCCTGCTTGAGGCCGTGCAGCAGCCCTTTCCCCTGCTCCATGTGCAGCAACGCGCCCGAACCGGCAGTCAGGTCCAGATACACCTGCTTCAATCCCTTTTTGAAGGGATCAAAGGGGGTGTAAGTATTCATATCCAGCAGCGCGTCCCCGGTAAACCACGCGCCCTGCTGAGAGATATAAATCGGCGTCACGTCAAAGCGGTTTCGATCCACGTTGCGCATCAACTGCACCGCGGAAACAATGGAAACCTCATGCTCGCAGGAACGGCTTCCGTAAATGACGCCAAGCATCTTTTTATCCATAAGCTCCTCCTTATCTCGGACGGCAATATTTCGGCAAGGGGATATCCGCGCCGCTCAGACGATCGGCCGCCAGCCGGATCGCCCGCCTGACGCGCCTGCTGTCGCATTCCAGCGCCGTCTTGTGAGCGAGCAGCGCGCGGTATACGTCGTTGCTGTCAGGAATCGCAGCCAGCAGCGGCAGGTCCAGCGCGGCGGCGATATCGGCGGGCCGCCTTTCCTCCCGAAACAGGATCAGGAAGCGGTCCGTTCGGTTCAGCAGCAGCTGAGCGCGCAGCTGCTTTTTATCAAACAGCAGCTTGGATAGCCTCTCCGCGTCGCGAAGGCTGGCGTCGTCCGGCGTGCTCACGATCACCGCCTCATCTGCCTCGCTCCAAACGTTCCGCAGCCCACGGCCGATCCCGGCGGGACAATCGATCAGCACGTAGTCAAAGCGTGTTTTTAGGTCCCGGATGACCCCGTTCATGGCCTTCTTATCGACGTCGGACGGGTTCATCATCTGAGGGGCCGAAAGGAGATACAGATTGTTCTCCGCAGGGCACGCTGTCAGCGCTTCCTCCACCACGCTGCGATCCTCAAGCACGTCGCTGGCGTCATAAACGATATCGTTTTCCATGTTCAGCAGGATATCGGCGCAGCGCAGCCCGACATCCGCGTCCACCAGTACGGTGCGCCTGCCGTCCCTGGCCAGCTTTAGCCCGATCGAGGCGGCCACCGTGGTTTTGCCGGTTCCCCCCTTGCCGGAAAGGAACAGATATGCCTTGCCCATACTCGCCTCCTTGTTTTATGGCGTCAGCTCATTGCCGGCCGTCAGGGAAATGTCGGAGACTACCTTGTTCTGCTCGGTCATCCACCATTCGATCCAGTCGCGGGCGGCGATAGAAGAATAACCGCCAGAATACCCGTTCGGAATATACGATACCAGCGCCAGCTGCGGATCGTCGTATGGCGTCAGGCAGACGAACCAGGCGTTATTCTCAATATCGATCTTGATCTTGCCGACCGTGATCTGAGAGGTGCCGGTTTTTGCCCAGATTTGAGACTGGATCGCCCGTCCGCTAAAGAACTTGCGGGCGGTACCAGTCTCGTCGACCACGCCCTTCATCCCTTCTTTAATGTAAGGGAGGAATTCCTCGACGTTTTCGAGCTGGCCGAACAGCTGCGGCGTGCGCTGGGACAAAAGCTCGCCGTCCGGCGAAGTGATCGAGTCAACAATAGACAGGTTCCAAACGTTTCCGTCCACCAGCGCAGCGGCGTAGCGAACCTCCGCCACCGGCGTTACCAGCGTAATGGACTGGCCGATCGCCATCTGGATCTCCAAGCTGCCGCCCCATTTGATGGTGTTCAGATAGTTCCAAAGGTCGCTCATCAGGGCCGACATATAGACCATGTTCCGGGTCATGTTCAGCTCCTGCATGAAGATCTTCTGGGCCTCGAGCACCCAATAGTCGGAGCCGGTGTTGATCGCCATGTCCATCAACTGCTTGATGCACACGTTCAGACGGTTATCATCATAGGTGATGCCGTAGCTGGAGGCAAAATTGCGGATATGGGTCTTGATCGCGTTGGCCACGATGATGGGCGTATCGGTCACCTGCTGGGAAAGGGATACCGTGGGATCATACAGATTGGTCTGATTGCCGACGATGCTGCGAAGCTCACCGTTCAGCTCGATGCCGGTTTTGCTTGTCAGTCCCATCTGCGCGGCATACTTGTACAGCCGGTCGGAGCCGTCGTCCCCATACAAATAGGAGCCGAGCGTATAGAAAAAGTAATTGCAGGAATTCGTCAGACCTCTGACGATGTTTTGATCCTTATGATTTTCCGGGTGATTGGTCCAGCAGGTCGGAGCTTCCGCCTCATTGCGGGTGTATTTCATGAACTTCCCGCCGTCGCTGATCTCGGTGGTCGGGGTGATCACGCCGTTGGTCAGAGCGGCAAGGCCCGTGACCATCTTAAAGGTGGAGCCCGGCTCAGCGCGGGTCTGGATCGCGTAGTTCATGAGCAAGCCGCGAGGATCGGCTACGATCTCCCGCGCTGCCTCCCCGCCGGCCACCATGGCGTTTAGGTCGTAGGTGGGATACTGCGCCATCGCAAGCAGCTTGCCGGTCTTGACGTCCATGACGATCAGCACGCCTTTTTCCGCCAGACGCACCGGATCCTCTTCCCAGTCGCGGATATTGATCTTTTCCTTATTGATTTCCAGCCAATCGCCGTCCTGCATCTTTTCTTCCTGCTGATCACGGATCCATTCCACGTTTTCCTGGATCGCGCGTTCGGCGCGCTGCTGATAGGAGGCGATGATCGTCAGCTTTACGTTATTGCCGTCCTGCGGCTCGGTATAGCTGATCTGGCGGGTCAGCTTACCGTTATTGTCGCGCTCCATTACGCGGCTGCCCTGACGTTCGGAAATACAGGCGGTCAACCAGTTTTCCTGACTCTTTTCAATGCCGTCCAGGCCGATCTCATCGTTGAGCGCGTAGCCGGCCGGCCGATACTCGTTCCGGTAGGATTCCATATTCTGGATCTTGCCGGTATAGCCGATGATCTGGGAGGCCAGCGTCGAGCGGGGGTAAATCCTCTTTTCGCCCACCTCGATGCCGATGCCGGGCAACAGTACGCTCCTGCCCTCGATCTCGCCGACGGCGCTGAACGCGATATCCTTGGCAATCACGATCGGCAGGGAGTTAAAGATGTTCATCTGCATTTCGGAATAGACGGCCATGACCTCCAGCATCAGCATTTCGTCGATATCATCCGCCATTTGGTAGCGCCTTTTCAGGCGATTCAGGCAGTCCTCCGCCGTGGGATAGGAGCGGGCCGTCAGGTAATGGTTGGAGCGCCATTGGCTCATGCGGGTAGCGGTCGCTTCTTCTGAAATGCCGGAGCCGAAATTGAATACCCATTCCCCCGTTTCCTCATCCCGCTGAATGGGGAAGGTCACGGACAGCTCGCCGCCGTAGCGCTTGATGATATCGATCGTTTCAATGATCGCTTCGGTAAATTCCTTGTATTGACTGGCGCTGGACTGGGAGTTGTCGCGCTGGAAGGTCACATTATAGATCTTTTCGCTTTTGGCCAGGATGACGCCCTCCGCGTCGGTGATCATACCGCGCGTACCTTTCAGGACGATCGTTTTATTGGACTGCGTGCCGGCGGAAGCAGCATAGCTTTCTCCATTGACAATCTGCAGATTGTAAAGGCCGTACACCAGCAGCGAAAAGCTCGCCAGGATACCCAGCAGAAAAGCCAGATACCGGGCCTGCATATTCACCTTATGTTCGCTTCGACCGCGTTTTTTCATTGAAACTCACCACTTTTCATGAGCCGGGTATCCCGGCGACCGAGCAGGCCGAGGAATTTCCGATAAGGAAACGTCAGGATCGCGGCAATCAGCACCGTATAAACGACCGAAAGCAGCGCCCGTTGGAAATGGGAAAAGGTCAGCCCAAAGCCGGAAATATAGCCGTAAATCATGTATACGGCATTGAAAATGATCATCGATACGGCCGCGCAGAGCGGGATCCTGATGTAGGGGGACAGATTATCCTCCCGACGGAAAAGCCCGCCAACCCGGCGAATGGAATCACGCATTTTATCCAGGTAAAGGGTCTGGAAACGACGCGGCGTCGCGCTGTCCTCCCGGGCAAGCAGGTCCATCTTCCGTTTTTCACGCTGACGCTCGGAAAGATCGGCGAACCATTGGGCGCACAGCATGGTGATGATCGGATAGGCAAGCAGATACAGCACCGGCACGCTGGCCAGCATGGTTTCCATCAGAATACCAATGATCATACCCGCGCAAAAGGCGGCCTTTTTCCCGTAACAGACGGTGATGATCGCCAGCCCGGCGAAGCTTGCGCTGCCCACGACCCCATTCAGCTGAAAATGCGGCATGACGCAGACGTCGAGCAGATAGCTCAGCAGCGTCAGGATGATGACCTTGATCGGACGCTTGAAAACCTTCATTCGTCCTCCTCCACGGTCACGCTGTCCATATTGACGGTAGGCACCGGCGTCGGGGAGGGCGTCGGAGTAGGCGTCGGGGTGGGACCGCTGGGCGTCGCGGTGATGCGGACGTATTCGATATTGGGAGGCAGCGGCGTGCCCGTATCGACGGGCTGCTGCGGAGCGGGCGTAGGCGAGGGAGTCGTCTCAGGCTCCTCCGTGCCGACTACCTCGACCGTCGAGATCTCATCCGTAACGACGCTGACGCCGCCTTCTTCAAAGCTGGTTCCGACGCCGACGGCGAAGGTAGGCAGAGGGCGCGCCGTCGCAAGCGGCACCAGCGTTGCGGATATCGTCACCTCGCTGAGCTGAGCGGTTTCCGCATAGGAGGGAATATAGCGATAAATGATCACATATTCCAGGTGCTGAAAATCCACGATGGGCTGGATCACAACATACTGCTTGTTGTCCTCCATGCCGCGCGTGCTTTCGCGCACGGTCCCGATCGGGATTCCTTTAGGGAACGCCATGCCGACGCCCGAGGTGACCACGGTATCCCCGGTGCGCGGCAAATGATTTTCAGGCAGATAATACATCCGGCAGGACGCTTCCCCATTGATCCCGTAGGTGCCCTTGACAGAGCCCTGGTCCCGGGTCGATTCCATGAGCGCGGGGATCGTGGTATCGCTGTCGATGATGGTCGCGACCTTGCAGGTGGTCGCGGTAACGTCGTAGGTATAGCCGACCAACCCTCCGCTGTACACGACCGCCATATAGTCGGTCACGCCGTCATTGGCGCCGCGGTTCAGATCGAGGGTAGAAAAGTAGTTGCCGGTATCATGGCCGATCACCGTGGCGGTGATCGGGTTCATTTCCAAATGAGCGCTGCTTTCAATTTCCAGGTCATCGTATGCGCTCAAGCGCGCCGCGTACTCATTGGCCAGCATGCTGGCATCCTGAAGCTCCTCGACCTTGATCAGCAGCTGCTCATATTCGTATTCCAGATTGCTGCGATACTTGAGCGAACGGAAATAATTGGCCACAACATTGGTGGAATCGGAAAAAAAGGTTTGGATGGGATTGACGATGCCGGAAATGATTTTTCCAGGCTGCTTGAGCGCCGGATGATCAAAAAAGTTGCCCAGCAGCATGACCGTGACGATCAGCACCAGCAGCGTCGCGCCGCTGACCATCATCAGGTTTCTCGCAAAGCTGTGCTTGGAGCGTGCCTTCCTTTCCTTTTTTGTTTTCGGTTTCGCCATGCCGTTTTATTCCTCCGTCTCGCTCTGCTGGAAGGTGTTGCCGGCCAAACGGTGAAGCAGTTCGTAATTGTCCGCCAGCTGGCTGACGCCCATGGCGGAGCAGGTCAGCGGATCCTTGGCCAGGAGTACCTTGATGCCCAGCCCGGACGCAATATACTGATCCAGGCCAAACAGCATAGCGCCGCCGCCTGTCAGATGAATACCGTTCTTGATGATGTCCCCGCAAAGCTCCGGCGGGGTTTTGCTGAGCACAAACTGGATAGCGGCCAGGATCGCCTCGCAGATCGGCCTCAGCGCCTCGTAGATCTTGGAGGTCGATATTTCGGCGATCTGGGGCAGGTCGGTGATCATATCCTTGCCGCGCACCGTGGCGTGCCGCTCCTCCTTGAGGGGCAGCGCCGCGCCCAGGTCCATCTTGACCTCCTCGGCGATCCGGTCGGTGATCAGCATATTAAAATCCTTCTTGATGTAGGCCGTGATCGCCTCGTTCATCTTGACGCCGCCGATGCGGACGGAGCGGGAGATCACGATGCCGTTGACGGAGATCACCGCGACCTCGGTAGTGCCTCCGCCAACATCGACAACCATGTTGCCGATCGGCTCCGAAACGGGGAGCCCGCTGCCCAGGGCGGCGGCAAAGGATTTTTCGACCAGGTTCAGGCCGTTTTTCCGAACGCCGGCGTTCAGAGCAGCCTGACGGATCACCCGGCGCTCGATCGGCGTCATGCGTCCCGGGATCGTAATCACGGCCCTGGGCTTGACCAGATGGGAAACGCCGATCGCCTTCCGGATAAAAAATTGGATCAGGGCCAGCGCCATTTCATAATCACGAATGACGCCGTCCGCCATCGGGTGTACGTCGGTAAACTGGTTCGTCGTCCTGCCCATCAGGTCGTAGGCCTCAGCGCCGATCGCGCGGACCGCGTGCTTCCCACCGTTTTCCACCACCAAAACAGTGGGCTCGCTCAAGACGATGCCCTTTTTTCGAACGCAGACGACCGTATTGGAGGTGCCAAGATCAATCCCGATATCCGGTGCGACGATTGCCATCTATCTTCATCCATTCTCTGTCTTGTTGGTTAAACCTTAAGCTCCGCAAAAACGTCCCGAACCATGCTCAGCGGCAGGCCGATCACATTGGAGGCGCTCCCCTCGATCCTGTCGATCAGTTGCCCGGCGATTCCCTGGATCGCGTAGGCGCCAGCTTTCCCAAAGGGTTCGCCGGTCTGGATATACGCGTCGATTTCTTCATCCGACAACGAGACCATGTGCACGCGGGTCCGATCGGCACGGGTGATCGTCCCGTTCGGCGAACAGACCGTGACGCCCGTATAAACCTCGTGCCATGCCCCGCTTAAGACCCGAAGCATCCGCCGCGCGTCCTCATCGTCCCGAGGCTTTCCGAAAACGGCGTCCTGAAGCGCGACCACCGTGTCCGCGCCCAGCACGATGCTCTGCGGATGGGACGCAAACACATGCTCCGCCTTCCTTTTCGCGTTTTCACACACGATTTCGAGCGGCAGGCCCTCCTGGAGCTCTTCGGCCTCGGACTTTTCCACGACAAACTTCAAGCCGACCTGACGCAGCAGGTCGGAGCGCCTCGGAGATTCCGAAGCGAGAATCAGGGGATAACGGAGCATCCTTTCCTCCCCGGATATCACAGATATCCGTTTATCATTATAGCATACATCATTTCGTCCGTACAGTGATTCGCTAAGATTTAACAAACGAAGCCGACTGCCATAGGATGTATCTGCGCATTAATACCTTTCTTACATGAGGCTTTCGATGATGCCGCCGCCCAGGCATTTTTCGCCGTCGTACAGCACGGCGCTTTGACCCGGCGTGACGGCTCGCTGGGGCTTTTCAAAGCGCAACAAAAGCCGCGAGCCCACGAGCGTCGCGACGCAGGGCTGGTCCGCCTGCCGGTAGCGCAGCTTGACCGTCAGCGGGACCGGGATGCCCTCGGGAATCGGGCCGCCGACAAAGGTGATATCGCCGCAAACGCATCCATCGGAATAAAGCCGAGGATCATCGTCCCCCTGCGCCACTACCAGGCGATTGTTTTTGAGGTCCTTCTCGATCACGAAAAACCGCCTGCCGTCTCCACGACCGCCGATCCCAAGGCCCCGACGCTGGCCCAGCGTATAATACATGAGCCCATCGTGTCGGCCGACGACCTCGCCGTTTGACAGCACAATATCGCCGGGCTGGGCCGGCAGATAGGTGGACAGGAAGCGCTTGAAATTCCGCTCGCCGATAAAGCAGATGCCTGTCGAATCCTTTTTTTCACTGACGGGGATCTTGGCGTCGCGGGCAATCTCCCGCACCTCGCCTTTTGTCATACCCCCTACCGGGAAAAGGCTGTAACGCAGTTGCTCCCTGTGTACCATGTACAGAAAGTAGCTTTGATCCTTCGCAGGATCCGCTCCCTTCAGCAGATTCCCTTCATCGTCGGTCCGGACAAAATGACCCGTCGCCATCCGGTCCGCTCCCATCTGCTTCGCGTAATCCAGAAATGCCTTGAATTTGATTTCGCGGTTGCAAAGCACGTCGGGATTGGGCGTCCGACCGGCGGCGTATTCGCTCAGGAACTCCTGGAACACATTTTCCATGTACTCTTTGGAAAAGTCGACCGCGTAATACGGGATATCCAGCAGATCGCAGACGTCCTGCACGTCCCGCCAATCCGTCCGCGCCGTGCAAACGCCGTTTTCATCCTGCTCGTCCCAGTTGTTCATGAAGACGCCGATCACCTCATGCCCCTGCCGCTTGAGCAGGTAAGCGGCGACCGAGGAATCTACGCCCCCCGACATACCAACGGCAATGCGCATCAGATCAGGCCCTTTCCTTTCAGCCGCTCCGGCAGACGCGCCCGAAGCTCGTCGGCGATCTCCTCCCTGCTCCTTCGACCGTCAACGACCAGGAAACGCTCGGGATACCGCTTGGTAAGCGCAGCAAAAGCAAGCTCCGACCGACGGAAGAAATCGGCGCCCTGCCGCTCCATACGGTCGGGATCGGAGGCGCTGAAGCGCCTGCGAAGGGAGGTTTCAAAATCGATATCGAGGTATACCGTGATATCCGGCATGCAATCGCCGACGGCGGCCTCGTTGTACTGCCATACGGTTTCCACGCCCAATTCGCGCCCGCCTCCCTGATAAGCGAGGGAGGAATCCACAAAGCGATCGCTGAGCACGGCATGTCCCAAAGCAAGCTCGGGCCGGATGACCTCCCGCACATGCTGCGCGCGGGATGCGGCGTATAAAAGCGCTTCCGTCGTATCGGTCATCTGGGTGTTATTTTTATTCAGCAGCAGCTCGCGGATCTTTTCGGACAGCTCGCAGCCGCCGGGCTCCCGCGTCAGCCTTACCTCAAAGCCAAAATCCGTCATGATTTCCTGCATGACGCCTCGCTGCGTCGTCTTGCCGCAGCCGTCCAGGCCCTCGATCGAAAGGAAAACGCCCCGTCCAACGACTTCCCGGTCCAGGAGGACGCGCTGAAGCTCCGCCACAGTATCCGCGACCGCGTCCGGGCTAACGGCCGCCAACTCCGTCGGCACGCCGTACCCGTATCGCACGGCGATCCCGGAGATCCCGTTCGCGTGGCCGCCCAGAACATCCGAGGGGGTATCGCCGACCATGGCCGCGCTCTGGCTTTGGCGAAGCACCCGGCGGACCAAAGCGCCCTTATCCGCGTGCAGTTCTTCATCATTGGGCCCGGCGACGGCGTCAAAATACTTGAGCAGATCAAAATGCTCCAGCACCTGGCAGGCGATGTCCTGGGGCTTGCCTGTCGCGACCGCGAGATAGCAGCCCTCCGCCTTGAGAGCCTGCAAAAGGGGGCGAATCCCAGGGAAAACCCGGTTTTCCTGCCAGCCGATCGTGTTGTAACGTTTTTTGAACGGTATCGTCGCGGCGATCGCGTCCTCTACGCTCATGCCGCACCATTTGATAAAGCTTTCCGCCAGCGGCGGGCCGATGAAGCGCCTAAGCAGCGCTTCATCCGGTATGGGCCGCCCCGTCTCTTTCAGCGCGTACTTGATGCTGGCGATGATTCCCGGGGCCGAGTCCGTCAGCGTGCCGTCCAGGTCAAAAATCACTTGTTGATAGCGGGCCATAGTGCCTCCCTCATGAAAAAGCTCTGTGTAAATATATGTTATCACACAGAGCCTTATAAAAGCTGACGATCGTTTATTCGACGGCGATCAGGTAATAATACAGCGGCTGCCCGCCATTTTGAATGTCGACGTCGCAATCGGGATAACGCTCCGCCAATTGCTCCGCCAGCGCCTGCGCGTCCTGCTCGGGGGTATCGATGCCGTAATAGAGGGTGATCAGGCTGTCCTCCTCGGTCACGATATCCTTCATCAGGGAAAGCGCGACGTCTGGGATGCTGGAGCCGGTCACGCTGACCTTGCCGTTGTGCAGGCCGATCACGTCCCCCTGGTTGATATGGAGGGCCTCAAAATCGCTGTCTCTCACGGCAAAGGTGATGGTGCCGGTGCGAACCTTTTGCGCGGCCTCGTTCATCCGCTCCTCGTTTTCCTCGGCGGAGATATCGGGGGTAAAGGCCACCGCTGCAGCGATCCCCATGGCCACGTTCTTGGTCGGCACGACGAGCACCTGGTTGTCGCAAAGCTCAGCGGCCTGTTGGGCGGCCAGGATGACGTTCCCATTGTTCGGAAATACGAATACCGTGTCGGCGTTGACGCTTTGGACCGCCTTTTGCAGGTCCTCGATCGAGGGGTTCATGGTCTGCCCGCCCTCGACAATCACGTCGACCGCAAGATCGCGGAATATCCGGGAGAAGCCCTCGCCCAGAGAAACGGCTACCATGCCGTAAGGCTTCCGCTCCGCGGGAGGATCGGCTTCCTGCGGGGCAGCGGCTTCCTTCGCCTTGCGTTCCTCCACCATGTTCCGGATTTCCAGGTCGTTCAGGTCGCCCAGGATCTGGCCGCACTGCAACGCCTTGCCGGGATCATTGGTATGGACCGACACGCTCAGCTGCTTCAGATCGCCGCTGATCTTAAGATAATCGCCGATCCGGTTCAGCTGACGGCGCAGAAGATCGACATCCTGCTGAACGGCCTTTTTGCTGACGTTGACCACCGAATACCGGACGGAATAGGTGAACTTCAGGTCCTCCGGCTCTTTTTCCGCCTCGGCTTCCGCCTGCGCAGGGCCTGCGGCTGTCTCGGCCTCCGCGGGATCCTCGATCCGCTCTCCGCGCAGGGCGGCGGCATAACCGGTGTAAATGAGCAAAAGCCCCCGGCCTCCGGCATCCACGACGCCGGCCTGCTTCAAAATAGGCAGCATATCAGGGGTCCGCTCCAGGATCGCCTCGCCTGCGGTCAGGATGGTTTCAAAAAGAGCATCGTAATTATCCGGATCGGCCTCCGCCTGCTTGACGGCTTCCTCGGCAATCACACGCGCCACCGTCAGGATCGTACCTTCCTTGGGCCGCATGACGGCCTTATAGGCGGTGTCGGCTCCCTGCTTGAGGGCGGCGGCAAATTGAGTCGGTGTGATTTTATCCACCCCGTCCAGCGCTTTGGAAAAACCGCGGTAAAGCTGACTGGTGATCACGCCGCTGTTGCCGCGCGCGCCCCGCAGCGCGCCCTTGGCCAGCGCGGCGGCAGCCTCGGAAGCGAGGATATATTCCTTCGCGTTGATTTCGCGCACCGCCGAGGCCATCGTCAGGGACATATTCGTGCCCGTATCGCCATCCGGTACAGGGAACACGTTCAGCGCGTCCACCTTTTCCCGGTTTCTTTCCAGTAAGGCCGTGCCCGCGAGAACCATTTCCCGTAGCATCAGGCCGTCGATCGCAGTAACCTGTATCAACCGAAAACTCCTCCAATCATTCGGATACAGCCAGTCGGCCATTCCTTTTCCCGAGGGAAGAGGAAAAACCCGGGCGGCTGATCAAACCCGGATCCCCTCTACGGAAATATTGATTCCGCGTACCTTGACGCCCGTCATGCTTTCGAGCTTATATTTGACGACCTCAACGATCGTCTTGCATACCTCGGCCACAGAAACGCCGTATTCAACGACGATATACAGATCGACATCCAGCTGATTGTCAACCATCCGCACCTGTACGCCCTTGCTCAGGTTTTCACGCCCCAGCCACTCCACAATGCCGTCCTTGGCGCGCTTGGAGGACATGGCCACGATGCCGTAACATTCGAGCGCGGAAAAACCGACGACCTTGGTCAGCACATCCTCGGAGATATAGATCGTCCCGATCTCGTTCTTGATCTTACATTCCATCTCAACCGACCTCCTTTAAACAAAACCATAAGGCCCAATTCAGTATACATGATAAATCGGGATTTTTCAACTGGCAAATCGGAGCGCGTCAAAATCCCGCTGATGATACAGCATGTTTGGCTTTATTCCCGTTCAGGCGCATACCGCGGCTGTTCGCCGTCGGCCGTGCGAACGGGCTTCATCCATTTGACAACGGGCTGGGCAAGCAGTCCTCCCCCGCGCCTGCCTTGGTAAATGACCAGCGGCGCGCCGCTTTCCGTATGCACGGCGATCCCCATTACCTCAAATTCATTGCCCTGCCGATCGCGATACATGCCGCGAGGCACCCGCTTTTCACCGCTCAGCCTGGAAAGCCGCTTTTCCACGGCCGAAAAGCGCAGCTGCCGGGAAAGGCCCTGGATCATATCGACGGAGGAAAGGATATCCTCGGGCAGCAGCCATTCGCCCAGCGCGGACAGTCTTTCCGCGTCCTTAGGCTCTGCCTCCGCCCAGAACACCGTCACGGCGGCGCGTAATTCCTCGATCAGCTGGTGGTCCAGCATCCGGAGGCGCACGGGGCTGAAATCCTCAGCTCCAAGCGTTTGAAGGAGCTCTACGCAATGATTCAGGCTGTTTTTTCCCTCCGGCACGTCAAAGCTTAAGAAGCCCTGGTTCTCCTTTTCGTCCCGGACGACCAGGTAACGGCCCGCGCCGTCCATCAGGGCCAGCGCGCCCGTCATATGGTATTCGCCTGGCGAAAGCGCGCCAATATCCTCGTTGGCCGTGCGAAGCCGCTTTCCCTTGGCGTCAAAAATATCCCACATAACGTATTCCTTATTCAGGCAGAAGCTGGTCGCACAACCAGGAAAGACCCTCCCGGTATCCTAAGAAGCCCTTTCCATAGATCGTTTTTCCCGCATAAAGGGATACATAAGAAAACCTGCGGAATTCTTCCCTGACCGAGATATCGGACAGATGCACCTCCGCCGTCGGAAGCGCCACGGCCTTCAGCGCGTCCAGGATGGCGACGGAGGTATGCGTATAAGCGGCCGGATTGATCAGGATCCCGTCCATACGCCCAAGGGCCTCCTGGATTTTATCGACGATAGCGCCCTCGTGATTGGATTGGAACAGCTCCACCGTGATATCCATTTCCTCGGCGCAGCGGCGGATATAGGCCTCCAGCGCAGAGAAATCTTCCTTGCCGTAGATCCCAGGCTCCCGGATCCCGAGCATATTCAGATTCGGGCCGTTAATCACCAAAATATTCATGAAATTCCTCCGCGATCTTCATTGCCACGTCGCCGGGCTCGGCCACGTTGTCCATCTGTACGTCCGCTGTTTCCAGGTAATAGGGCATCCTTGTTTCCTTCATTTTTTCGAGCACCTGCGTGGAGCTGGAAAGCGGCCTTCCCGCGCGATCCAGCTGCTGAAGGGGACGATCGATCAGATACACCCTGCCGTTCATGCGCATGGCGTGACGGTTGCGTTCCCGAAGGACGGCGCCGCCGCCCATCGCGATCACTCTGCCGCCCTTTGCGCAGAGCTCGGCCACCGTTTCTTCCTCCCTTTCCCGGAAGCCCTCCTCGCCGTAGCGCTCGAAAATCTCAGGGATTTCCATGCCGGTCTTTTCGACCAGCGCGGCGTCCGCGTCCAGGAATTGCCTTTGCATCAGCTCCGCCGTCAGACGGCCGATCGTCGTTTTGCCGCTGCCCGGCATCCCAATCAAAATCAGGTTGGAGCGGGAGGCCAGCAAGCCGCTGAACGCCCTGCGCATCACCTGCTCGGGGATCTGACGGCCCAGGAACAGCTCCTGGGCGGCGCGCGCCTGCTCGACCAGCATCAGCAGCCCGTTCGCGGCCGGGAGCCCCAAAGCCTTTGCCTGACGTACCAGCGGCGTCATGAGCGGGTTATAAACCACGTCCAGCACCCCCGTCAGCTCGGGGAAGCGCGTCAGGTCGATCCGGCTGGAAAAGCAATCCGGATACATACCAACCGGCGTCGTATTGACAAGCACCTCTGCATCCGGGCAAAGCTCGTATACGTTCTCATAGTCGATCGGTCCGCCGCGGGAAACATGGCGCACATCCGCGGCCCCCTCCGTCCTTGCGACATAGGACACCGTGCGCGACGTGCCGCCCGTTCCAAGGATCAGCACGCGCTTCCCCTGAAAATCAACGCCCGTTTCCCGCGCCAGCTTGCGAAAGCCGGCGGCGTCCGTATTATCGCCGTATAATCCGCCGTCCGCCGTCCTGACGATCGTATTGACCGCGCCGATCTGACGCGCCGTTTCCGACATTTCAGTCAGATAAGGAATCACAGCGCCCTTATACGGAATGGTGACGTTCAGCCCCTCAAATTGTCCCTGCTTCAGGAATCCGGGCAAATCCTCCGGGGAAAGCTCCCGAAGCCGATAATCCTTGATGCCCAGCGCCGCATGGATTTCCGGAGAAAAGCTGTGGCCCAGCGGACAGCCGATCAGATAGTAGCTCATTCAAACCTCCTGATAAGCGCCAAGGAAAACAAACAGGGGCAGCTCGTGCGCCAGGCTGCTCATCAGCCTGCGGACCGCCGGTTCCTCCACAGAGGCCTCCAGGTCCGCATAAAATACATAATGAAAATCGGTCCCCTCAACCGGCCTGGATTCCAGCTTGGACAGGTTCAGGCTGCTGCACGAGAAGCGCGACATGATCTTGCCCAGCGATCCCGGCGTATTGGGCAGGCTGAACATCAGAGAGATCTTGTTGGAGCCCGGATATACCTTGGGCGTTTTTTCGATGATGATGAAGCGGGTGTAATTGTTATCGGTATTCTGGATATGGCTTTTCAGATTGACCAAATTATACTGCGCCGCGCAGGCGGAGGAGGATATCGCGGCGAGACCCGGCTCCTTGCTCTCCGCGACGGTCTGGGCAGCGATCGCCGTATTTTCGCAGAAGCGGATCTCGACATCCTTGAGCCCATCCAGGAAAGCGCTGCATTGTCCGATTGCCTGTTCGTGCGAAATCACCGCCCGGATATCCTCCAGCCGGGTGCCCTTTGGAGCGAGCAAATGATGATCGATATGAAGCTTCACGGCCCGCACGATGGAAAACTGGTGGGTCTGCATCAGGTCGTACACCTTGGCCACCGAGCCGTGGGCGCTGTTTTCGATGGGGAGCACGCCGAAGCGACACATCCCCTTTTCCACCGCCTGGAATACGCCGTCGAAGGTCTTAAAGAACAGGATATCGGCGAATCGGAACGCTTTATCGGCAGCCGCCTGCGAATACGCGCCCTCGAGCCCCTGGCAGGCAACGGAGGCCGCGTGCGGAAAGGCCTCCCCGGCCGGAGGCGGAAGGACAGCGTCCTCCGTTCCGCTCAGCAGCTGCGTCTGATAAGAACGGGAAATCTCCATCAGATTGCTGAAAAAGAGCCTGGCGTATTCGTCCATATCGCCGGAGCGTTTGGTGACGTCAGACAGGATCTGGCGTTCCCGCGCCGCGTCGTAGATGGGCTTTCCGGAAATGCGCTTGCTTTCCGCCACCTGGCGCGCCAGCTCCATCCGATCCAGGAACAGGGGCAGAAGCTGATCGTCGATAGCCGTGATCCGCTCCCGGATATCCTTTAATTCCATTCGATAACCTCCGTTCTTATACTGTTCTCCTTCTAAAACGGTATTAATCGTTCGGCAAACAAAAGTCGGCCAGGGCAAGGGCGGCCGCAGCCTCGACGCAGGGCACAGCGCGGATCGCCACGCAAGGGTCGTGACGGCCGGTGATCGACAGGCGTTCGTCCCGCCGGTCCCGAAGGCTGACGGACGCCTGCTCCATCGCGATGGAAGGAGTAGGCTTGAACGCCGCCCGGAAAATCAGCGGCATGCCATTGGAAAGGCCGCCCAGGATCCCGCCCGCATGATTGCTGGTCAGGCTGATCGTGTCGCCCTCCATCCAGTACGGGTCATTGTTTTCACTGCCCTTGAGCCGGGCCGCGTGAAAGCCCTCCCCAAATTCAATGCCCTTGACCGCGGGAACCGCGAAAACCGCGTGGGCGATCGCGTTCTCCAGGCCGTCAAAAATGGGACCGCCCAGCCCGACCGGCAAACCGAGCACGGCGCATTCCACGATCCCGCCGACGGAATCCCCGTTGCGCCGCGCTTCCTCCACGACTGCCTGCATTTGCATCCCCCGCTCCGCCGATAAGGTAGGGAAATCATCGCCCACGGCGCATAGGTCCTCGGGCGTTACGTTTACAGGATCAAAGGCCAGGTCCTGCGCGGCTCCTACCGAATACAGGTGGGCGCCGATGCGGATCCCCCGCCGCTCGTACATCTGCATCAGGATGCCGCCGGCGGCGCATAAGGGAGCGGTCAGCCGGGCGCTGAAGTGCCCGCCGCCCCGATGGTCCTGATAGCCGTGCCATTTGACGAACGCCGGATAATCGGCGTGGCCCGGACGGGGCACATCCCGTAGACGATCATAATCGGCGGAATGGGTATCCTGATTGTCGATCAGGACGCACAGCGGCGCACCGCAGGTCCTGCCCTCAAACAGGCCGGACAACACATAAGGCCGGTCTGTTTCACGACGCTGCGTCGTCAGCCTTTTCCCGGGAGCGCGACGCGCCATGAAGCGATACAGCGCTTCCAGGTCCACCGCTTCTCCCGCAGGAAGCCCGTCGATTACACAGCCGATCTTTTCCCCGTGAGACTGGCCGAAAATCGAGAATCTGATCCTGTTACCGTATGTCGACGACATGAGCGATTCCTCCCAGCGTCTGATAATCCTCAAAGAAATCGGGATATGATTTATCGACAGCCCCTGCTCCCTGAATCACGCTGTCTCCCGCGCAGCGGGCTGCGGCCACAGCGGCCGCCATCACGATGCGATGGTCCCCCGCTCCGTCCACGGTCCCGCCCGGGCAATGGGGCTTCCCGACGATGATCAGATCGTCTCCCTGGATCTGAGCCTCCCCGCCCAGATCCAGGATCATCCGCCGGGTCGTTTCCAGCCGGTCGCTCTCTTTTAGCCGCAGCCGCTCCGCGTGGTAAAGCCTTGACCGCCCCTCGGCGTGCATCAGCACAGCGGCCAGTACGGGCACCAGGTCGGGGATGTCCGAAACATCCTCCTCGATCGCGCGGAGTTTGGCTCCGGCGGTCACAGTCACCTGATTGTTTTCGGCCTTCACCCGAGCGCCAATGCGTTCGAGCAGCGGCAATATCCGCTTATCCCCCTGCGCGCTGTTGGGCAAAAGGCCGGTTAAGACCGCTGAACCGGTCAACGCTCCCAGGCAAAGCGGAAAGGCGGCGGAGGACCAATCTCCCTCGACCGCGCAGCGACCGGGCGAACGATACGCTTGGCCCGGGTCGACGAATAATACATTGTCCATGACTCGGATCCGTACTCCGAACGCGGCCATCGCGTCGACCGTCATGCGGATGTAATCGATCGACTGCAGCTCTCCTTCGGCCCGGATCTCCATCCCCCCGGTCAGTACGGAGGCAAACAAAAGGCCGGTGAAATATTGGGAGCTCACATTACCCGGCAGCGTATAAACGCCGCCTGTCAGTCCCTTTTGCACGGTGATCGGCAGCCTGTCCCGGTCGATTTGTGAGCCGTGACGGCGCAATTCCCCGGTCAGCGCGTCCATCGGCCTTTCGGGAAGCCTCCCCCGGCCGCTGAAGCGCGCGCCCCGCAGGGCCGCAGCCACCGGCAAAAGGAAGCGCAGCGTCGAGCCGCTTTCGCCGCAGTCCAGCTCGGGCAGGGCACCTACCTCAGTAGGCTGAATGGGGAATACCTTCAGTTTCCCACCGCTCCGTTCAATGTTCGCTCCGAGCGCCCTCAGACAGCGGATCGTCGCCTCGATATCATCATTGGTCCGCGGCAAAATCAACTCGGTCTCCCGATCAGCCAGCGCGGAGCAAATCAGCAGCCGATGCGCGGCGGATTTGGAGGGCGGTGCGCAAACGCGGCCCGCCGCGGAAAAGGGATAGATCAAAGCGTTTTTCATGCCGAAATCCCCAGCGTCACATAATCCCGGATCTCATCGGGAGCAAGCTGATGGAGCCGGGCGGCCCCGATTTTCTCCGGCACGATCACGCTAATATACCGGTTTTGCCTTTTTTTGTCATGCGAAACGACCCGAATAATTTCTTCGACAGGGAAATCCGTGCTGACCGGCAGCCCGTTTTGTGAAAGCGCTTCCATGATCTCGCTTTCATGCAAAGAAGTCAGCCCCATTTTGCGCGCGGCCCGCGTTTCGCACGCCATACCGATCGCGACGCCCTGCCCATGCATCAGCTTGTATCCGCTCAGGTGCTCGATGGCGTGACCGATCGTATGCCCGAAATTCAGGAGCTGCCGCTTCCCCTTGTCCTTTTCGTCCCCCACAACGAAGGAACGCTTGATATTCACGTTCTGGGCCACCGCGTCCTCCGTTTTGCCACGCCAGGCCCCGGACGCCATCAGGGTAAAAAGCGCCTGATCCGCGATGACGGCGTGCTTGATCATCTCCGCTGCGCCGTCCTGCCAGCGCGCCTCGGGAAGCGTAGAAAAGGCGGATGTATCGCACAGCACCCTGAGCGGCTGATGGAACGCGCCGACCATGTTCTTGCCTTCCGGCAGATCGATGGCCGTCTTTCCACCCACCGACGCGTCCACAGCGCTCAACAGCGTCGTGGGCGCCTGCACGAACGGAATGCCCCGCTGGTACGCTGCCGCGGAAAAGCCGCACAGGTCCCCGATCACCCCTCCGCCCAGCGCCACCGCCAGGTCGGACCTTGTCAGGCCGATCTGCGCCCAATGCCGCTGGATTAAGTAAAAGCTCTCGATGTTTTTATGCTCTTCACCAGCCGGAATGACCGTCAGGTCAAAATCAAAGCCCGCAGCCCGAAGCGCCGTCTCCACGCGGTCGGCGTAAAGCGGCGCTACGTTTGAGTCCGTCACGACGGCGGCCCGGCAGGGCGCGTGAACGGCGGCGATTTCCTCGCC
>JAFUHB010000256.1 GCA_017469085.1 Clostridia bacterium
GATCCATAGCGCGCCGGTCTGCGTGTTGAAATAGGCGAAATCACGGAAGTTATCAGGATTGGTTTCGATACCGCCGGCGTAGGAGGTGCAGAAGTCCATGTTGGTCAGCGCGGCGTTCAGGTCCTGCAGCCAGAAATAACCGTCGCCGGTCACGCAGGCGGGAGAAGTGGTCAGCACGTTGGTGAAATTGTAGGTGGTCAGCAGCTCTTTGTTGCCGCCGTAGCCGCCGGTCGCTACTACAGTAGCGGGAGCCTTAAATTCGGCTTCGGTGCCATCAGCCAGGACCGCCTTCGCGCCGATCACAGCGCCGGTCTCATCGGTCAGCAGGCCGGTGACGCGGGTATTCAGGCTGATATAGGCGTTCTTGCCGATATAATTGTCCAGCTCGGCAGTCAGCGCGGCAATAAAGGCCTTCGCGCCGCCATTGCCGGAATAGTTACGGGCCAGGTTCAGCGGCTGATAAACGCCGAAGTAGGGCACGCGGTCACCGAAATCAGCGCCCAGATCATCCAGCCAGTCCACAGCAGCACCGCTGATGGCGGAGAATTCACGGCCCAGCTCCTCATTAAAGGTGCCAGCGCCGCCCAGACGCACGAAATCGGCAAAGCACAGCGCAGGATCATCCACGATTCCGGCTTCCGCCTGCATCCGGGTGCCAGCGCCCAGCAGCGTGCCGCCGGCGACCATCGCGGAACCGCCAACGGAGGCATTTGCTTCCAGCACCAGCACGTTCAGGCCCAGCTGCGCAGCGCGGGTCGCAGTAACGATACCGGCCATACCGGCGCCCAGCACCAGGATATCCGCCTGCTCAAAGGGGATCCCGGCGTCCTCGGCTTCGCTTTCGCCAAGCGCGGCCTTCACAGCTTCCTTAATACCGTTGGACGTGAAGGTGGCTCCGGCCACGACATCCACATCGGCACTCTGCGCGTCTACGATCGCCTGGGGCAGCTGCGCGATCGCGGGATCGCTGATCCCAGGAGTCTCAGAGTGCTCCACAACCTTAACGTCGGTCAGTTTGCCATCGGCCACAGTCACTTCCACCTTGACAGCGCCATTCAAACCGGCGCCGCTGCCGGTGTAGACGCCATCAGCAGGCAATTCAGCCACAGCGATGGACAGGGTGCTGATCACCATGACGGCAACCAGCAGGACAGACAGCAGTTTTTTCATACAGTCTCCTCCTCAAATATTGTGTTGATAACTGCTACTAACAGTTACAGGTTTATTATATTTAATTATCATTATCATGTCAATGATGGTTCCAGTACGTTTTCATTAATAAGAGTGGGCTGTCATAGCCTTTTCAAGATTGTTCCTCCTTGGTTTTTCGCTTTTCTTAAGGTAGGGGCCTATGCTATAATCGGCTGGCAGAAGGACTGAAAGGATGGGATCGCTTTGCAATTCAGCAGCAGAATGGAGCGCTTTGGCGACGAGGTGTTCGCAGCCTTGAATGAACGCCGCCTTGCCCTTGAAAACCAGGGGAAAACGTTATATAACCTGTCCATCGGGACGCCCGATTTTGTTCCCTCAGAGGAAATCCGCCGGACGCTGGCCGACGCCGCCATGGATCCCGACAACTGGAAGTACGCGCTGCGCGATACGCCGGAAATGCTGAGCGCGGTCTGCGATTATTATCAGCGCCGCTTCGGCGTTGCCATTACCCCCAATATGATCTGCTCCTGCTACGGCTCCCAGGAGGGCATCGGGCATATCGGCCTGACGCTCTGCGACGAGGGCGACACAGTGCTCCTTCCCAACCCATGCTATCCGGTATTTATGGCGGGCTCCTTGCTTGCCGGCGCGCGCCCCTGGTATTATCCGCTGGAGCGCGATAACAGCTTTCTCCCTGACGTCCGTTCTATCCCGGAGGAGATCGCAAAGAAAGCCAAGTACATGATCGTCTCGCTCCCCTCCAACCCGACCGGCAGCGTCGGGACGCCCGAGGTATACCAGGAAATCATCGATTTTGCCCGGCGCTACGACATCGTTGTGATCCACGACAACGCGTACAGCGATATCATTTTCGACGGCGAGATCGGCGGCAGCTTCCTGGCCTTCGAGGGCGCTCGAGACGTAGGCGTCGAATTTTTCAGCCTTTCCAAGAGCTTTAATCTGACCGGCGCGCGGATCAGCTTCCTGATCGGCAGAAGGGACGTGATCGAGGCCTTCCGCAAGCTGCGCAGCCAGATCGACTTTGGGATGTTCCTGCCCATTCAAAAGGCGGCCATCGCCGCGCTTCAGGAGCCCAGGGAACGGGTTGTCGAGCAATGCAGGCGCTATCAGGAGCGTCGGGACGCCCTCTGCGACGGCCTGACCGAGATCGGCTGGAAAATGCCGAAAAATCAAGGGAGCATGTTCGTCTGGGCCCCGCTCCCCGCAGGCTATCAGGACAGCATGGCTTTTTGCCTGAAGCTGATCGAGCAGGCGGGCGTCATCTGTACGCCCGGAGCCAGCTTTGGGACGCTGGGCGAAGGCTATGTCCGCTTTGCGCTGGTGCTGCCGCCGGAGGAAATCAAAAAAGCCGTCCTGAAAATCCGGGACAGCGGTATATTGCAAAACAGTTAAAAACTTATATTTCTGGCCTGACGCTGACTTCACCGGAGGTCAGCGTCATTTTATCGCCATGGTCCAGGACAACCGTCAGCCCGCCCCGGTCGTCAATGGCCTCCCCCACGCAATGATAAGAAACGCCGTTTTTCTCAAAAAC
>JAFUHB010000257.1 GCA_017469085.1 Clostridia bacterium
ACTGGTCGAGCGTCACCCCGTCCCGAAGCAGCAGCGTCTGATCCGCCGCGCCGATCCGGAAGGGGTCGATGATATGCTCCCCGTAGGCGAAGCGCACCGTCGCGGCGATATCCCGGTCCTCCCGGTCCAGATAAACGCTCGCGCGGAAGGGCAGCCGCTCCATCTGATCGGCCAGCTCCCCGTCCACGGAAACGGACACCGCGCCGTACAGCGCCGGCAGCGCCTCGTTCAGAAAAACGGGCACCTCCTCGCCGGTGTACAGATAACGCGCCTCGCCATGCGCGACGTCCGCGTGCACGGCCTCCAGGAAGGCGCGCTGCCGCTCGGGCAGGCGAAGCACCCGCCTGCCGTTAAAAATATAGGAAAAATCCTGTGTCAGCCGGAGGGTAAGCCCCGGCACCCGAACGGTCGCCAAAACCGCGTTCCGTCCGCCCGTCAGGCGGCACATGATGTCAAGCTCCTCCGTCTCGATCCCCGTCTGGCGGACGTCAAAGTTCGCCGTGACAAAGCGAAAGCTCCTGTCCGAAAGGTGCTTGAGCACCCGCTTGGCGGTCAGCCCGGGCAAAAGCATCGTCCGATCTCCCGCCTCGGCGTAGTAAGCGTCGCCGGTCCGGCCGCCGGCCAATTCCCGCAGGATATCGAGCAGGGCCTCATCCTCCGGAGCAAATCCCATCTCCCCAGCGTTCAGCGTCAGGCCCTTGCCAAAGCGCAGGGGCTCCCCCGTCTCCATCACGCGCAGAAACCGCGGGATCTGGCGCACGGCGTACAGCCGCTCCTGCCCCACCCGCAGCGCGATGGACAGCCCCTCCCTGCTTAATATCAGCGTAGGCTCCAGCGTGAGGCGCTCCTTTTCGCCGATCAGGCCGCCGGCGAGCGTCAGCAGCCGCTCATTGGGCTTATACTCCTGGCTTTGCGGCATCCGCGGCCGACCCCCTTCAAAAAAACGTTGAATTGTTAAAATTCGCCGCCGAACGCCGTTTTCCTTCCCTGCTGATTTGACAAAGCCGCGCGGAATCGATAAGATGTAAAAGTCAATTTTCCCATGTTAAGGAGATGCTCGGAATGAAACGACGGGTTTTCGCGCTGCTCACCGCGGCCCTGCTGCTCACCGCCGGCCTCGCCTCGGCCGAAACGCGCGTCATTAAGCTGTCCTGCACGGGCGACGCGCTGATCGGCTGCAGCGAAAGCGTGCGCAAAAAGGGCGCGGGCTCTTATTCCTACGATACCTATATCGAACAGTACGGCTACGCCTATCCCTTTGCCGGGCTGTACGACATGTTTTCGCAGGACGACATCACCTTTGTCAACCTGGAGAACGTGCTGGCCGACGACATCACCAAGGGCTTTTCCAAATCCCGCCTGGTGTTCCGCGGGCCGTCCGATTACGCCAAAATCCTGACGGCCGGCAGCGTTGAGGTGGTCAACCTGGCCAACAACCATACCGAGAACTATGGCACCGAGGGCATGGAAAAGACGGTCGCTGCCCTGGAGGCCGAAGGCATCGGCTACTGCGGGACGACCTTCGGCGGCAATCACTATTACATCCACCAGATCGACAATATCAAGATCGGCTTCGTGGGCCTCTATCCCCGTTACTACGCCTTCAAGGGCCAGGAGAAAAAGCACCAGGCCGAGGCGAAGGCCTGCTTTGACGCCTGTAAGGAGGCGGGCTGCCAGGTGATCGTGGCCGCCATCCACTGCGGCGGCGAGTATCAGAAAAAGCACGCCTCCATGCAGACCAAATACGAAAACATCTGCAAGGCCAACGGCGCGAACCTGATCATCGGCAATCATCCCCATGTGCCGCAGGGCATCAATGTGGCCGACGGCGTCACCTGCCTGTATTCCATCGGCAACTTTACCTTTGGCGGCAATACGGGCGTGGATGAAAAGCTGTCCGTCATCCAAGGGTACGTGGCCCAGTTTGACCTGTATTTCGAGAACGACGTTTACACCGGCCATCAGCTGACGATCTGGCCCATCCACATCAGCGGCACCAGCCCGGAAAATAATTATCAGCCCGTGCTCGTATCCGGCGAGGACGCCGAGAAGGTGATGAAGCTGATCCAGAACGACTGCGGACGACTCAAGCTGAACCCTTATGTGGAGGGGAAGGGCGCCGTGCAGGACTTCGTGCCCTGGCCCGCGGCAAAATAACGAGGTGAACAGAAATGAAGCTGATTTCGTGGAACGTGAACGGCCTTCGCGCCTGCGCGGGCAAGGGCTTCCTGGACGCCTTCCGGGCGCTGGACGCCGACGTTTTCTGCCTGCAGGAGACCAAGATGCAGGAGGGCCAGATGACCCTGGACCTGCCCGGCTACGAGCAATACTGGCATTCCGCCGAAAAGAAGGGGTATTCCGGTACGGCGGTCTTTACCAGGCTCCCCGCCCGGAATGCGCGGTACGGCATCGGCGTGGACGAATTCGACCACGAGGGCCGGGTGATCACGCTGGACCTGGGCGATTTTGACCTGGTCACCTGCTACACCCCCAATTCTCAGGACGGACTCAAGCGTCTCGAATACCGGATGCGGTGGGAGGACGCCTTTCTCGCTTACTTAAACGGGCTGGGCAAGCCGGTCGTCCTCTGCGGGGACCTGAATGTGGCCCACGAGGAGATCGACATCAAAAACCCCAAGACCAACCGCATGAACGCCGGCTTTACCGACCAGGAGCGCGAAAAAATGACGGTGCTCCTGAGCAGCGGCTACATCGACACCTTCCGCGCCCTGCATCCCGACGCGCGGGACGCCTATTCCTGGTGGAGCTACCGCTTCCACGCGCGGGAAAACAACGCCGGCTGGCGCATCGACTACTTCATTATCTCCGAGGCCCTGCGCCCCCGCCTGCAAAGCGCCTCGATCCACGCGGAGATCTTCGGCTCCGACCACTGCCCCGTCGAATTGGTGCTTGGGGATTAATACCGTTCCCTCCGTTTAGCGTCGGCCTCCCTTTGGGGGCCGTTTTTTTGCGCCGTATCATTTTATTATATAACGGTTTAATAATAAATTCACCAATGTATAAACATTTCGTAACATTTGCATCGTAATATTATAAGTATTATTGGTGGAAATAGGGACCGTTATGAAACGATTTCTTGCACTGTTCCTGTCCTTGATCATCGCGTTGACCCCGATCCTCAGTATGGCTGAGGAGGGTTTGACCGCGCAGCCCGCCGCCGAAGAAGCGGCTGCCGCTCCCGTTTCGGAGCCCACGGCTGCTCCGACTTCGGAACCGACTGCGGAGCCTACGGCTGCTCCGACTTCGGAACCGACTGCGGAGCCTACGGCTGCTCCGACTTC
>JAFUHB010000023.1 GCA_017469085.1 Clostridia bacterium
AGGAATGAATTTTCGCTCTCGGGTGGCAAGCTAACCTTCGCGAAAATTCTCCTCGGGGCGGCAAAGCCACCCCTGCGGAGTTCATTGAAGGGGCTCTGCCCCTTCAAATCCCCGGAAGTTAGTCTTTTTTCAAGTAATGCTTCATTCATGCGTTCGTAGCCCGTATCCTTTCCGCAAATGTGTTCAACGTTCCGCATGAAAAAAGCCGCCGAGGGCAACCTCGGCGGCGGGAATGCGGATTCAAGTGGTTTCCCGGAGAATCAGCTTGGTGTTATAGCGCTTATCCTTGGGGCTTTTGCCGGCGATCAGCGCCTCGAGCTGGCTTAGGATGGCGGCGGCGATGTGCTTCTGGTCGTGCCGGATGGAGCTGAGCTGGGGGCTGGAAAAGCGGGCGAGCTCCGAATCGTCAAAGCCGATCACGGCCACGTCCCGAGGCACCTGCCGCCCGCTGTCCCGCACGGCCCGCAGCACGGTGCAGGCGATGCGGTCGTTGCGGCAGATGAAGCTGTCGGCGTCCAGCTCGGTCACGTATTCGGTCACGGCGGCGTACAGGTCGTCCATATTGCGGCAGCCGGTGATGTAATTGCGGTACAGGGGCGTGATCCCGGCCTTGTTCATCTGCTGGGTGAAGCCGCGGTAGCGCGGGTCCCGAAGGTCGGAAAAGTGGTGGTTGGCGCTGACCCGGTCCACGTAAACGATCTCCTGCCGGTTTTCCTTGAGCATGTAATCCACCGCCGCGGCGATGCCCTCCTCGATGCCGGTGTAGATGCGCGCGAAGCGCCCGGTGAGGGCCTCATAATCCCGCACCATGAGCAGCACCGTCGGCAGCCCGCTGTCGATCAGCGCCTGGATATAGCTGTCGTTCAGCGCGGTGGAGGAGATCACAACCCCGTCCACCTGGCGGGACAGGATGCGGCTGACGAATTCCTCGGAATTGACCGTCTCCATCAGGGATACGATGTAGCCCCGGTCATAGGCGATGGCGTTCAGCTCCTGGATGAGGCGGGCGAAATACTCGGTGGCGATGTTGTCGGCGATGAACAGGATGTGGCTGTTGCCCTTGCCCTTCAGGGCGCGGGCGATGGCGTTGGGCCGGTAATTGAGCTTGCGCACCGCGTCCAGCACGCGCTGGCGCTTCTCGGCGGATACCGGGCGGTTGTTATTGAGCACATAGGACACGATCGTTTCCGAAACGCCCGCTTCCCGCGCGACGTCCTTGCGCGTGGCCGTATGCTGGATCCCGTTCATCGTGACTGTACCTCGTTGATTTGATCCTTGTTACTATACCATTCAAATTTGGTCCCTGTCAAATGCTTAACGGCCCGGCTCCGCCGGGATCAGCAAAGACCGAGGGGCCCCAAGGGAGGAAGATTCAAGTGCTTTGCACCAACCTGAGTCAAATGCGCCGCGCGGCCGCCGAAGGCTACGCCATCCCCGCCATCAACACCCAGGGCGGGAACTATGATATCATTATGGCGATCTGTGAGGCGGCGGAGGAAATGCGCTCCCCCGTGATCCTGGCGCACTATGTGGCGACCGGCGCCTACAGCGGGCACGACTGGTTCGTGCAGGTGGCGAAGTGGTGCGCGGGCAAGGTTTCGGTGCCCGTGTCCATCCACCTGGATCACGGCGACGGCTTCCCCATCTGCATGGAGGCGCTGCGGCTGGGCTTTACCTCCCTGATGATCGACGGCTCCACCAAGCCGGTCCGGGAAAACGCGGCGCTCACGGAAAAGGTGGTCGAGGTGGCGCGGTGCTTCGGCGTGCCTGTGGAGGCCGAGATCGGCGAGCTCCAGCGCCTGGAAAACGGCGTCGTGCAGGAAAACAAGAACCTGGCCGACCCGGATGAGGTGCGCGAGTTCCTGAGCCTTTGCCATCCCGATACGCTGGCGATCGGCATCGGCAACGCGCACGGCTTTTATAAAGGCAAGCCGGACATCCACCTGGATATCCTGGAGCGCGTCCGCTCCTTCTGCGATCTGCCGCTGGTGCTGCACGGCTGCACCGGCATGGAGGACAGCGTGGTGCGGGACGCCATTCAGCTGGGCGTCGCCAAGATCAACTTCGGCACTGAGATCCGCTGGAAATACATCGAGCACCTGACCGAGGGCCTCCAGACCGATCACCAGGGCCACAGCTGGAAGGTGAGTCAGTTTGCCGAGCGCGCCCTCAAGGAGGACGTCAAGCGCATCATCCGCCTTTCGGGCTCGGAAGGTAAGGCGTAAGGAGGAATATATCATGCGGGGCGAAAAGCTGAATGTAGGGTTTTTGGTGACCAAGTCGGGGCGCTGGCCGCAGGAGCTGCCTGAAAAAAGGCTCCGGCTCTACGCCGAATGGCTCCGGGAGCAATTGGGGAATGAAATGAATCTGGTGATCCCCGACCATGTGATGACGACGCCGCAGGAAACCTATGAGGCGATCGACGGCTTCCGCGCCGCGCTGGTGGACGTGGTGGTGATGGTATACGGCGCGTTCACGGCGGATGATATCGCCGCGGCCGTCAAGCAGCGCATGGGCGTGCCTCTGATTCTCTGGGCGCCCCATGAGCCTCCCTTTGACCGGGAGGAGCGCCTGTGGGCCAACGCTCTCTGCGCCATGACCATGAATGTATCGGCACTCAGGCGCATGGGCTACGACTGCCATCCGATCTACGGTGATCCGGACGACGACCGCGCGGGGGGCAAGGTGATCCGCCTGCTTCGGGCATACGCGGCGCGCAAGGCGATGAACGGCATGTCCATCGGCCTGTTCGGTTATCGGCCTACCAATTACTACGTCAGCACCTTTGACGAGGCAGCCATCCGCCGCACCTTCGGCATGACCATGAACTCCACCGACCTGTGCGCGGTGGACGCCGAAATGAAGCGCCTGCCTGAGGACGAGGTATCGGCGGACATGGCTTATGTGAAGGAGCATTTCGATATCAGCCGCCTGCCCGAGGGCCACTTGGAGCTGCATTCCCGCTCCTTCCTGGCGATCAAGCGCGTCATGCGGGAGCAGGGCTATGATTTTGGGGCCATCAAGTGCTGGCCGGAAATGACGACGATGCACATCCAGCCCTGCGCGGTGCTCGGGCGGCTGCTGGAGGAAGGGATCACCGTCGGCTGCGAGAGCGATGTGGACGCCGCCATCACCCAGGTGATGGAGCAGCTCCTGACCGGCAAGAAGCCCTTTATCGCCGATATGATCGATCTGAACGAGGCCGACAACACCATGACCTTCTGGCATTGTGGCAACGCAGCGCCCGCCCTGCATGAGCCCAAGTACCATCCGGAGCTGTGCAACCATCCGCTGATCGGGCAGGGCTCGGCCTTCTGGACGCCGCTGCGGGCGGGGCAAGTGACCATCGCCCGCCTGCACAACGACGGCGGTCAGTATCAACTGGTGCTGATGCGCGGCGAAGCCCTGGACCGCGACCGCAATACCCGGGGCTGCATGGCCTTCGTGCGCATGGAGCATCCCGCCCGCGAGGTGGCGGAAGCCCTCCTAAAGATGGGCATCCCGCACCATTACGTCCTCGTGTGGGACGACTGCTATGAAGCGCTCAAGGAAACCGCCGGCGTGCTGGGCATCCCGACGGTGGAGCTGTGACAAAAGTTACTATTCCGCCTAACGGCCTCATAGTAACTTTTGGCGGGGGAATCCTTCCCCCGCCAACGCCACCCCTTGGACGCCTTTTCCTCTCGGCCCTTCGGGCCTGCTCAATTCGCAATACGGTTCTATCGCGCTGCCGCGCGAGATAACCGTTTGCTCATTGGGACTACACCCGCCTTCATCGCCCACTGGGCGCGGCGGCTTCCGTCCCAGGGCGGAAAAGGCGCAAGGTACAAATCGCTGGCGCGATTTGGTCCTCGCACCGCGCATGGGCTATGCCCTCAATTCGCCATTGTCACGCTGCTGCGCTGTCGCTTGCGGCGCTCTGTGGCTCATTGGGACTCCATCCGTGCTTTTCCGCCACTGGCGGGCACGGCTTCCGTCCCTGCTGCGGATTTTCAGTCGAGGGTGTGCCCCCTCGACGCTCCCCTTTCCTTCCTTAGCCGAGTCTTTTCAGAATAGGTGAATGTTACGTGATATGCCGCAAAGCGGGTAAGCGTGCTCTTGCGGCCTTGCGTTTTTTTCCGTCTCCGTTTATACTGAAGCGGATCAAAACCGGCGGGGAGGCAAGAAGCAAGGCGCTATGCGAATTTTATTGGTAGAGGATGAAAAAGCGCTGTCCGCGGCCGTATGCAAGGTGCTGCGGACGGAGCATTTTACGCCGGATGCCGTTTATACCGGTCCGGACGGACTGGACGCCGCGCTGTCCGGCATTTATGACGCGGTGATATTGGACGTGATGCTGCCCGGCATGGACGGATTCACCGTGCTGGAGCAGCTGCGCCGAAAAGGTGACGACGCCGGTCGTGATGCTGACCGCGCGGGGGGATCTGGACGACCGCCTGCGGGGCCTTCGGGCGGGCGCGGATTACTATCTGCCCAAGCCCTTTCAGATGGCCGAGCTGATCGAGATCCTGCGGGTCATCACCCGGCGTAAATCCGAGGCGCCGGTCATGCGGCTGACCTTTGGGGACGCGGAGCTTTTGCCGGCGGAGGCAAAGCTCGTTTGCGAAAAAACCGGCCAATCCGTCCGACTGGGCGCCAAGGAATATCAGTTGATGGAGGTTTTTTTCCGCAATCCCGCGCAGATCTTGCCCAAGGAGCGGCTGACGGAGCGGGTGTGGGGCTACGACAGCGAGGCTGAATATAATAACCTTGAGGTGTACGTAAGCTTCCTGCGCAAAAAGCTGGCCTTCGTCGGCTCGGGGCTCAAGATCAGGGCGTCCCGGGGAATCGGATATTCGCTGGAGGAAGAGGTATGATTCGCAAGCTCCGCCTGCGCTTGACCCTGCTGGTGATCCTGGCGCTGCTGGTGATTTCCGCAGGGATCGTATTTTCCATCAATTTCATGAACCTGCGCAATATTGACGCCGACGCCTATGCCGCGCTGGATATCCTGGCGCGGAACAACGGCGTAAGGCCGGGCACGCTTTCCGCGTCCGACGGGATGGAGCAACGGCCGGGCGTGGCGGGCGGCCCCTTTGGCGGTGGTAAGCCGGAACGCGGCGAGGCCATCGGAACGCCCAATCCCAATGAAACGCCGCCGCCCCTTCCCTCGGGCACGGTGGGCACAGGCCCGCGGGACGCCGGACGGGAGCGGGACGTTCGCCTCACCCGAGAGCAGCAGGCGGACCTATCCAACTATTATGTTGCGACGCTGGATCAGGACGGCGAGCTGGTGAGCTGGACCAGCGACCGGGCGGACCTGTATGACGACGAGGAGGTCGGGCGGATCGCCAAGCGGGTCGTCGCCCAGGGGGGCTCGACCGGTCGGCTCGAGAGCCTGTATTATTCGCTGACATCCAACGGACAGGACGGCAAGCAGCTGATCGTGCTGGACGCCCGTTTGGAAATGGACAATGCCCGGAAGGTGCTGTGGGCTACGGCGCTGGTGGCGCTGATCGCCTGGGTGCTGCTCAGCGCGGGAGCTTTCGTGCTGATCCGGCGGATGCTCCGCCCCGTGGACGAGGCCTTTGAAAAACAAAAGCAGTTCGTTTGGGACGCCAGTCATGAGCTGAAAACGCCCCTCGCCGTCATCAGCGCCAACGCGGAGGCCCTGGAGAGCGATATCGGGGATAACGAATGGCTGCGCTACATCCGTTCGGAGGTGACGCGCAGCGATCGCCTGGTGCAGGAGCTGCTGGCCCTGGCCCGCATGGACCGGGGAAACCGGCAGGTGAAAAAGGAAATGTTTGACTTGAGCCACGCCCTCTTATCGGTGGCGCTCCCCTTTGAAAGCACCGTGTTTGAGGCCGGGCGCACCCTGAAAACGGAGATCCCGGACGGCATTTCCTATCTTGGGGATGAGGAAATGATCAAGGAGCTGGCTGTCATCCTGCTCAGCAACGCGCTGAAATATTCGGATGAGCATGGCGAAATCGCCCTGAGCCTGACGGCGCGGGGCGGCAAACGGGTGATCACGGTAAGCAATACCGGCAAGGGCATCGCCCCGGAAAACCGGGAAAAGGTATTCGAGCGCTTTTTCCGCGAGGACGCTACCCACAACAGCGAGACCGCCGGGAGCGGCCTGGGGCTTTCGATTGCGCGGAGCATCGCCGAGGCGCACGGCGGCCGCATTTCAGCAGGCGGCGATTGGGGAAAAAACGCGGTGTTTACGGTTGTATTGTGAGAAAAATCATAGCCGTTAGGCTGTGGCGGCGAAATTGAATGGTTATTGCATGCAGGGAAAGTTTATTTTCTGTTCAGCAAAGCATTTCTGATAATCTTCCGATCGTCTTTTGAACCAGCTTTTGCTTAACGATTCCTTCATGGGCATATACAGCGATGCTCGCTTTGCTGCCGTTTCGTTGAATGATAGCATAGGAAAGCACGTTGTTAAATGTTCCCGTTTTCACGGTGGTAATATAATAGTGATGCTCCAGATCTTCTTTTAGAATGATTCCCAGGCCCGTTATGGCATCCCGAATGAACAAATCGTCTTCTTTCTTTAATGTAACTTGGGCGGTGGCTGTCTCGGCCATCGCTTTATTGATATCATTGATCACTCTTTTGTTTTTTAGGTATTGAAGCAGAAGATTCACTGTATCCACGAGTCCGTCCCTCCTTATTCATCAACGGTCTCATCACCGATGTCTTGATAAATGGCTTCAAGTACTTCTGTCAGGTATTCCGAATACAGGTTTTCTGAGGGAAGCTCAACGTAAGGTCTGCATTGAACGACAGGGTCCATGGACATTTCGATCAATTGCCGCGCGAAGGCTTCGTGATCCCTGTATTGATACATTTGTTTCAGCATTTCTGCCGTTATGAGAGCTTGCAGGTTTTCAACGGCCTGATTTACTTCTTCTTCGTTTAGAAAGTATTCCGACGCAATTTCAGAAAACCGATTTTCAATTATTCTGATCATCTCGTCCGCGTCATCTTCAGCAATCATGTCTGCTACGGCCTTGGCCCCTTCATTGGCTCCCCATCCGGCGGCAACCGATACGATAATCCCGACGACGGTGCCTGCGCCAGGAAATATTGCGGTTCCCAATGCTGCCCCACCTAAATATCCCAAGGCGCCTCCCGTGACCCCCGCGGCCGTTGCAGAAACGTTTTTCGCCAACTGTTTCCAGGATATTCTTCCCCGAATAATGTCGGCTACATCGCCTGCGGAAAGGACAACGAAAGTGATGGTGGATGTGATTGTGTTGCCGCGCAGCAGTTTTGCCGCGCTCTGCATGGCCGCAGCGCCGTAAATAGCGCTTCCTGCAGGACGGAACGCATTGACAATTACAGCAGAAACCTTCGGGCCAAGCGCATGCACAACAACGCGGCTTGCAGGGATCATGGCAGTATTGATACCGGACTTTGCGACCTGCGAGGAGAGCACGCTGATAATGAACGAAGTACCGCCGCTTTTAAGCCCCTGCAAGATCGATTCTTTGATAGAGGCTTCAATATCTTCGCCGTTCCATAGCTGAACGGCAAAACTTATGGCTGCGCTGATTCCCATCGATGTTCCGGCTGTGACACAAGCATGCGCCGAGTCATAGAGGATTGATTCAATAGTGCCCGCCTTGGCAATATGTCTTGCCTGCTGATAGGTAAGGCTTCCCTTTTTGACGATTTCCGCCGCGCTTTCGACATCGGCTATACCGGGCACCTCGCCGTTGGCGATTCGGTTTTTCATGTATCCAACAGCAGTCTCATACTGGTCTGCCGGTACTTCGATTGTCATCGGCGTGCCATCTACATGATCAATGTATCGAAAACCGTTCTCATCAAAGCACGCCGAGATGCTTTGCGATGCTGTGGAATAGTACTTGGTTTGAATCAACAGCCGTGTTCCATCAGCAAAGTAGGTGACACGGTCTGCGCCATTTTTATAATTATTATCCCCAACAACGGTCGAATGTTGTCCCTTGATGAGGCCCTTTAGATTATCGATTAGATTATTCCCGCGTTCGGCTGCCCACCCATGGCCGGTCAGTGGAACGGTAAACTTTTCTTCGTCAAAAATTCGATTGATGGTATATTTCTGCGCCGTCTGATTCCATATCAGCTTCAAATGTTATGGAATCGGGAGATGTCAGCAAGATGGAATCATACCAACTGTCCACTTCTTCATTTTGCCATTCCTGGTCGGTTGCTATGAAGAAAAGGTAGCAGTTTTTCTCCGTCCAAAGTGCAAATGTTTTGCCAAAAACAGTGCTCTCCGAGGCTGCGTAAGTAAAAGGGAGGCTTTCGGATTTCGCGCTATTTTTTGTGATGAGCTGTTCAACGTCTCCACATTCGGCATTCTTGAAATATTGTTCAGTCTGCTGCTGAATCGTCCGGTTATGCAGCAGGGGATACCGTGATGTATCGTCCAAACGGGAAGCAATCATAATCATTTGATACTTCCCATTGTCATAAGTGAAGTTTTCAATATAATAATGGTCATCTGTGATGAGCGTGTTTTGTTCAGTATCTCCGATGATTGTTGGCCGAGTCAGGCTTTCCAAGGCGGCATGAAGAATCTTTAATCGCATATCTGCCGCGTCTGTGGAATTTAGTTTCATTGCTTCCAATACTGTCAGCAGATATTGACCGACCACCGGACCGGAAAACTTGACATCAGGTCCGATAACGGGTTCTCCTGCTACAACCAATTGTGTTAGGAAGGGAAGGGCAAGCTGTGCGGTTTGGTCGATGGATAGTCCCTTTTCTTCCGACCATTGTTGCAGCATATCCCAGAGAATGTCTTTATCCTCGTTGATCAGGGACAGTTCGGAAAGCGCTTCATCATAAGACTCGCGTATTTGTTCAATAGAAGGTTGGCTATTGAGGAAAGAACGTACCTTTGCAAATGCGTCATAAGCCAAGATGCCGTGATCCAGGACAACATCCTTTATCCACGCGTATGGGGAACCCGCTGCCACAGTAGTCAACCAGACGATAAAGTGATCCCAATTGGCTGCGGTCCAGGTTGTGGCGCCGTCCCATCTTTGAGAAATCCATTTTGCTGAATCGGTCCAGGCTTGAATTGTCCATTCAGATACATCATTCCAAGCCTGAATTGACCATGCGGATACATCGTCCCAGGCTTGCGTAGCCCAATTTGAGGTGTCTTTCCACGCCTGAGACGTCCAATCTGATGCATCTTCCCATGCCTGCGATGCCCAGTTAGATGTGCTCTCAGTCGCTTGACTAAACCAGCCGCCAACGGAATCTAAAAGAGACGACTGCTTTTCTTCCTCCGCAAACGCTGTTGAGACAACGAGACAGAAAACAAGCAGCAGACTGACAATCCTTTTCATGATCGATCCTTTTTCCTCAAGTGCAGAACGTCAAAGGAAATATTGCGGCAAGATAGGGTTTGCGCTGTGACGCAATGATAAGAATCCCGGTCCTATTAAAACACCCAATAAACCAGGCGCTCGGAGATATCCAGCCCCAGCTTTCGCTGCAGAGCAAGGGAGGGAGCGTTGCGCTCCTCGATGTGGCAGTAGGGCTGCTGGCCGCGCGCAAGGATGCGCGCGATCAGATGGGCCTCCAGAATCTGCGCATAGCCGCGTCGACGGAAGGCGGGAAAGACGGTCAGCATCCCCATGCCGCTCTCCAGGTGCTCGCCGATGAAGCCGACCGGCGTATCTTCCTCCTGACCAATGATCAGGTTGCCGCGTCGCAGTCCCTCCCGCAGCTCGTCCTCGTCGACCAGATCATAGTGGCTCAGGACCAGGGGAAGGTCGGAGAGGCCGGCCTTGCGGATATGCAGCTCACCGGCCGGCGCGGGCGGCTCCGGCTGCTGGTAGGCCGCGGTATAGCAGCGCATTTGTCGGGACGCAGGCATCTTTTCCCCGAGCCAGTCGGCAATTTGAGGCTGATTGACCGCGATCAGCCGAAATTTTTCGGCATCGTGCGCGCGGAGCCACTCGATCCCGAGCGCGGGCTCGTCCGTCGCCAGCATATGGGCCCGCCCGACGCGTTCATAAAGGAAGATGCCCTGCTCGCTGTGCTCCAGCACGTCGCAGGTGCCGCGGAGCAGGGCGTGACGGATGCCGGCGTTTTCCAACCGGTTGAGGTTTTGATACAGTATCTCCATATGCTTTTCCTGTTTTCCTGCAAGCGGGGGC